>CAZGON010000106.1:0-9178 GCA_964527085.1 uncultured Candidatus Competibacteraceae bacterium
CTGTACCCCAGGAAGCTAAACAAAAAAGACAAAGCGCCTAACGACAAGCTAACCCGCCGTGAGCGAAGCGAGCGGTCGGGTTGAGCGCCTTGTTGGCCATGTGCTATTTGCCTGGCTTCCACTTGGCCTGCACATGGAAGCGCTTTACAGCCTCTTGGATTCTAGGATCACTGCACCCCTTCTTTTGGACGAGATGGACATTTTCTCCGTAATGGCCTTACTGCTCCTTTCCATTGCCTCTAAGATTTGAGCTTTTGTCCTTTGAGGATACCGCCTTTTTAGCGCTTGTGCTGCAAAGACAAATACTATCTAAAAATTGGCTAAGAAATTAGTGAGTGTCTCTTTAGTCTGGTTGCTTGCTTGCACTTGCCAGCAGCTGCACTTGAGACCATAAACTGATCAAAGATCTTCAAAATGCCCAGGTCTTCTTGGAGTTTTTATAGAATCGGCGAAATTTTTGACGGTGGCGGTGATATTGCGTCGCGATGATCGGAGACGCTGTTATGGCCTTTTGTTAGTATGTCCCCGAAGATGGTTATGATAGCGGTGTCAGGCCCCTAAAATGACTATCCAACCGTTGAGACGGGAAGAATCATCCTGGTCACCACCTAATCTGCGCATGCTTTATGGCTGAATTTCCAATCCCAAGAAGCGTTCAAAAAGGCGGTTTCGCCAAATTGCACGGATGACAAACATCCACACGACGACGAGTCCGAGGATCTTCACATATATGTCGGGAGGTTTCTCCAACAGCCCAAAGTAGGCGCCGATGCTTGGCTCGAAGTAAAAGATCTGAAAGACCAAGATCAGCATAACGGCCAGAATACCGGGGCGCTTATCCTCACTTACCTCCTTACGCCAGCCAGTAAAGAAGCGGATCGGTGGCTTAAGAAAGAGGATGAGCAAGAAAGCAGTGTGCGAGAAAAAGATGGACAGTGAGCCCTGTGCGGCAATTGTGCCAAAGGCGTCGCCAAAGCTATTGTCCTCTAGATCGACGCCAGTGTACGCGCTATAGTCTTCCAGTAATCTACTAGGAATAATATCAACCTCTGCATGGTGGGCACGGTTGAAGTCGTCGAGATAGACGCCGACCCCCATTAACATTGTCAGCAGTGCAACCGGCACTACAAAGCGAACCAGTGACAGCAAGAAATTTGGCTCAAGTTTGTTTGGCAATGCCCAAAGAGTGAGGAAGAAAGCTGGAATACCCACGGTGAAGGTGGTCAGCGCCACCTGTGATGGATTAAAGGGGAAGCTCAAACCCAACATGGTTACGCCGATGATTAGGAGCAGACCGGTGAGTGAACGGGCTAGAAATAGATAGAGGATGCTCGACATGCCCGCCACAATGCGTCGCCCTTCGTTAAAGGCGGGCTGTAGGGCAGCAAAGGAGTCACCCAGCAGCACCATGTCGGCCACGTTGCGGGTGGCGCTGCTGCCCGACTCCATAGCAACGCCCAATGACGCCTTTTTGAGCGAAAGGACATCATTGACCCCGTCGCCCATCATGGCAACGTACTTGCCACGGCGCAGAAGTGCGTCAACCAGCCGCGCCTTCTGCTGGGGTGAGATGCGGCCAAAGATGGAAGCGTCGACAGCGGCTTGGTCAAACTCCGCATCGCTCATCTCTGCCAGCTCGGGGCCGGAAACCAGCTTGATATTGCCGGGCAGGCCCGCCTGCTTGGCCAGCGCGGCTACCGTGTGTGGGCTGTCGCCAGAGATGACTTTGAGGCCGATGCCCAGGCGGGTGAATTCGGCAATTGTTTCTTTCACCATCGGGCGCAATTCGTCGTGCAGGCTGACGAGCATCAGCGGTGTCAGCTGTGGTAGTTCCAGTTCCCCTGCCATATTATGGAAGTTCGTCACATCTGGCGCGTGGGCAAAGAGCAGCACGCGCAAGCCTTGGTCAGACCACTCGCGCATCTTTTGTAGCAGCTCCCCACCTTCGGCCATGCTTTCAGGGGGCAGATGGTCAGTCAGCATCTCCACCGCACCGAGCAGGTACAACCCGCGGTGCTCGGTCTGACTAAACGCGACGCCGCTCCACTTACGAGCCGAGGCAAAGGGAACTTCATCGCTCACGAGGCGCACTTCACCTTCTGTACCTGCCAGAATAGCCTCGCTCGTCTGGTTGGATACGGAAACACTGCGCACAAAGTCACCCAGTGCGGGCCTGATCTCGTCGATACTTGCACCGCTAAGCGGATAGCTGTCGTTGAATTGGAGCCGATTTGTAGTGAGCGTACCGGTTTTGTCAGTACAGAGAATGTCGATGTTACTCAGCGATTCGACGGCGTTGGTTTGCTGTATCAACGCACCTTCGCGCCCGACTTTAACCGCACCTAGGTTGTAAGCGACAACAACCATCAAAAAGAGGCCATAAGGAACCTGTCCGGTCAGCACGGCAGCGATCTGCACGAGACGGATGTCGCTCAAGCCTTCTAGTATGGATGCGGCAAAGATCAAGATGCTAAAGACGGTCACCAGCAGCATGACTAGCTTCACGAGCAGCTCAATTTTTTGCTGTAGCGGCGTCTTCACGATGCTCATCTCGCGTGCGGCTGCGGTGAGCTGATTGGTAAAGCTCTCGCCCCCCACGTTTTCGGCCTGCATATGGCCCGCCCCCGTGACGCAAAAGCTGCCAGAAAAGAGCTTGTCGCCCGCGTTCTTGCGAATGAGGTTCGATTCAACTGTCAGCAACGATTCATCCATTTCCAGTGCACCATTGCCGACCACTACGCCATCGACCAAAACCTGGTCGCCAACTACCACGCGCAGAACGTCGTCCTGTACAATCTCGACGGGGTCAATCTCCCGCTCTTGACCCTCACGAACTACGGTCACCGTTGGTTTGTTGAGCAGAGAAATCTGGTCTAGTTGACGTTTGGCCCGGATTTCCTGGACGGTGCTGATCAGCGCATTGACGAAGCCAATACCGACGCTGTTAATGGCATCGTTGATGCGCCCCATAGCAATAAGCGCAATACCGATGACAAAAAGCGTGTTGTTGAAGAGGGTGAAAAGGTTGCTGCGGGTAATGTCGAGATAAGAGCGCCCACTCTTCAATTTCAGATTGCCAAGTCCTGCTGCTCTTCTTTGTTGTACTTCTTGTTCACTCAGGCCATCTATTTTTTGCATCGTTGTCTGTCGCGCATAGATAAGATGTCAATTAACTAACCGTAATCCGGGTGGCAGGCTTTCCCCAAACAACTGTTTTTCATCCGTTTCTTCCAAAACAACCACGGTTTCCACCATTTTTATCCAAGACTCCGGCGCTTTGGCCATACCCAGCCGTTCTGCCACCTGACGGCGTAAGTTCTCATCCAAATCCCGTTCCCGGTCGCCGCTTAAGCGAGCCAATAGGGTTGCGGCTAGGGCCGCTGGCGGAAATGCTTTCCAATTTTGCGCCAGTGCCTGCTTTAGCCATTCCTGGGTGATAGAGGGGGGAACGACACTGTGGGCGCTGCCGTAGAGGGGCACTCGACTGCCAAGGCGTCCCACGGCCCACCAGATCTGGGGTGATTCGCCCTTGCCTTGCAGACGTTTTAACAACCACCCGCCCACTTCCACTTTGCGTTGTACCGGTAATCGCTCTAGCGATCCTATTAACTGCACTTTATCGTCATAGTTAGCCGCTTTTGCGGTTTTGGCGCCTTTTGCGGTGCGCCGCGTTTTCCCCTGGGCTATTTTAAGATCATCGGCAATGCCATCCAGCAGCCGGATTTGCGCCGACTCGGATAAACCCCCAGCGACACGTCGCCACAGGGTCCACCATTCAGACCAGACACGGGTTTCCTGATTGTATTGAACCCCTTGTTCATAGAGGGACCATAGTTGTTGAACGCGCCAATCGTCTAAGGGATAACCAAAGCCGGGGCGTAGACAAAAACCTGTCAAGCTAAACCAAAGCCGTTCATGATCGGGGGAGCGTCGCCGTCGCCGGGCGCCGTCCCAAAGTACCGTGAACAGCTCCCGCAACAGCGCTGTGTTCCAATTATCCCGTTTGCCTAATACCTGTTCCAGGTCGTTTCTTAAGGTTTTGATGGCCTTAGGGACAACCTCTTTAGAGCGCTCGCCATAAAAACGTTGCAGCAGCTCTGCCGCCTCGTCAAAACGTGGATGAACCGTATCAGCGAGGTTTTCTTGCCCACTGTCCCGTAGCTGAAACGCTAAGCGCCAGCGCTGGGACGTGTCGTCGTCGGCAATACAGCTCATCTCTAGAGTGCCCACCTCGGTGAGCATAGCAGCCACCTGGACCGGTACTTCAACGATGTTCTCCGCCTGCTCGCCGAGGACGGTGGCAATGGGCGGTAGGGTGGTGAAGCGTGTGTAATCAATAGCCACCACGTCGCCAGGTTGAGAAAGTTCTTCAGCCGTGGAAGAGACCAGATGAAAAAGCACCGGTTCGCCCAGGCGTAACGAGAAGGTGCGTTGGGTGAGGCGAATTTCGTGATCTTCTTCGCTACCGCGAGGTAACACGCAAACCCCCTGTTGTTGCTCGGTTTGGTTATCCACTAACAGAAAATAACTACGCGCCGAGCCACCCCCGATACGGACACCCTGACCCCGGCGGGCCAAACCATAGGCGACCGCCCCTTTGGCGACGGCGAGATTAGGGTCAGCATTGTGCAGCTGGCGGAGGGGTCTGCCTCGCCATTGATCTAAGGTAGACAGGAGTCGCTGGCTTAAGGTGTTGCTTTGAAAAACGCCGCCATTGAGGAGCACGGCGTCCGGCATGGCCAATCCATCCTCTATCGGCGTTTGCTCATCCAGGGCCTGTCTCGCTGCGTGAGTATGCTGATGCAAAAAGGCCGCAATGTGTCGCGTGATAGCAGGATCAGCGGCATAGGGAAGACCAAACTCGACAATACCGCCGAGGCGTCCCTGGGGGCGCTCATCTGCCCCCACTTGAGGTAAAAAACCATCCACCACCAGCCGGTTGACTTCTTCTTGGGTCAACTCTGTGGATCGTGCTCCGCCAATAAGGCGAGCGCCGCTACCCAATAGTGTCACCGTGGTTTGTGTCGGTCCATCAGCGGCCAATAGGTTTTCTTTAGCGAGGCGGCATTGCTGGATAAGCTGGGATAAACTGGCTGCCCGTAAGCGTTCTCCTCCAAGCCGTTGTTCTACCAGATGAGCGAGGGCCAAATCCATATTATCGCCTCCCAACATCAAGTGATCACCCACGCCGATCCGGGTGAATTTGGGCGTGTCTTCCCTAGGCGTCACTTGTATCAGGGTCAAGTCGGTAGTGCCGCCGCCCACATCGCAAACTAACAGTAACTTAGTGTCCGCTAAGGCTGCAGTGAGTTGTCCGGTATGGTGGTAAATCCAGGCATAACAGGCGGCTTGTGGCTCTTCCAACAAATGGGCTTGGTTGAGTCCTGCCCGTTGCGCAGCCGTGATGGTCAGGCTACGGGCTGCTGCATCAAAAGAAGCCGGTACCGTCAGAACCAAATCCTGTTTTTCTAGCGGGTATTTGGGAAAATGACGGTTCCAGACGTCACGCACATGGACTAGATAACTGGCGCTGGCATCCACCGGCGAGATCTTAACGACTTCCTCAGCGCCCCAGGGCAAAATGGCGGCCGTGCGATCCACGCCTGCGTGAGATAGCCAGCTTTTTGCGCTGGCCACTAATCGTCCCGGCACCTTAGCGCCCAGTTGCCGAGCCAGTTCGCCGATAACCACATGGGAAATAGCGCCAGGATCGTTGGTCACCCAGGGTAAGTTAATGTCGTCTTGGGCGAATTCCCCCTCTGCGGGATGATAGCGCAGCGATGGCAAAAGGGATTTAGCGGCCACTTCCCCCAGCGCCACCAGTTGTTCAACGGGAAACAATTGAATCGACGGCTCAGTTTTGGCAATGGTATCCGCATAGGCCACTACCGTATGGGTGGTGCCCAGGTCGATACCAACCAGGTAACGGGATAACTTCGTTGATTTTGCGATGAGTCTCTCTCTTCTTAAGATTGCATTCATAAATTGTAACTACTCACCCTCCCGTCATTCTCGCCATGGATTGGCGAGAATCCAGCGTCATGGACGGCAAGCCCTGCTTATCATCCCTGGCAACTGGATTCCGGCAATCCCTGCCGGAATGACGGGCGAGCAGTTACGATTAAACAATATTCAAGTGTTGGGTGCTTATGTAAGGAAATGTTGGCGGTATGGATACCGCCATCAAGCGTACAGGGACGTATTTACAGCGTTTTCCGGAGTAAGCACCTGATACTTGAAACAACCTATTAATAATCTTTTTAATAGGCCTCGCCCCGCACATTAAACTCCACATTCCATCGTTCATCACCGCTGCGGGGCACCGCCTCCAAGCGCAGCGTGCCTAACTCGGTGACAAAGGCATGCAGTCGCACCGGCACCACTTCTCCCGGCGTGCGTCCTTCAGCGGGCAGGTCCGCTTGAATTTCTTCCAATTCCTCGAGGGTATCGGGGGTCCATTCTTCCAGGACCGTGCCCACTTGATCTTCGCGCCGCACCGAAGAGCCAAAAAAACGAAAGCGCACCGGTTCGCCCACCACCAAACCCACTTCTTGGGGCGGCAATTCCGCCGCAGTGCCTTCCTCGATGCCAAAAGGCGCAATGCAAAGGGCTTGCAGCGGGGGTTCCATACCGGGTACTGCCGGCATGGCGCTCTCGATGCCTACATAGTAAGCTTTGGCGGTACCGCCCCGGATGCGTACACCGCGACCCCGTCGCACATGGCCATAATAGGCCGCGCCCTGTGCTACAGCGAGATCCAAATCAGCGCCTTCCAACAATCGCGCCGGCGCCGCCCCTTCGGCTTCAAGCCAAGCGTTGATAATACTCAAGGTGCGCTCAGCCACTAGATTAGCCTTGAAAACGCCACCGTTTAATAAAACGGCAGTGGGATGTAAAAACGTGGCATTTGGGGGCGGTTTATAGGCAAAACCGGTCAAGGCTTCGGTAGCGTTAGTTTGGCGACCTAGAAAGGCGGCCAGATGACGAGTGATGCCTGCATCTTGGGCATAGGGTAGCCCTAGCTTAGTCAGCGCGGTGCGGGCTCGAGTGGCGGGTCGAGCGTGAGCATCCACCCAGGGAAAAAAGCCTTCCACCAAAGTATGGGTTACTTCCTCCCGGGTTAATTCGGTGCGCAGCGTGCCGCTGATAAGTTTGGAACTCCGACTTGGTGCCACCACCGGCATGGATTCAATGCTGGCATCGCTGAGCATGGTTTCTTTAGCATTCCGGCAACCGTGGGTTAACCCATGAATTTGCCACAGATCAAGTTTTTTACCCTCCGCGGCTAGTTTAGCCCGCACTACATGGGCGAGGGCCAGGTCCATATTGTCGCCGCCCAACAGAATATGATCGCCCACGGCAATACGGTTGAGTTCTAAAGAACCCTCTTGTTCGGTGACCGCCATGAGGGATAGGTCAGTGGTGCCACCGCCTAAGTCAATCACCAAAATAATGTCGCCTACTTTAACCTGCTTACGCCATTTGCCCTGGCTAGCTTGTATCCAGCTGTATAAAGCAGCCTGGGGTTCTTCCAGCAGGGTCAATTGCTGAAAACCGATGGCCTCGGCAGCCTCAGCGGTGAGTTCCCGGGCCGCTGGATCAAAGGACGCTGGCACGGTGATGGTCACTGACTGTTCTAATAAGGGATCATCCGGATGTTGCTGGCTCCAGGCGCTACGCAAGTGCTCTAAATAATGAATCGAGGCTTGCAGAGGAGACAGTTGCTGGATTTCTGGGGGCGCTTCGACGGGCAAAATCGGCGCACGCCGATCCACACCGGGATGGCAGAGCCAACTTTTGGCGCTGGACACCAAGCGAATCGGGGTATGACTACCCAGGGTGCGGGCCCATTCACCGATGGCGAAGGCGGGTTGGGTGTCCCAGGGTAAGATTAAGTCGTCTGCGGCCAGTTCATCGGGGTGGGGCAAATAGATAAAAGACGGTAATACCGAGCGTTCTTCCACCGTGCCAGGCCCAGTTAACTGGGCTATCGGTGTTATCCCATGGGCCACGGCTTCGCCATCGCTATGGGCGAAGTCCACATAGGACATCACGCAGTGGGTAGTACCCAAGTCGATGCCCACTGCGAACCGAGCGTCACTCATAGTTCTACCTCCGCGGGCGCTAAAATCTTCACATCATGGCCCTCGGCGATCTTAGGCAGTTTTATATCCACCACCCGCCAACCCCGATGCACTAAAGCGCCGCTAAAAGGGGCTGTGCCCACCACATTACCGGTCAAACGGATGGCGGCTGCATCAAAGCCTTCTTGCAGTGTTAAATGGGTACCCTCTTCTTCGGAGCGTACCGGGGCTAGGGTCAAATGCTCCTGCAGGGCTTTGCGGCAACCTTCGTGAACGACCCGAGCGGCGCCGCCAATTTCGGCATCGGAATAAGTGTTTACATTTTCTTGGAGAAAATCTACAAATCGCCCTTCTTGCTGCAACAGCGCCAATAATTGCAAGGCAGCGTCGGGTAGGGTTTCCTTAAGGGTGGCTGGGGTGGGTTGAGGGGTTTCTGGTGGTGTTGCGGGGTTGCCTTGACTCAAACGGGCCAATTGAACAGCAAAGCCAGGGTCATTCAAGGTATGCCAAAAAGTCTGCAACGCTAAGGCAAGCCGAGTAAAAAAGGGAGGTTTGGGCTCAGGCATGAGCAAACTCCTAAAAGACGAGTGGGTTTTCGGTTTATTTTCCAGGTATTCTACCGAAACGACAGACTTTCTTTTAGGACTTTAAGCGATTTTGAGTCATGAATAGACAACAAACTGAAAAAAGGACCGGTTTAGTGCTCACCGGTGGCGGCGCACGGGCCGCTTATCAAGCGGGCGTTCTCAAGGGAATTCAAGAGATTCTTGGTGACACGGTCAACAACTCGCCCTTTGATATCTTGGTGGGTGCTTCGGCAGGTGCTATCAATAGCACGTTTTTAGCGGCGCAAAACGGAAATTTTTCCACCGGTGTGGATGCGCTCTGCCAAGTGTGGGGAGAATTGCGTAGTGAGCAGGTCATCCGCGCCGATTTTTTATCGTTAAGTGCTTTGAGTATGCGCTGGTTGCGTGATCTAAGCCTCGGCGGATTACTGGGTAGTAGCCGCTCAAATCATCTTATCGATGCCCGACCGCTGGGTGAGTTTTTAGCGAAACACATCAATTTTAAAGCCATAAAACGCAATATCCGCA
>CAZGON010000106.1:9188-10485 GCA_964527085.1 uncultured Candidatus Competibacteraceae bacterium
TCACCGGTGCGACGGTGGTTTTTTTTGATGGTTCTCCCGCTATTGAGTCTTGGGTAAGGTTGTCGCGGGTGGCTTACAGAACCTCCTTAACCTTACGGCATCTGTTGGCGTCTGCGGCGATACCCATCTTTTTTGAACCAGTGCCGTTACATAACACTTACTATGGGGACGGGTGTGTGCGTCTAACAAGTCCCTTAAGTCCGGCGATTCGTATGGGGGCAGACCGAATTTTGGCCATCGGTGTTCGCCATCTGCGTCCTGAAGATGACACAGTAACGCTACAAAAGGGAGGTATGCCCGATATATCATTGGCGGATATCGCCGGGGTGATGCTTAATGCCGCATTTCTCGATGCGCTAGATCTTGATGCCGAACGGATGCAGCGTATCAACGAAACCGCCGCCAGTTTGACCCAGCAAGGCCGTGCTCATCCCAGTCAATTACGGGATATTCCATTGCTAGTGATTCGGCCATCGCAAGATCTGGGCACCTTAGCCTCGGAGGAATTTAATCGGTTTTCCCCTATGTTGCGTTATCTATTAAAAGGCATCGGCGCCTCCGCAGAAAAGGGTTGGGATTTACTCAGCTATTTAGCTTTCGACAGTGCTTATACGCGCCATTTAATGGAACTGGGTCAAGCGGATGCTTTGGCGCAACGGCATAACATCGTGGAATTTTTTGATAACTAAGCGCAAATTTAGAAGAGGGTATGCTTCACCTAGCAATGTATTTAGCGCCTATAACCTAAATGAGGTAAATCCTATGGCCGTCAGTGTATTCGATTTGTTTAAAATCGGCATTGGTCCTTCTAGCTCCCATACGGTAGGACCCATGCGGGCAGCCTGTCAGTTTAGTAAAGCGCTTGAAGACACTCAGCTATTAGGGAAAGTCGTTGCCATAAAGGCCGAGTTATTTGGTTCTCTCGGCGCTACCGGTAAGGGTCATGGCAGTGACAAAGCGGTGCTGCTGGGTTTAGAAGGGGAGCTGCCGGAGCAGATCGATCCAGCCTGCACCAAGGTCCGCATAGCCCATGTTCGTTCCACTGGCCAGTTGAAGGTGCTGGGTAAAAAAGCGATTCCGTTTCGCGAAAAAGACCACATTATTATGTATCGCCGCCAGTCATTGCCCTATCATCCCAACGGGATGCGGTTTACCGCTTATGGAGAAAATGGCGAGGCATTACGCAGTCAAATTTTTTATTCCGTGGGGGGTGGTTTTGTAGTGGACGAACAAGCCGCTGGCGCCGACCGTATCAAACAAGACGACACCATTTTGCCTTATCCCTTTAACAGTGGCG
>CAZGON010000106.1:10495-12686 GCA_964527085.1 uncultured Candidatus Competibacteraceae bacterium
CGCTTTTCCATCAGCCAATTGATGTTGACGAACGAAATGGTCTGGCGTTCGGAAGACGCTATCCGTGACGGGCTGTTAAACATCTGGGCGGTGATGCAGGCGTGTGTGCAACGGGGTTGTGAGCAGGAAGGGACTATGCCCGGTGGTATGAAAGTACAACGTCGGGCAGCGGGGTTTTATCGTAAATTGCTCAGTCGCCCCGAGGCCGCCTTATGTGATCCGCTCACGATTATGGACTGGGTGAATCTTTATGCCTTAGCGGTCAATGAGGAAAATGCAGCCGGCGGTCGAGTGGTGACAGCGCCCACCAACGGTGCGGCGGGGGGGGTTCCCGCTGTGCTCCATTATTACGATCGATTTTGTCCCGGCGCTAACGATAATGGTATTGTGCGTTTTCTGCTCAGCGCTGGCGCCATTGGTATTTTGTATAAAGAAAACGCCTCTATTTCCGGCGCTGAAGTGGGTTGTCAAGGCGAAGTGGGAACAGCCTGCTCCATGGCCGCCGGAGCGTTAGCCGAGGTGTTGGGCGGTACCCCAGCCCAGGTGGAAAATGCGGCTGAAATCGGTATGGAGCATAACCTAGGGTTGACCTGTGATCCGGTCGGGGGATTAGTGCAAATTCCTTGTATCGAACGCAATGCCATGGCCGCCATCAAAGCCATCAATGCCACCCGTATGGCTTTGCGGGGCGATGGGACCCATTATGTTTCTTTGGATAAAGTGATCAAAACCATGCGCGATACCGGGGCAGATATGAAAACAAAATATAAAGAAACTGCTCGCGGCGGGCTGGCGGTCAATGTCATTGCCTGTTAAAAAAGCTAACTAATGAATAATACTGAAACCGTTTTAGTGGTGGGCAATTATCGACCGTCCATCTCTGTGGTGCGTTCGTTGGGTAGGGCAGGCCATCGGGTGATTGTTGGTCGGGAACCGTGGGCTTCTTATGCAGAGCGTTCCCGCTATGCCGCCGAGGTGTGGGATCATCCTTCCATTGAAACCGATGAAGCTCATTTTATCGAGGCGCTGCAAACCTTTTTAAAAGACCAACCCGATATCGGTTTTATATTTCCGGTGCGGGGATTAGCCATTATTTCTCTGTGCCGACACCTGTCTCAAATACCTTCCCATGTCAAGCTGGTTATGCCCGATCCCGACCTGGTGGAAATCTGCGACCATAAAACAAAAATGCTGTCTGTGGTGGCGGAATTAGGTATTCCTTATCCTGCCTTTGCCATCGTTGCTAGCTTTGCGGAATTGTTGGAGAAAGCTGAGACTATCGGTTATCCGTGCATTATAAAACCCACCGTTGCCGAGTTGAGGATCGAGGGCGAAAAAGGCTTAATCTGTCAGACGGCAACGGCGCTTCAACAACAATTGCTACAGTGGCCGCCAGGCCACACGACATTGATGGTGCAACGTTATGCGACGGGTTGGCGGCACAATTTGCATTTTGTCGCTAAAGATGGCGAGCTGTTGCGCTGTCTAGACGCCATTAGCCTACGCACCCAACGACCGGACGGCACCGGTCTTACGGTGCAAGGGATTTCTGTTGCACTACCGGACGCGCTGCATGATTATTGCCGCCAGTTGGTTAGTCGTCTTGATTATACAGGTATTGGTTGTTTGCAATTTTTGTGCGATGAAAATACAGGCTCCACCGACTTTTTAGAAATAAATCCTCGCCTAGCTGCCGGCTATGCCATTGCCCAGTATTGCGGGCTTGATCTGCCCCTGATGGCGCTCAATTTGGTGCGGGGAGTCCCTATTGCAACGGAAAGCAACAATTATCCTATCGGTAAGCGATTTGCCTGGACTCAAGGGGATTTGGCCGGATTAAAGGTGGCTCGGCGGCAAGGCGAAATAACCAATCTTGAAGCCATACAGTGGTTCACCAATGCCGTTAAGTCGTTTATCCGCGCCGATATGCATCTCACCTGGAACTGGCATGATCCGTCTCCCGCCCTGGCCATTTACGCCAGAGCCTTTGGTTATACGCTGCCTAGAAAAAGGTGAGGCTATATTCTTGACGCTAATAACAGGGCAGCAATTCCCGCTCAAAAAAATAAGTCAATAAGATCAGCGGCTAACGCCGAAGTTGCTGACGAGCTTTTCGTAAAGCTGATGAACATCTATGTTAACGTGAGTTCTGGATAAGCCTGGGGTTAATGGGTACCTCCTGAAGCCGAAC
>CAZGON010000107.1:0-12432 GCA_964527085.1 uncultured Candidatus Competibacteraceae bacterium
CAGCTTGGAAGGCTGAGGTTCTACCATTGAACTACACCCGCCACGCCTCCAGTTACCATGGCTAGAGCATTTCCCATTTGGCCGTACACATCGTTAGCCTTCAATATCGGCGTGCTTATGTACTTCATGTACACTCCGCCCACCTCTCAGCTGTCTTGTGTATAGCCTAAAGCGAAAACGCTCTAACGGATAGCTGGTGGAGGGGGGAGGATTCGAACCTCCGAAGGCTGAGCCGTCAGATTTACAGTCTGATCCCTTTGACCGCTCGGGAACCCCTCCAAAAATGGACTGTTAATTCTCACGGAAAGCTACCGGCTTGTCAATCCAAGAAACACATTATTTTAGCCGAAAGTCTATAGCAAAGGGTGTCTTTAGCTTTTTTAAATGCCGCTAAAAGGCTTACTGCCAGCGTTTAAATATAAGTACAGCGTTGGTGCCACCGAAACCAAAGCTATTACTCATCACATGGTCAAGCTTTACATCATTAACCCGCTGTAGCGCAATGGGAGTATCGTTCGCCTGAGGATCAAGATTATCAACATTGGCTGACGCGGCGATAAAATCATGTTTTTGCATTAATAGACTGTAAATGGCTTCGTGTACGCCAGCTGCCCCCAAGGCGTGACCGGTCAAGGATTTCGTAGCACTGATTGTTGGCATAGCCGCGCCGAAAACCTCGCTTACCGCACCCAGTTCTCGAATATCGCCGACGGGTGTGCCAGTGCCGTGAGTATTTAGGTAATCGATAGGACCCTGCACTGTTTGCAAAGCCTGCTTCATGCAACGCACTGCGCCTTCACCGGACGGTTGCACCATATCGTGACCGTCGGAACTAGCGCCGTAGCCGACCACTTCGGCATAAATTTTTGCGCCGCGCTGGAGGGCATGTTCCATTTCTTCAAGCACCACAACGCCACCTCCACCAGAAATGACAAAACCATCGCGATCAATATCATAGGGACGGGAAGCTGCGGTAGGTTTATCATTGTATTTAGAAGACAAAGCTCCCATGGCATCAAAAAGTATACTCAGACTCCAATGTATTTCCTCGCCTCCACCCGCGAACATGATGTCTTGTTTATCCCACTGGATGAGTTCATAGGCATTACCAATGCAGTGGGCACTGGTTGCACAGGCAGAGCTGATGGAGTAATTGACACCCTTGATGGCGAAGGGGACTGCCAGGCAAGCGGAGGTGGTGCTGGCCATAGTGCGTGGCACCATATAAGGTCCCACTCGGCGGGCACCTCGGTTGCGTAGTAAATCAGCGCCTTCGACAATGTTTTCCGGACTTCCACCACCACTACCCATAATCAAACCAGATCGAGGATGGGAAACAAAGTCCGTGTTGAGATTCGCATCGGCAATCGCTTCTTGCATGGCAAGGTAGTTATAGGCGGCGGCATCACCCATAAAACGTCGAATTTTGCGGTCAATATGCTCCTCTAGATTTAGCTTAATGGCGCCGCGTACCTGGGAGCGAAAACCTAAAGCTTGATAATCCTCTGCAAATTCAAAACCGCTGCGGCCTTCTTGCAAAGAATGAAGCACTTCTTTTGTGTTATTACCTATGCTAGACACGATACCGATGCCCGTGACAACCACGCGTCTCATATTTTGGACTCCTCAAAAATTATCGGTTGTCGTGAACAGACCTACCCGAAGATCTTTACCTGTATAAATTTCACGCTCATCGACTTCTAATACTGCATCGGCAATACCCATGACTAACTTTCTAAGAATGACCCGCTTCATGTGAATCCGATAGGTTATTTTTTTAGCTTCAGGCAATATCTGTCCAGTAAACTTAACCTGGCCTGCGCCGAGTGCACGACCTCGTCCAAGTCCCCCCCTCCAGCCGAGAAAGAAACCTACCAGTTGCCACATCGCATCTAAACCCAAACAGCCAGGCATAACAGGGTCGCCCTGAAAATGACAACCGAAAAACCATAGATCCGCATAAATATCAAGCTCGGCGACAAGAGAGCCCTTGCCATAATTGCCATCCTCTGCGCTAATGTGAACGATGCGGTCAAACATCAACATAGGGGGTAAAGGAAGTTGTGCATTGCCGGGACCAAATAACTCCCCTCGTGCACAAGCAATAAGTTCATCATAAGTGAAGTTGGATTTTTTTATCACGCGGGCCGATGCTTGAGAGTTTGATGATATCGTGGTGCAAGCCGTTGGCATTTAGTATAGGGGGTTTTTATGGCAGTTGCTGTATACCTGCCCATTAGACTTGAGACCGTTTTAGCTAAACGTTAACACAGTCTATCTATGCATTGGTCAATGCTAGATAGGTTATTTGCAGGTGAGTAGTTAACGCTGTTCAAAACGTAAATAACTCCTATTGTTAGTGATTATACGCGCCTCCTTGCTGAGTTTAAACCAGGGGTTTTCAAGCCCTTAAAAACCTAGCCAAATTACTTAAAAGAAATGTTCTGATTTTTGTTGATAAGTATACTCACTAAAGGATCAGACAACTACGCCAACATGTCAGTTTAATATCCTCATTTTTCCGAGATTACTATGACAATGCCTCACTACACGACGCCTGAAGCAGCAGAATATGCATTTTACAGTGCTATCGAAGGCCTCAACTTGGAGGCTATGATGGCCGTCTGGGAGGTGAGCGACATTATCGTATGCATTCATCCTATGGGGCCAAGGCTTCAGGGAGTACAAAAAATTCGCGAAAGCTGGCGGCAGATTTTTAATTCTAATGTTCAACTGCGATTCCGAATCGCTGGTGCACATAGGTTATACCAAGACAATTCAGCTTTCCACATCGTTTATGAGCACATTACCGTGATTGGTGCAGAGGAGCAACCTGCACAACCTATCATCGCTACTAATATCTATCGACGTCAACAAAAATCCTGGCATCTTGTTGTACATCATGCATCGCCCGGTCCGGTTATGGGTGGTAACCGTCGAAGTTCTGTAGATCAGATCCACTAACCGCGATCTCAAAAATTTCTGAGATCGCGGCGCTTACGCTTATTTTGACTGAAAAGAGCGGTTTGTATCAAAAACCGTCGTTGCGGTGAAGCACTAGGGTGATTGGAGGCGAAGCAGGCTGGTTGAAGGTCTGGGCAAGTTTTTTATCATGTTGGTAAATATCGGGTCGGAAGTATATGGTGTTCTCTGCATCCACGGAGGCAGTAAAATAAACAAGATATACAGGCACTTTCTCCGGTAAGGACACCCTGCGCTGCTTATGATGGGTCATAGTGGTGAGAACTTCTTCATGACTCCAGCCGTCATTGTCTTTTAAGAGATATTCGGCTAACTGCGATGGATTAGAGACTCGAATACAACCTGAACTAAATGCGCGTTGGGTATAATTGAACAAACTTCGCGAAGGGGTATCGTGGAGATAAACATGGTAACGATTAGGAAACATAAATTTAACCTGACCTAGGGCGTTATTAGGGCCTGGATCCTGACGTAAGCGATAATTAAAATTGGCGGCGGTGACGTTTTGCCAGTTGACGGTTTGCGGATCGATAGCTTGACCTGCTGAGTTGTAAATATGCATGCCTTGTTTAGAGAAAGCGGAGACGTTTTTTTGTAGCTCAGGCAATTTATCTTTGATCGCAATAGTGCGAGGTACATACCAATCGGGATTAAATACTAAATGGCTGATTTCGTCAGCAAACACAGGTGTCGGCCGTTCT
The DNA here is from genome assembly GCA_964527085.1 of uncultured Candidatus Competibacteraceae bacterium. Classification (GTDB taxonomy): domain Bacteria; phylum Pseudomonadota; class Gammaproteobacteria; order Competibacterales; family Competibacteraceae; genus CAYRGG01. The sequence goes on from CAZGON010000107.1 coordinate 3,684, forward strand.
GGCTGACCGACGATAACGTTTGCGGTCATGACAGGGTGACCGTTTTCCACAACGCTTAGGGTGAAATTAGGGATGTTGACCAAGACATGACGTCTGCCAAGATCATCGGGTAACCAGCGCCAGCGCTCTAGGTTGATTTCCAATTGGCGACGTCGCTCAGAAACTGAGACGTTCAGCGCTGCTAGCGTATTGGGTCCTACAATACCGTCGTCCGCTAATCCATGACGAGTTTGAAAGGCCCGCACGGCTTCGAAAGTGGTGTCGTCGAAAAACATTTCCGCTTCTTCTATGGACGACGCGGTCACTACAGTTTTGTTGCCTGATCCAAATGGGGCTGCTATGAGAACTAATTCTCCAGTCACCCGCAATCTAGCCCGTAATTCTTTCACCCTAGGATGATGCATACCTTTTTTAAGGGTTGCGCCAGAACTCACTAGGGGCCAGCCACCTAGTGCTTCAAGCGCTTGATAACGGGCTAAACCATCCAGCAAACGCTGATATTCAGGCTGTTGAGGAGCCAGGTTATATAATGTCTCAATACTATCGCCGCGCTCAAGCGCAGTTTGCAAAAGCGCCCCCAAGTATTGGTAGGGATTGGGGATTTTCCACGACTCATCGACTTTTTTCGGATCAATACGGCCAGACGAGAGGTGAGATCCATAAGTGAGCCAAGCATCCGTTAATAATAAGTCAAGATAGGCTTGCTCCTGATAATCTGTCATCTGCGGGTAGTAGCTTCGTTTTAATAATTTATCCAGCTCCAAATGATGGTAATCGGCAGGCCGCAGACCATGGCGATGGGCCTCGCTGACTGCCGCTAAAAGCCCATAAGCAGGTAGCAAAGGTTGATTCGCGTCAAGCCATACGGGCTGGTAATGGCGTTGTCTGTAAAATCTTTTTAAGGCCAGCGGTGAATGCAATTGAATCGAATGTCCACGATGCAGCAAAGTCGTCGGTTTAGTTTCTATAAATGCCTGTAAGTGCGTAACAACCGGATCAAACGTCAGGTTCTCCGCAAGACTCGTCGTGATACTAAACAAAGTCCATAACGAAAGCGTAAAGATGAGGTAGCGCTTAGCCATTGTAAGTATTGCCATGTATTGAAAACATTGCCATCGTCCATTGAGTATTCTTAATACTTCTGTAAAGTATTAAAATCCTTTGAAATGACTTGATGTTTATTGAAAACTCTATAAGTCCGTTTATAGAAAAACTTATCCTGATAGGTGTTTTTCGCCATAATCAGTTAAGCAGCATATTCAATGCCAATCTGATGTTGGTTTAAAGAAGCATCTTGTTAAAAAAAAATAAGATTTGCTGATTGAGTCAGGATATTTTAACCAAATTAGCCGTAACAGAGATAAACCAAGGAGTGGGTGACAATACGTTTCCGTCAAAATTGAGACGCTTTATGACAGGGTGGGGCAGGTCATGCTTGTGCTACCTAGCAAGCCGGTGTCTGCTAACAACGATGGATGTTAGTCATCGGTCGATCCTAGGATGAGAGGCCCCCACTTGCGGCATGCAAGAAATATTTTATAAGTTTGCCGTTTTGTGACATCAGCAGCCAATTTACCACCGTGCGACTTCCTGCAATTCAGCAAGTATTTCGTTTAAAGCACCCTCTGTATTGCGCACTATACAAACCAAGTTAGCTATGCAGCAAGCAGAGTAAGTATTGCCTCGAATAATCCAGCCCCGAGGTGGCGTCCAACCTCGCATACCTGTGAACATGGCCAACTGATCGGCATGACCTTGCACCATGCGTCGGTAGCCATGAGCAAACTGCGCTAGCTTTACAATGTGTTGTTGATCCATTAAGCCATAACCTTCCACCAGACTACCGTCATCACGGAAATGACAGATTAGATCAACACCGTCGAGTACTAGTAAGCGTTTAATCATGCCACGGACCTACAGTTCCAGGGCTTTGAAAGCGGCTTCATAATCGGCTGATTCATTAGCTATAACCACACCCACTAAAGGTGGTAGAAGGTCCTCGCCGGCATTTTTGGACGCCTCCCGTTGCAGACCACTCACCACCACGGACCAATCAAAACCCACCAGTGTAAACTGTCTTACTGGATAGAAACCCTTGATATCTGTCATGGTTTCCCAGCCCCGGGCTTGCATCGTCGCGATGCTAATGTTGGCGGCACACATATGCCCTAGTAGATCAAGGGTACTGCTATCCAGGGGACCGTCGGGATCGGCAATCTTATATTCTAGTAGTTCACCACTGCCTCGAAATGCAAAGGCGGCCATGGCGCCCGGTAAATTCAAAAGTTGTTCAAAGATGACCATACGGCCTGTCTCCCCTCCGAATTCGTACTATGCAAGGCTAACGGATGTTAAATCAGATCCATAGGTTCATTGGCTAACGCTTTATTCATCATGGTTAGGGCCTGGTTCAATGACCCTTGTTTGTTGTCGATTAGGCAAAACACATTAGTCACCACACATAACGTGCTATCTGAACCTCTTATAATCCATCCCCGTACCGGCTTAATACCGCAATGGCCGCATAGGGTTGCAATCATATCGCCTTCCATATGGGTAGCCATGGTGGTTGCTCGACACATGATGGATAAAATCCGGGCATAGTGTTCAGTCAGCGCACCCTTATAGGAAAAACGATCACCTCGATAGGCATATTGTCCCGCTGCGACAATGCCCGGTTGTGCTAATAGGTCTGCTACAATGTTCATGGCAGATTAATTGTCCTCCTGGGTAATACTCAGGTTTTTTTATGTCTGCGAAAACAAAACCTTTGCTATAACCATAGTCAAAGCTGATGACAAATGGTAGTGGTGGCGCGGTTTATAAAACGAACTGAAGATAGCAGAAAGGGTGCAGTGTTATGTCAGAGAGATCTTTCCAGACTGGGTTATCCTCCGTAGGTCTGCTACGGCGTTGTGGCGCTATCCTTTACGATACGCTGTTACTGTGTGGTTTACTGCTTGTGGCCACAGCGTTGATTCTGCCCTTAACGGCGGGTCAAGCAGTGGGGTCGGGGAATGCTTGGTTTTCTTCCTATCTATTGTTGGTGTGTTTTTTATTCTTTGGCTGGTTTTGGACCCATGGTGGTCAGACCTTAGGAATGCGGGCATGGAAAATTCGTCTTCAGCGCACAGATGGAGAAGGCCTAGGGTGGTGGCAAGCGTTGTTACGTTTTTTCTTGGCAAGCCTTTGGATCTTGCCAATGGCTTATGTGAGCCAAGTTTTAGGATTTGACTATCAGCTCAGTATGGGTGTGGGACTGATTTTTTTGCTAGTGATGTTGGCAACCCGTTTTCACGATCGCTACTCAGACACCGTGATAGTGCAAATTGTATCTTCCAAGACTCAGAATTTCTTTTTTCGAAAGAGCGGCAAGAGTAATCAGTAAAGCCTATTAATGGCCGCTAGGGTACTCGGCGCAGTGCATAGGTGCCTGCGGTTGCAAATAGCAAAGCGGGCAAAATAGCTCCCAGCAGCGGGGAATGGCTGTAAAGAAGCACAACATTACCGATCAAACGGTTAACCAAAAAGAACAGCAAACCCAAACAAATACCAATCATAAGTCGTTTGCCACGGGTTAAAGTACGTTGGGGCGCAAAAACAAAAGGCATTGCTAGATACAAAATCGCTAAATTAGCTAACGGCGCAAACACTTTTGTCCACCAAGCAAACTGTTGTTGCCGGGCGTCCAATCCATTGCTTTGTAAATAACTGATGTACTTGTATAGATCACGCATGGAAAGATCTTCAGGTTCGATGGCGAGTACTTCTAAAAGATCAGGATTAATACCTAAATTCAACCTCAGCTTGGTCAGTTGTTCAGTAGTGACAGCGTCATCTTGTATGGCATTTCGACTGACCCGATCCAGTATCCATGTCCCCTTGTCATAATGGGCTTGTTGCGCCCATGCTATGGATGTGAGTCGGCTATCATCAGTAGCTACTTCATAAAGATGAATATCGGCTAACCGAAATCCAGGTAAGACGCCGTTGACGTGAATAAAGTAATTGCCATCCCGGGCCCAGAAACCTTGTCCCATCCGTATAGTCACTGCTTCTGCCCGGGCGTTGGCCCGCAAATTTTGGGCAAGTCGTTCTGAATGGGGGGCAACAAATTCGCCGAGTAATAATGCCCCTATATTGAGCAGAAGTCCTGCCCACAGCACCGGCCAAACCAGACGTAGCACCGAAATACCCGCCACGCGCATGGCCACCACTTCACTGCCACTACTCAGTTGACCCATACCCAATAAGCCGCCTAGCAACAAAGCTACGGGAAAAACTTCATGGGCACGACGGGGTAATGTTAAGGCGATATAGTGAAAGATAGTTGTTAGATCATAACCCCCTCTCAGGTTATCCAGTTCTTCCAGAAGACCTATCAGCGTTTCCAGTGCTAATAGCACCAGCAAGGTGACTAACGTAGGTCCAACCACTGCTTTAAAAATGTAACGATCTAAATGATGCACCGTTTATCCTTTGTCACTGGCTAACGGCGCAGACCGGTTGAGATAAATAGCCTGCAGCCAGCTAGGTCCTGCGCAGCGTATGGATAAACCGTTGCCATAGCGATACCACCATAAGCCAAAGCCCAGCAAAATGGGTAAGCCATGTACCCACCATAGACCCAAAGGTTGCCAAAGGACGCCATTCGCCAACCACGCATAGCCTATTTCCAGCAAATTCGAATAAATGATATACACCAAAATAGCGCCTACAATTCGGCCATAGCGACCTTCTCGCGGTTGCGTATGAGCTAACAGAGGGGACAGAAAGCCAAGCACGAGAAGCGACACAGGGCTGGCAAAGCGCTCGTGAAGTTCGGCCCGATGGATAGGTGATGGAGATTTTAAAAGTTGCTCGGTTGGAATGGCCTCCCGTTTTATTTCTGTTTGACTAATAGGTTCATTATCTATCTGAAAAATCAACCGTTGAAAGTGGAGGGTGCCCGCCTTGCCGCTGCCCGCCGCTCCCTGGTAACGATAGCCATCCTCTAGAACAACGTAACGAATGCCAGTTTCTGGCTCGATTTTTTGATGGCCACGCTGACTGGTTATCACAGCAACTTGGTCGTTATCGATGCTACGAATAAAAATGTTGTGTAGTTCTCGACCGTCATGGCTGGCGCCACCCACGTAGATAGCATATTTGCCGTTGTTCAATTCGCGAAAGGCGCCTGGTGTGATGATAGAAATCTGGGCGTTTTGACGAGCTTGAAACTGTAGTTCAAGATGGAGCTCCATGCAAAGGGGAACCAGGTATAACGATAAACCCGTCAGCATAAGCGTCATCGGTAAAAGTAACAAAAACAATGGCCGGTAGATGATACTGGGTCCGCCGCCGCAGACGCTCAATGCCACCATTTCGTTATCTTGATAGAGTCGGCCCAACGTCAGCACCACGCTCAGCAGCAGCGCCGGGGGTATTAAAATCACCAGGAAACGAATCGCTTGCAAACCGATCATTAGCCATATCACATCTTGAGCTAGCAAACCACTGGCTGCCTGACTGAAATAACCAGCCAGCCGAAAACTCAGCACGGTTGTGAGAAGAACTAAGATAGTAGCGAAAAAGGTTAGCGAAATTTCCTTAATGAGGTAGCGGTCAGTTCTCAACAACACACCTGGTTTACCTCCGAGGTTAGCGTTTGCTAGGAAAAAAAGTTACACTTTAGCGCAAGAAACATTCCCGCTGAACGCTTGCAAATCATACGGTTTTGAGCATTATCAGTAGCCCACTAGTTAGTTAGTCATTGGGAGCAGCAGATGGAGTTCACTGTAAAGAGCGGTAGTCCAGAAAAACAGCGTACTGCCTGTCTCATTTTAGGTGTCTACGAATCACGTCGGCTTTCCCCTGCCGCTGAACAGTTTGACCATGCTTTTGAGGGTTATCTCTCAACTATTTTGCGGCGTGGCGATATGGAAGGCAAACTAGATCAAACCTTGTTAGTCATCCATCCGCCGGATACTGCCCTCTGTGATCGCATTTTATTGATTGGTTGTGGTAAAGAACGGGATCTTGATGATCGACGTTACCGTAAACTCATCGCTAAAGCGGTTTCCACCCTAAATGATACAGGCGCCACCGAAGCCGTCTGCTACCTCACTGATCTTAACGTTAAAGGTCGCGATAGCGCTTGGAAAATTCGCCAATCTATTGAAGCCACTGAAGCCGCGTTGTATCGGTTCGACGAACTAAAAAGCAAGACTGAAGCTCCCCGCCGCCCCTTGCGCAAGATTATACTCACGCTACCCAATCGCCGGGAGCTGTCAGCGGGCGAACACGCAATCCGGGAAGGTATAGCCATTGCGGCTGGTGTTAAGTTGGCCAAGGATTTAGGTAACCGGCCCGGTAATATTTGCACGCCCAGTCATCTTGCTGAACAAGCTAGCCTCCTGGCCGAAACCTTTCCGACCATACAGGTGCAAGTGTTAGAGGAGGCTGAGATGGAAGAGCTAGGAATGGGCTCGCTACTGTCGGTAGCCCGTGGCAGTGCCCAACCGGCTAAACTCATTATATTGGACTACAGAAATGCGCCCCAGGAACAGCGGCCTTTTGCTTTGGTGGGTAAAGGCGTTACCTTTGATACCGGTGGTATCTCTATCAAGTCTAGCAGCGCCATGGACGAGATGAAATTTGATATGGGAGGGGCGGCCAGTGTTTTAGGCGCATTGCGAGCCTGCGCTGAATTGGAACTACCCATTAATTTGGTAGGATTAATTCCCGCCGTAGAAAACATGCCGGGCGGTCGCGCCACCAAACCCGGTGATATTGTCACCAGTCTTTCCGGGCAAACCATAGAAGTCCTCAATACCGATGCGGAAGGCCGGTTGATTCTCTGCGATGCGTTGACTTACTGCGAACGCTATGAACCGGTGACCGTCATCGATATTGCGACTCTAACCGGTGCTTGTATCATTGCCTTAGGTCGTCATCCCCATGGGCTGTTTAGTAACCATAGTCCGTTGGCCAATGATATTGTCAACGCTGGCCGCGCTGCCGCTGATCAAGCCTGGGAATTGCCCTTGTGGGAAGAGTATCAGGAACAATTGGATAGCAATTTCGCCGATGTGGCCAATATTGGGGGACGCGAGGCGGGCGCTATTACGGCAGCGTCATTTCTAGCACGGTTCACCAAGAAACTGCACTGGGCGCACTTAGATATTGCCGGTACTGCTTGGAAAATCGGCAAAGAGAAAGGCGCCACAGGGCGACCAGTGCCATTGTTGGTGCAATACCTGCTCGATCGTATCAACGAGACAAGCCATAAAACCCCTGACTAGATTGTGCCCCGCGTCGATTTCTATATCCTCTCCCAACCCGCGCCCAACGCTCGGGCGCTATTAGCCTGCCGTCTCGCTGAAAAAGCCTATAAGCTGGGTCATACCGTTTATATTCATACCACCTCTGCCGAACAGGGCCAGCAACTGGACGATCTACTGTGGACCTTTCGTCAGGGTAGCTTTGTACCCCATGGATTATATCCCCCTGCTGTCGATGACCACTCGCCGGTGCTGATCGGTTGGATGGCTGAACCCGATATACAGGCGGACGTTTTGGTCAATATGACCCACGACGCGCCAGATTTTTTTGGCCGTTTTGCCCGCGTTGTTGAGCTTGTAGATCAGGACCCTGATACGCTGGCAAAATCCCGCATCCGGTTTCGGTTCTACCGAGAGCAGGGTTGTGAGCCAGAATCCCATCGCTTGTAAAGCAGTTTTAAAAACCTCTTTCTTGCCCTTGCTTCCTCGTTAACAACTATACCGCTCTATCATTCAATCCCCAATCATAGTTCAAATGCTTTATAGGGATCTGTCCATCACGAATACGTTGCTGTGCTTCCGGTGTATCCGCCAATAATTCAGCATAACGGGCAAACACACTTTCGAGGGAATCAAAGCCCCCATGACCCTTGTCAAAGTCCTCTTCAAACCAATCAAAAATCTTGGACACTTCCAGGGTTTGCGAACTCGGATTGTAACGATTGCGGGATTTATCCCCTAAAAACCGTGTAAAGCTGTCTTCCATCTGAGCATCCAGGCGTTCGGCGGTAAATGCCTCGTCCCGCAGGGCAGGGCAGCCGATAGAGGCACACACCACCGCCACATGGATACGGGGTTCATCATAAACGCCGGGTGCCCGAATCAAACCGTGTTCGAGGTCATCTAAGTGCCGCTCTTCGCCCAGTAAAGTAAAAAAACGTTTTTTCCAAGGGCTTCGCAAAAACGAGCCTAAATCCTTGATGGAATCAAGATCGGGATAACGGGTTAACACCAGTTCTATAGTAAAGGCGTTATAGGCATTGATAAGAAACGCCAACTGCTGATCTTTACCCCAGCTGTCAAAGGTGTTTTGGGGGACGCTGGACAGTTCATCCAGATAATCCTGAAGTTGCTGGCGATTCTCTTGGAACCCCCTGTAATCCACCTGGGAAGCATGTCCGTCGTTAATCCAGGTAACGTGTTTCTTGACCAGTTCATCCCACTGTGGATGTTGGTGGTCAAAGGCTGTTTGCGCGTTGGCGCCGCCAACCATCAATAGTAAACAGAGCAATAAATACTTCATTAGTCGCTCTCCTTGGCGGAAGCCGTGGCTACAGGTAGCGCGTGACCAGCGGATGAGCCACGCTTCCAATTATGAAAACGCCCTAACCAGCGTAGTACACCTTGGGGAGCATGGGCGCGTTTCCAGTTACCGGCGGCATATTTATTGGCTTCCGCCAGGGTCGGATAGATATGGATGGTGCTTA
>CAZGON010000108.1:0-12412 GCA_964527085.1 uncultured Candidatus Competibacteraceae bacterium
GGGGGGATCACATCGGCGTTACGCCAACATCGGTGACATCATTAAAGTAACCGTTAAAGAAGCGATTCCTCGTGGTAGGGTTAAAAAAGGCGAAGTGTACAATGCCATTGTAGTCCGTACTCGTAAAGGTGTTCGTCGAAGTGATGGCTCTTTAATTCGTTTTGACGGAAACGCGGCAGTTTTGTTGAATACTAAATTAGAGCCAATAGGTACGCGTATATTCGGACCAGTCACTCGGGAACTTCGCACTGAGCGATTCATGAAAATTATTTCTCTGGCGCCTGAAGTGCTGTGAGGTTGAGATATATCTATGCATAGAATAAAGAAGGGTGACGATGTTGTCGTCACTGCAGGTAAAAACAAGGGTCTTCGTGGTCAAGTGATGCGTGTATTAAATAACGACCGCGTCATTGTCGAAGGCGTAAATCTTGTAAAACGACACACTAAACCGAATCCTATGCGTGGAGCTGCGGGAGGAATTGTAGAGCGGGAAGCGCCAATTCATATATCAAATGTCATGATGTTTAATCCCGCTACTCATAAAGGGGATCGGATAGGCTTTCGCTTGCTTGATGATGGGCGCAAAGTCCGTTATTTCAAATCTAACAATGAAGTAGTGGATGTTTGAGGGGTGCTGTAAAGATGGTGAGGCTACATACTTACTATACCGATACGGTGGTGCATAAGCTGCGAGAGGAGTTCGATTACCGCAATATTATGCAGGTGCCTCGGCTCAGTAAAATCACCCTTAATATGGGCGTTGGCGAAGCCGCTAATGATAAAAAGATTCTCGATTATGCACAGAACGATATGACATTGATTGCAGGTCAAAAACCGATTGTGACCTATGCCCGTAAGTCCATAGCCGGTTTTAAGATTCGTGAAGGTTGGCCTATTGGTTGTAAAGTAACCCTACGCCGTGAGCGAATGTATGAGTTTTTAGATCGTTTAGTGAATATTGCTATACCACGTATCCGAGATTTTCGTGGGCTTAGCCCAAAAGCATTTGACGGTCGCGGGAATTATAGCTTAGGGGTGCGTGAACAAATTATCTTTCCTGAAGTTGACTATGACAAAATTGATGTCATACGTGGTATGGACATTACCATTACAACGACAGCCCGCACGGATAAAGAAGGTCTTGCTTTGTTGAAGGCTTTCGATTTTCCAATTCGGAGTTGAGCATGGCTAAAAAATCTATGATTAATCGTGAGATCAAACGCATTCGTCTAACTAACAAATATGCCGCCAAGCGGGCTGAATTAAAAGAGACGATTCGTAGTCCTGAAAGCACCGATGAGCAACGGCGTGAAGCGCAGCAGAACTTACAAGCCTTGCCCCGTGATTCAAGTCCTGTGCGTATCCATAACCGTTGTCGTCTAACAGGAAGACCTCACGGTTACTATCGTAAATTTGCTTTAGGGCGAAATATGTTGCGTGAAGCAGCTATGCGCGGAGATATCCCTGGTTTGCGTAAGGCGAGTTGGTAGTCATGATAATTCTAACGAGTTGTAATCGAGGTCGAGCTGGGAGGGTCAGGGCAAGATGAGCATGACAGATCCTATTGCTGATATGCTAACACGTATTCGTAATGCGCAAAACGCAACAAAAACACAAGTGAGCATGCCTTCTTCCAAACTTAAAATTGCAATTTGCAGTGTTTTGAAGGAAGAGGGTTATATTGCTGACCTTACGGTGGCGGAAACAGCGGGTAAAGCACAGTTAAAGATTGCCCTTAAGTATTTTGAAGGTAAGCCGGTCATTGAAAAAATACAACGTGTCAGTCGGCCGGGGCTAAGAGTGTTTAGAGGCAAAGACGAGTTGCCCCGTGTGTTAGGGGGCCTTGGTGTGGCTATTGTATCCACCTCTCAGGGTGTTATGACTGACCGCGCCGCGCGTGCTGCCGGGTGTGGTGGTGAAGTCTTGTGTGTTGTAGCCTAACGGGTCGGGAAGGAAATTGATATGTCGCGAATCGCCAAAAAACCGATTCCCGTTCCAACGGGGGTTGATGTAAACATCGACGGTCAAACTGTATCGGTAAAAGGAAAAAAAGGTGTCATGGAACTTATATTGCACCCAACTGTTTCGCTAGCTCACGAAGGCAACCAGCTCAATACCTTACCTCGTTCTGAAGCAGCGCAACATCGCGCCATGGCCGGCACCATGAGAGCTTTATTGAGCAATATGGTCACTGGGGTCAGCGATGGGTTTGAACGCAAGTTGCAGTTGGTAGGTGTTGGCTATCGAGCCCAAGCACAGGGTAACGTTTTGAATCTAACTCTTGGGTTTTCCCATCCTGTTGCCTTTAAAATACCAGAAGGTATAACAGTGGAGACACCGACTCAGACAGATGTCTTTGTGAGGGGTGTCGACAAGCAGCAAGTAGGTCAGGTAGCAGCCAAAATACGTGGTTACCGTCCTCCCGAACCTTATAAAGGTAAGGGTATACGGTATGCAGATGAAAAAATTAGTTTAAAAGAAGCGAAGAAGAAGTAGACCCTATGCACAGCAAAAAAGCAGCACGCCAGCGACGTGGCTTGCGAACACGCATGAAAATTCGAGAACTCGGTACTTATAGATTATGTATTCACCGTACAGCGCAGCATATTTATGCGCAAATTATTGTCCCCTCTAGCTCAGAGGTCTTAGCGGCAACATCTACACTGGATAAAACATTACGCGAAAGCCTAACAAAAACTGGCAATGTGGAAGCTGCTAAGACGGTAGGAAAAGCGATTGCAGAAAAAGCAAAAATGGCAGGTATAACACGAGTTGCTTTTGATCGCTCGGGGTTTAAGTATCACGGTCGTGTTAAAGCATTAGCTGACGCTGCTCGTGAAAACGGTTTGCAGATTTAATAGGTTTAAAAAAGATGGCAGCAAATGTTGAAGGGTCGCAGAGCGCTGACGGTCTCCAAGAGAAACTGATTGCCGTAAACCGCGTTGCAAAAGTGGTTAAGGGAGGACGCCAGTTCGGTTTTACCGCCTTAACAGTTGTAGGTGATGGTCAGGGTCGGGTTGGTTTTGGTTACGGTAAAGCGCGTGAAGTACCCATTGCTATTCAAAAAGCAATGGATAAGGCACGCAAAAATATGTGCAAGGTATCTCTTAGCGGTAGCACATTACAGTATCCAGTAACAGCACGTCATGGAGCTGCTCGGGTATACATGCAGCCAGCTTCTGGAGGTACTGGAATTATTGCCGGAGGGGCAATGCGGGCCGTTTTTGAAGTCGTGGGCGTTAAAGACGTATTGGCAAAATGCATTGGTTCGCGTAATCCCCTCAATATGGTGCATGCTACTATTCGTGGCCTTACAGAAATGGCTTCCCCCGAGTACATTGCTATGAAACGCGGTAAATCTATCGAACAGATTAAAGGCTAATAGCTATGTCTGACAGAGTGAAAGTGACTTTAGTAAAAAGCCTTAATGGACGCCTCACTAAACATAAAGCATGTGTGCGGGGACTAGGGCTGCGTCGTATGCATCATAGCGTAACTGTGCAGGACACCGTTGAAAACCGAGGCATGATTAACAAAGTGGCCTATCTCTTAAAAGTTGAGGACGCTTAAAATGTACTTAAATAATCTGAAACCCGGCGAAGGAAGTAAACCGCAAGGTAAAAGAGTAGGTCGCGGCATTGGTTCTGGATTAGGTAAGACCTGTGGGCGTGGTCATAAAGGACAACACTCGCGCGCGGGTGGTTTTCATAAAGTTGGTTTTGAGGGTGGCCAAATGCCGCTTCAGCGACGTCTGCCCAAGCGAGGATTTCGCTCCATGACAGCTCATGAGACTGCGGAAGTGAGGCTGCACGAATTAGTACTGGCAGCGCATCACTCGGAAATAGTGGACCTAAAAGTCCTTAAAACAGCAAATATTATTCCTAAACACATCAAAAATGTTAGAGTCATTGCTTCTGGAAAAATAGACAGACCAGTGAAGTTGCGTGGAATACGGCTCACAAGAGGTGCTCGTGCCGCTGTCGAAGCAGCCGGCGGTAGTGTGGAAGAGTAAGAAAAAATGCCTCCCACTTTGCCTAATTTTGGAAAGATGACAGAACTGCGCCAGCGTTTACTTTTTTTGTTTGGCGCGTTAGTCGTCTTTCGAGTGGGTACCCATATCCCGGTACCTGGTATTGATCCGCAAGCTATGGCCCAGTTGTTTGATGACAACCGTGGCACCATTCTCGATATGTTTAATATGTTTTCAGGAGGTGCTCTTGAGCGATTAAGCATATTTGCCTTAGGTATCATGCCCTATATTTCAGCTTCAATTATTATGCAGCTGATGTCGGTCGTTGTTCCAACTTTAGAGCAGTTAAAAAAGGAAGGTAATTCAGGACGGCGGAAAATAAACCAATATACCCGTTATCTCACGGTTGCGTTGGCGACGTTTCAGTCTGTAGGGGTAAGCGTTGCTTTGCAGAATCAGATGGTTGTTATTGCACCAGGAGCACCCTTTATTTTTACTTCGGCAGTGACGCTGGTGACAGGCACCGTATTTCTGATGTGGCTTGGTGAGCAGGTGACTGAGCGAGGTATTGGTAACGGAATCTCCATGATTATTTTTGCGGGTATCGTTGCTGGATTGCCAAACGCAGTGGGGGGAACATTAGAACTAGCCCGTACAGGCGAGCTACACTCTATACTGGTTTTACTGCTTTTGGTCATTGCGCTGGCAGTTACCGCTTTTGTCGTTTTTGTAGAGCGCGGGCAACGCCGAATTACTGTCAACTATGCAAAGCGTCAGCAGGGGCGTAAGCTTTACGCGGCTCAAAGCAGCCATCTACCACTTAAGCTCAATATGTCGGGGGTAATCCCTCCTATTTTTGCGTCTAGCTTAATTTTATTTCCAGCTACACTAGGTAGTTGGTTGGGTAATTCACCGGGTTTAGGTTGGTTAAGGGACATTAGCTCTACATTATCGCCCGGACAGCCTTTATATGTGGCTTGTTACGCGGGGTTAATTATATTTTTCTGTTTTTTTTATACAGCATTAGTTTTTAATTCAAAAGAAACAGCTGATCAACTAAAACGCTCTGGGGCCTTTATTCCAGGTATTCGTCCAGGTGTGCAAACCGCAAGTTATATTGATAAAGTATTAACGCGCTTGACAATGATGGGCGCCATCTACATTACTAGTGTTTGCCTATTGCCTGAATTCCTTATCTTGTATTGGAATGTTCCCTTTTATTTTGGTGGCACCTCTCTCTTGATTATCGTTGTGGTGGTTATGGATTTCATGGCCCAGGTGCAGGCCCATCTCATGTCTCATCAATATGAAAGTTTAATGAAAAAAGCGAGTTTTAAAGGTCAAGGCCGACAGGGTTTACTGCGTTAGTAGCAGCAATCACTCGATGTAATCGGAGAATATTCATGAAAGTTCGTGCTTCAGTAAAAAGAATTTGCCGCAATTGCAAAATTATCCGTCGTAATGGCGTGGTGCGTGTTATCTGCACAGATGCACGCCATAAGCAGCGGCAAGGTTAAATGTTGCCTTGATTTCAGCTGCCTAAACCATTATGATGGCCCCTTTTTTCCACTGATTTATAAATCTTAAAAGAATTTAGGTTATGGCTCGTATTGCAGGTATAAACGTCCCGGTTAATAAACACACAGTCATTGCACTGCAGGCGATTTATGGTATTGGTTCAACCCGTGCTCAGCAAATCTGTGCGGCTGCAAATATTGCTCCAGAAACAAAAATTAGAGAACTTGAAGAAGCGCAAATAGATGCTCTTCGTGCCGAAGTAGCCAAACATTCCGTGGAAGGCGATCTGCGCCGAGAAGTCTCCATGAATATCAAACGTTTGATGGACTTAGGATGTTATCGTGGTATGCGTCATCGACGCGGCCTTCCGGTACGCGGTCAGCGAAGCAGAACCAATGCGCGTACCCGCAAGGGGCCTCGTCGCGCGGTTAGAAGATAAAATCATTTATTAAATACCACCGAGGTTAGTCGATGGCAAAGCCGGTAAGCAAAACGCGTAAGCGTGTAAAACGAAATGTATTAGACGGTGTTGCCCATATTCACGCATCTTTCAATAACACAATTATTACCATTACTGATCGCCAAGGTAATGCATTAGCCTGGGCAACGGCAGGTGGGTCCGGCTTTCGAGGCTCTCGTAAGAGCACACCGTTTGCAGCTCAAGTGGCTGCTGAGCGGGTGGGTAATACTGTTAAAGAATTTGGGATGAAAAATCTTGAAGTGAATGTAAACGGGCCTGGGCCGGGCCGCGAATCAGCTGTTCGTGCTTTGAATGCATCCGGTTTTAAGATTGTTAGCATAGTGGATGTAACGCCGATCCCTCATAACGGTTGTCGTCCTCCAAAACGGCGCCGTGTCTAGTTCACGGGAATTTTATTGTGGCAAGATATATTGGTCCAAAATGTAAACTGAGCCGACGAGAAGGTATGGATCTCAGCCTAAAATCCTCCGCCCGTCCCCTCGAGTCTAAGTGTAATCTCGAAAAACCACCAGGACAACACGGAGCCCGTCGCCCTCGCTTATCTGACTATGGCATGCAGCTGCGAGAAAAGCAAAAGCTACGTCGGATTTATGGAGTCTTGGAGCGGCAATTTGCCAATTATTATAGGGAAGCTGCCCGCCGCAAAGGTTCTACTGGTGAAAATTTACTGAAACTGCTGGAAAGTCGATTAGACAACGTTGCTTACCGCATGGGTTTTGGTGTAACTCGTGCCGAGGCTCGGCAGCTTGTGTCGCATCGCGCCATTTTAGTCAATGGCAAGCGCATTAATATTCCTTCTTATCATGTTCTTGCTGAGGATGTGATTTCAATCCACGATAAAAGCCGCAACCAAACTCGTGTGCAATATTCCTTGCAGCTTGCCCAAAGTCGAGGATTTGTAGATTGGGTAGAAGTGGATGCTGATAAGATGGCAGGAATTTTCAAGCGAGTTCCAGACCGTAGCGACTTACCGGCAGATATTAACGAGTCCCTCGTTGTGGAGTTGTACTCCAAGTGATCTGTAAGGGGAAATAGTACTAATGTCGGGTTTTTTTGAATTATTAAAGCCGCGAATTGTTGATGTCGATATCATTACAAATAAACAGGCTCGAGTAACCCTAGAACCCCTTGAAAGAGGGTTCGGCCATACTTTGGGCAATGCGTTACGGCGTATTTTATTATCATCTATTCCGGGTGCCGCCATCGTTGAATGCGAGATTGAAGGGGTTCTGCACGAATATTCTTCTATTGAAGGTGTACAGGAAGATGTCATCGATATCCTTTTAAATTTAAAAGGAGTGGCCATTGTTTTGCACGGCGTCGACGAAGCGAATTTGAGTCTTTCTAAGAAAGGACCTGGACGTGTCGTTGCTGGTGACATAGAAACGACCCATACTGTCGAAATTGTAAATCCAGACCATGAAATTGCTAACTTGACGCAACAGGGTGAACTTCGTATGCGTCTTAAAGTAGAGAGAGGAAGAGGGTATCAACCTGCTACCCAACGCCCTGGTGTTAGAGATGAAAATCGCCCTATAGGTCGTTTATTGTTAGATGCTTCTTTTAGTCCTGTTGAACGAGTAAGTTATCGTGTTGAGAGTGCTCGTGTTGAACAGCGCACTGATTTAGACAAATTAGTCATCAACCTTGAGACTAATGGTTCTGTAGATCCGGAGAAGGCTATCCGAAGCTCTGCTCAGATTTTGCTAGATCAACTATCTGTCTTTATTGATCTTAAAGGTAGAGAAGAGGCTTATCAGCAACCTGAATCTGTTGATATTGATCCCATTTTACTGCGGTCAGTGGATGATCTTGAGCTAACGGTGCGATCGGCCAACTGCTTAAAAGCAGAAAGTATTTATTACATTGGCGATTTGATTCAACGAACCGAAGTAGAATTGTTGAAAACACCTAACCTTGGTAAAAAATCGCTTACTGAAATCAAAGATGTATTGGCCTCTCATGGCCTCTCCCTCGGTATGAAGTTGGAGAATTGGCCGCCTTTTGGTTTTGGTGGTGAGAAAAAAGAGGACAAGATTTTGGCCTAGCGCCTTGGTGAAGCTTAATTTACGAGTTCAATAAAGGAACTTAACTATGCGTCATCGCAATTCCGGACGAAAATTAAACCGTACAGCCAGTCACCGTAAAGCCATGTTTGGCAATATGGCCGCTTCGTTGTTCAACCACGAGCTTATCAAAACAACACTTCCAAAGGCTAAGGAGCTGCGTCGTGTTGCTGAGCCTTTGATTACACTGGCGAAAAAAGACAGTGTAGCCCATCGGCGGTTAGCATTTGCACGACTTGGCAACCGACCCGTGGTTACAAAATTATTCAACGAGTTGGGTCCTCGTTATCAGTCTCGACCAGGCGGTTATTTGCGTGTTTTAAAATGTGGTTTTCGACCTGGAGATAATGCACCGATGGCCTATGTAGAGCTGGTGGATCGGCCAGATGCTTCTGAATGATCTAAAAAGTAAGCTACCTAAAAACCGGGTAAAGCCCGGTTTTTTTATGGGCCGTATTGATGAACAAGCTGTTGGTGTTATTTACAGATTTTGGCGTTCACGGCCCGTATGTCGGGTTGCTAAAGTTGGCCATATTGCGCCATGCGCCAAACCTCCAGCTGATTGATTTATGCCACAATGCTCCGGTTTTTGATGCTCAGAGTGCTGCTTACCTGTTGGCTGCATGTGTCAATGATTTTCCTGAAGGTACCGTATTTCTTGGTGTTGTCGATCCAGGCGTTGGAGGACCAAGGTCAGGTCTAATACTTAATGCTGATGGTCGTTGGTATGTGGGTCCTGACAATGGTTTATTTGATCGTGTGGGGAGCTGCTCTCAATATTTGAAGGCTTGGCGCATTACCTGGCGTCCTGACCGATTGTCAGCTTCCTTCCATGGTCGTGATCTTTTTGCACCCGTGGCGGCTAGATTAGCCTCCAAAACTACAAACCTTGAAGTTTTGGGGACCAGATACCTTTTTCGCCTCGCGATTGGCCTAACGATTTAGCCCGTATCATCTATGTGGATGACTACGGTAACGCAATGACAGGTATTCGGGGACATGCGGTGGAGACAGCGGTAGGTATTTCTGTGGGTCAGCACACATTAAATTGGGCGCGAACTTTTTCCGATGTTTCACCAAGTCAAGGATTTTGGTATGAAAATTCCATAGGTCTCGTGGAATTAGCAGTTAATCAGGGTAGCGCAGCAGTCCAATATGGTTTGAGGGCGGGCACCAGTGTCCAGGTAATAAAGGACGCGAGAAAAGATACTTACCAACCCTAGTTTTTTCCAAAATGATTCACAACGTTTGACAACCAGCCACTTAACATAGGTTTTAGTTTGCTCTACCGTGGCTTTTCTCGGGGATCAACACGACGACATACTCTAATGGGAGCAAAACCATGGATAAAGCTAAAGCCAGGCCATTTATGTTTGTCCACATTACATGCCAATAACTCTGATCAAGCCCTGTTCGAATTGTACGAAACAAGCCAAATTAGCTATGCGTCAGCGCTGCGCCACGCAGACTCTGTGAATAACTTACGCTTGCGTATTAAATTAGAAAGCAAACGATCGCTGCCTAATGAGCTGAATACGACAGAAACTCTCAAGCTGCACGCTGATAATAAAGTAACATCACCGCCTGCTGCCATTACATATTAGCAAGGAATTACTGCAAGACAGGGCTTGCTCTTACCCTACAAGGCCCTGCAAATATATCTCTCTAAGCTTGACGGCGGTAGGCATACTGCCGTCATTCCCTCTCTGCAATCGTTATTAATGCGCCTCGTCCCAATTACGTCCTATACCGATATCCACCTCCAGAGGTACCTGAAGTTCGGCAGCAGCAACCATATGCCCGTTGATTTCAGTTTTTGCCTCATCCACAGCTTCCTCAGCTATTTCGAAGACTAGTTCATCGTGGACTTGCATAACCATACGTCCATCCAACGTAGTATGGGACAGCCAATCGTGAACAGACAACATGGCGCGCTTAATGATGTCCGCCGCGGTACCTTGCATAGGGGCGTTGATGGCGGTGCGCTCAGCGGCCTGGCGTCGCTGGGTATTGCGAGAATTAATATCAGGTAAATACAAGCGTCGCCCAAAACCTGTCTCCACATAGCCGCATTCAGCCGCTTGTTGACGGATCTGTTCCATAAAGGTTTTAACGCCCGTATAACGGGTGAAATAGCGATCCACATAAGCCTGTGCAGCGCTTCGTTCTATACCCAGTTGCCGGGCAAGTCCGAAGGCTGACATGCCATACATCAAGCCAAAATTGATGGCTTTGGCAGCCCGGCGCTGGTGCGGTTCGACACTGTCTAAAGAAACTCCAAACACCTCTGCCGCGGTTGCCTGATGAATATCAGCGCCTTCTTTAAAGGCTTGTAACAGACCGGGGTCTCCAGAAAGATGCGCCATGATGCGTAGCTCAATTTGCGAATAGTCTGCTGCTAGGATGACATAACCGGGAGGCGCTACAAAGGCTTGCCGAATACGGCGGCCTTCCGGTGTACGGATCGGTATATTCTGTAGGTTAGGATCGGAAGACGACAGACGCCCAGTGCTGGTGACGGCCTGATGATAAGAGGTATGAACTCGACCTGTATGGGGTTGGACCTGCAGGGGTAGCCGATCCGTGTAGGTGGATTTTAGTTTGCTTAAACCGCGGTGTTCGATGATCAGCCGCGGCAAGGGATAATCCATAGCTAGTTCCTGCAATACGTCTTCCGAGGTAGAGGGTTGGCCTTTTGGGGTTTTCTTGGTAATAGGCAAGCCCTGTTTTTCAAACAGAATGTACTGTAATTGTTTGGGGGACCCCAGATTAAAGGGTTGTCCAGCCAGGGTATACGCCTCTTGCTCTAGCCTTGACAAGCGTTGTGCTATGTCGTGGCTTTGCTGGCGCAGCAAAGCACTATCGATCTGCACACCAGTGTGCTCCATATGGGTCAACACACAAATCAAAGGAATTTCCACTGCTTCGTAAAGCCGTCTTAAGGCAGTTTCATTAGCAAGCTTCGGCCAAAGATGCTGGTGCAGCCGCAAGGTAATATCTGCATCCTCGGCAGCATAGGGACCTGCTTGTTCTATAGGAACTTGGTTAAAGGTGAGTTGTTTAACGCCTTTACCCGCCACGTCTTCGTAGTGAATGGTGGTTAATCCCAGGTAATGTTCGGCCATGCTATCCATGTTGTGGCGCGTCGCGGTGGAATCCAACACATAAGACTCCAGCATCGTGTCGTGGCGAATGCCGGTCAAATGGATGCCATGATTGAGCAGCACATGACAGTCGTACTTTAAGTTTTGGCCCAGTTTAGCGCGTTGAGGATCTTCCAGTAGAGGACGCAGCTTTTCTAAGACCCTATCTCGATCTAATTGTTGTGGAGCGCCCGGATAATCGTGAGTCAACGGAATATAAGCGGCTTGTTGCGGATGAACGGCAAAAGACACGCCCACAATATGAGCCTGCATATAGTCTAGATGGGTGGTCTCGGTATCGAAAGCAAACAGCTTTGCCTGGCGCAGTTTATCCAGCCACGCATGGAGTGTCGCTTCATCGTAAATAATCTGATAGTCTGCTGCTTCTTGATGGCTATAACTAGATTTATCGTTGGGTTGTGTGGATTTCTGTTGATCGAGTTGTTTAACCCAGCTGTTAAACTCATAACGATTAAATAGATCTTGTAGTGTGTCTGAATCCGGCTCAGTAAGTTTTAACTGAGCAGGCGCCAGAGCGAGTTCAACATCGTAGCGTAACGTCACCAGTTGTCGTGACCGAGGAAGCTGAGCAAGACTTCCCCGTAGGTTTTCACCACTCTGACCCTTAAAAGCGTCTGCATGGGCAATGATGGCATCCAGAGAGCCATACCCCTTAAGCCACTTAGCGGCTGTTTTAGGCCCAACACCCAAAACACCAGGAATGTTATCGGAGCTATCACCGATCAAGGCAAGATAGTCGACAATCTGTGCCGGCGGTACACCGTATTTTTCCATGACGCCTTGCTGATCCAAGTGGGTGTCTCGCATGGAGTCCAACAGGCTAATATGGGTGTTCACCAGTTGCGCGAGATCTTTGTCACCAGACAAGACGATGACGTGCATACCTTGTGCAATAGCTTGGTTGGCTAAAGTAGCGATAACGTCATCAGCCTCAACATCTGGTACCTCCACCAGCGGCAAACCCATGGCACGAATCAGCCTGTGCAGGGGGTCGATTTGAGAACTAAGCTCTTCGGGTAAGGGAGGACGATTTGCCTTATAGTCCTGAAACAGATCATGGCGAAAGGTTTTTCCGGGTGCATCAAAGACGACGGCTATATAGTCAGGTTGGTGATCTTTCAGCAGCTTGCGTAACATGCTGATAACGCCGTAAATGGCACCGGTGGGTGTGCCACTTCGGGTGGTTAACGATGGCAAGGCATTAAAAGCTCGG
>CAZGON010000109.1:0-12400 GCA_964527085.1 uncultured Candidatus Competibacteraceae bacterium
AGCCCGATTATCGTTGGAGTCATGTTTGCGCTCATCTCGCTACTCTACGCCTAACGACAAGCTAACCCGCCGGGCGCGAAGCGAACCGGTCGGGTTGAGCGCCGGGTTAGGTATTTCGTTTAAAAACACCCAACAATATCACGGCTTCCAGAACTCCATTGCACCCTCAGGTAATCTTCTGAGAAGGTTATCAAAAGCATCTTCGTCAACGTACCGCCTCAATGCGTCAGCCACATCTCGTATTGCCGTTTCCGGAGAAAAATTGTGCTCTGAACGCAATGAGCAAACTTCCTCTGTCAGGGTCGCACGGTCCTCAAATGGCTTTATGGGCTCATCGGTATCCCAATCGGTAACAAAGAGTGCTCGCAGACAAATCGGCAGTACATTGGCAAAAGCAATGGCATCCTTGACACTGAGGCGGCGTCGAAAAGTCTGCAACACACTCTGCGTCATCGTATAGGTGACATGAGTACTCCAGAGCCCCGCCGTATCGCGTGCGTCTACCAAATACTTATAGAAATGATCCGATGCGCGTTCGTATTCCGCAGGTACTGGCATATCAATATCTTTTCAACTCGATAATTCTCTGCGCCTAATGCGGAGCTGACGCGCGGCGCACCCTGATAACGATCCTTGGATCAGTTATCAGGGGAGTACGTCGCGTCGAGCGTTTGGTTGTCGAGGCGCGAAGCGCTGAGACCAAACGCGACGTCGCGCTAGCGTCAGCTCCGCATTACACGAAATCTACTATAGCAAGGATTTAACAACTCCATCAGGATTGTGAAGCTGGTCGCGATGTCATCAAAAAAGTTGTCAATTGGTTTGGCTTCATCGAAGCAATAACGTTCTGATATTTTGCTATTGAGAACCTTTCGCTTTGAGGAAGCCATTAATACTATCAAAGCAAAAATGCTTTGCTGTTTTCCAGTACAAAATATAATTGAAGAATAACTTAACTGCCTTACTGCCGAATACCCACGCCCTTATTGAGCAGCCATAAACTAAACACAAATAATGCAGCCACAAACAGTAAGATAATGGCAAACGCAACGGTAATATCCACGTCCGATGTGCCAAGAATGCTGTAACGGAAGGCGTTGACCATATACAGAATAGGGTTTAGCTGGGAAACAGTTTGCCAGAACTCAGGCAACATTTGAATGGAGTAAAACACGCCGCCTAAGTAGGTCAGCGGCGTAAGAACAAAGGTGGGTACGATGGAAATATCGTCAAAGCTGTTGGCGTAAATTCCGTTTATAAAACCGCCCAAAGAAAACAGAATGGCAGTCAATGTGACCACGGTGATCATCACAAACACATTATGGATGTGCAAATCGGTGAAAAATATCGAAACTCCTGTCACGGCTGCACCTACCACGACTCCGCGGGCTAACCCGCCACCTACAAAACCCAGTAGAATCAAATAATTGGGTAGCGGAGAAACCAGCATTTCTTCAATATGACGCTGGAATTTAGCGCTATAAAACGACGACACCACATTGGAATAGGCGTTCGTGATGACAGACATCATGATCAGCCCGGGGACGATATATTGCATATAGGAATAGCCATTGATATCGCCAATCTGAGAGCCAATTAAACGGCCAAAAATGACAAAATAAAGAGTCATGGTCACGGCCGCGGGCAACACTGTTTGCATCCAAATACGCATAAACCGCAGAATTTCTTTTGTTAAAATGGTTTTAAAACCAACGAAATGCGCCCGGACGCTCATACTGCTACAGTAATGGGGTGTTTTTTAAAAAGATTAAACAGGATGGCAAAGTCCCTATGGGATAAGTCTTTACTCAAGCCGCTTTGCCCTTTTCAACTAAATGCATAAACAGCTCTTCTAAACGGTTGGTTTTATTACGCAAACTCACCACCTCGATGCCATCCGCTGAAAGTTGCTGAAACAAACCGTTGATGCCTTGTTCCTTTATAACATCGGCTTCCAAAGTACATTCATCGATTTTGCGTAATGGATAACCGGGTGTTGTTGGAAGCGTCTCGATGGGTTCCTTCAGGTTTAAAACAAAGGTTTCTTGGGACAGCCGGTGCAACAAGACTTGCATCCGGGTATTTTCGATAATCTGTCCTCGGTCGATAATGGCAATATGACGGCACAAGTTCTCGGCTTCTTCCAAATAGTGGGTTGTTAAAATAATAGTGATGCCTTGTGCATTGATTTGGCGTAGAAAACTCCACATGGAGCGCCGGATTTCGATGTCAACCCCGGCGGTGGGTTCATCGAGAATAAGCAATCGAGGTTCATGAACTAAGGCTCGGGCAATCATCAAACGACGCTTCATCCCACCGGACAGTTCCCGGGCTTGAACCCGGCGTTTTTCCCATAATCCAAGCTGTTTCAAATAGGTTTCAGCCCGCTGAAAGGCGAGGGGTCGATCAATGCCATAGTAGCCTGCTTGATTGACGACGATTTCGACGACCGGTTCGAACTGATTAAAGTTGAATTCTTGCGGCACTAAACCGATGTGCCGCTTGGCCTTTACTAGCGCGGCATCTAAATCGTCGCCGAAGATACTGACTTGCCCCGAAGTTTTATTGACCAATGAGCAAATGATGCCGATGGCGGTGGATTTTCCTGCCCCGTTGGGACCCAACAGGGCAAAAAAATCCCCCTCTTCCACTGTTAAATCGATACCTTTTAGAGCGTGAAAACCGTTGGGATAGGTCTTGCGTAAATCGCGTATGGAAAGCGCTTGAGTCATCCGGAAGTGGTTTTTCTATCTAAAGATCCTTAAGGGCTTTCAAAACATCTCGACGGCTGATTTGCCCCACTAAAACATTATCCCGCATCACCGGATAGCGCTTGTAGGGAGCATTCAAAAACAGCCTAGCCACATCCAAGAGACTGGCGTCCATATCAACGGTTTTGACATTAGGACTCATAAATTCCGCCACTTTGCCAGCCCGTTCTTCGTGATAACTGGCCTGAAGCGAAACTTTGATGCAATCTCTCTCGGAGAGAATACCGACGATGTTGCCCCGTTTGTCCACCACCGGGGCCCCCGAGATACCTCTTTCGAGCAACAAATTGATGGCTTTTAAAACGTCCATATCGGGGGTAAAGGTAACAAGATTAGCCGTCATATAGTCTTTGACAGTTACTGAGCCAAGCACAATATCCTCCCTTGGAGTCGTTAGCAAAATGCCTTTTGTGACCCCTAATTTTTAATTATAGACTGTGACTGGCCGTTGAGCGGTTTACCTGCCAGCACGCTCTAATGCCAAAATTTGTTTTCTCTTTTCACAAGGCTCGGCGCAGGCGCATTCAATGCCTGGAATCGTGTTGAGCCCGCCGCAACTTCCCTTAATAGGGCTTCTTCCAGCGATTACACCCACCGCCATACCAAACACAGCGAGCCCCATAATGACAAAAGTAACAATAAATAAACTCATAATAATTCCCTAATCAAGCAAATATTGAGCGAATCGGGGACTGGGGTTTTCTTGCAAACCCCTATCCTGTATGACAATAAAAAAAGCCGCCAAGTTTTGTTGGTCAGCCATTTTAGCGCCACGCTCTGGGCCTAAAACCAGTAAGGCCGTCGCCCAAGCATCCGCATCCATGGCGGACTCGTTGACCACCGTGACCGATGCCAGCTGGTGATGTACCGGTTGGCCGGTGCGGGGATCCATGGCATGGGAATAGCGTTGCCCATCCATTTCAAAGAAGTTGCGGTAGTCCCCCGAGGTGGCGATGCCTCGGTCGACGATTTTGACCACCTGTTGCACAGCTCTTTTTCCCGGATTGGGCTCCTCGATAGCGATTCGCCAGGGTACATTCTGCGGGTTTAAGCCTTTGCCACGCAGTTCTCCGCCGATCTCCACCAGGTAGTGGTTGATACCCTGGGATTCCAAATGCTGAACAATCTCATCTACACCAAAACCCTTGGCAATGGCGGATAAGTCCACATAGAGATCAACACGGTCTTTCTTTAACGCCGGTGGATTCAGGCGTGCATGAAGTTGTTGATAGCCCACCCGAGCTAACGCTGCCTGCACCATCGCATTCGAGGGTATCTGATCTTCGCTTAAATCAGGACCAAACCCCCATAGATTGACCAAGGGTCCCACGGTTACATCGAACGCCCCGTCCGTCAAGCGACTAATCTCAAGGGCACGTCGCACAACCTGCGCCAAGTCTTCCGAAACGACCACCCACTCCATGGACTGACTTTTATTAAAACGAGACAGCTCAGAGGACTCGTCGTAGGTGGACATTTGTTGGTTGACGTCGACTAAAATACGATCCACTTCCGTCTGTAGATCAGTAGCAGTCACCCCGTTTGGAACCTGGCGCGCCTTTACCGTATAGGTGGTGCCCATAGTGCTACCGCTAAACTGCACGAGGGACGCCTCATGATCTCGGCGGTTTTCGGCAAACCACCATCCGGCCACCACCAGAGCCAATAGCACAAGCGTTCCTATACCGCCCTTCGCCAAGGGAGGCGCAGGGCGTGGTGTAGCAGCTGACTTATTGTTATTGGACAAGCCCATGCAACAGTGTTTTAACCACCAAAGTCGTCCAGCATAATATTTTCCCGCTCAACGCCGATATCTTCCAGCATCTTAATCACCGAAGCATTCATGATCGGTGGACCGCACAAATAATATTCACAGTCTTCCGGCGCCGGATGATCCTTGAGGTATTTTTCGTAAAGCACTTCGTGAATAAAGCCGGTATAGCCTTGCCAGTTATCTTCCGGTTTCGGGTCAGACAAAGCCACATGCCAGGTGAAATTGTCGTTTGCTGCCGCGAGTTCATCGAAATCCTCCGTATAGAACATCTCGCGGAGACTACGAGCTCCATACCAGAAGGTCATTTTGCGTTTTGAATGAATGCGTTTTAACTGATCAAAAATATGCGAGC
Source organism: uncultured Candidatus Competibacteraceae bacterium (assembly GCA_964527085.1). Lineage (GTDB taxonomy): Bacteria > Pseudomonadota > Gammaproteobacteria > Competibacterales > Competibacteraceae > CAYRGG01. The sequence goes on from CAZGON010000109.1 coordinate 4,898, forward strand.
GCATAGGCGCCATACCCGCGCCGCCGCCTACAAATACCATTTCGTTATCGGTTTGTCTGGCAAAGAATTCACCGAAAGGTCCAGAAACAGTAGTCTTATCGCCTGGTTTAAGACCGAAGAGATAAGAGGACATAATCCCTGGCGCTGCATCGGCAATGCTAGGTGGCGGTGTGGCAATACGCACGTTAAGCAAAATCACCGTCTTCTCTTCCGGGTAACTGGCCATAGAATAAGCGCGTATGGTCGGCTCAGTGCATTTCGAGACATAATCCCAAAGTCCATAGTGATCCCATTCGTCGCGAAATTGCTCTTCAATGTCGAAGTCTTTGAAATGAACTTCATGCACTGGACATTCAGTTTGGATATAACCGCCGGCGCGGAAATCCAGCTCTTCCCCTTCCGGTAACTCCAATATTAACTCTTTAATAAAGGTCGCCACGTTGTGGTTAGAACGCACCGTACATTCCCATTTTTTGACGCCAAATACTTCTTCCGGCACATTGACCTTCATATCCTGCTTAACCGTTACCTGGCAGGATAACCGTTCCCCTTCAGCGGCTTCGCGTTTATTGATATAGGTTTTTTCCGTGGGAAGAATAGCACCGCCGCCTTCTAGAACCTTGACCTTACATTGGGCGCAAGTACCACCACCGCCACAGGCCGAAGAGACAAACAACTCCGCGTTGGAAAGGGCGTTTAGCAATTTAGAGCCTACGGACGCTTTAATGGTTTTTTCGTCGTTGATAAGAATCTCAACGGTGCCCGAGGCCACCAATTTTGACTTGGCCGCTAGAATCACAAACACTAATAACACCACGATGGTGGTAAAGAAAAGTACACCTAAACCGACTTCAAGCATATCCGTAACCTATACTCTGGTTTACAAAAAAAGATTTTCTTCAGCGCGTTACCTACAATTGGATGCCTGAAAAACTCAAAAAGCCCAGCGACATTAGCCCGGTGATTACAAAAGTGATCCCCAATCCCTGCAGTCCCTCAGGTACATCGCTGTATTTAAGTTTTTCTTGAATACCCGCCAGCGTTGTGATCGCCAAGGCCCAACCAAAACCGGTGCCAAGCCCATAGACCACGCTTTCGGAGAAGTTATAGTCCCGCTCCACCATGAATAGAGTGCCGCCCAAGATGGCGCAGTTAACCGTAATCAGGGGCAGAAAAATACCCAGGGCGTTATAAAGCGCCGGTACATAACGATCTAGCACCATTTCCAAGATCTGCACCATAGCGGCAATAACGCCGATATAGCTGATCAAACCCAGAAAACTTAGATCTACATCGGGCAAACCTGCCCAGGCTAAGGCGCCGTCTTTGAGGAAATATTGATAAGTTAAATTATTGATGGGGACCGTAATGCCTTGCACGGCGATCACGGCGATGCCTAAACCAAAGGCAGTGCCGATCTGTTTACCAAGGGCCAGAAACGTACACATGCCTAGAAAAAAGGCGAGGGCAAGGTTTTCTATAAAGACCGAGGTAATAAAAATGTTGAAGTAATGTGCCATTAGTGTATTACCTCAGTGCGGTGTACTTCGTGAATCTGGTATTCCGGTTTTTCCACCTGCTTCGGTTTCCAGGCCCGGATGGCCCAAATAAAAAAGCCGATGATAAAAAAGGCGCTGGGTGGTAGTAACATTAATCCGTTGGCTGCATACCAACCGCCTTCGGAAGTTAGTGGAAAAATCTCTATGCCAAACAAACTACCGGAACCAAATAGTTCCCGGATGAATCCTACACCCAATAAAATCACGCTGTAGCCTAAACTATTACCCAGGCCATCTAAAAAACTCTCCCAAGGACCGTTTTTCATGGCAAAGGCTTCTGCACGTCCCAACACAATGCAGTTGGTGATAATAAGACCCACAAACACCGACAGTTCTTTGCTGATGCTATAGGCGTAAGCTTTCAAAATCTGATCCACCACGACCACCAACGAGGCGATAATAGTAATCATCACGATGATGCGAATGTTGTTGGGCACATGGTGGCGAATCAAACTGATGGCCACATTGGAGCACACCAGTACAGCCGTTAAGGCAATGCACATGGTCAGCGACGTGGTCATCTTGGTGGTGACCGCTAAAGCTGAGCAAATACCTAAAATCTGTAAAGTGATAGGATTATTATCGACGAGGGGGTCAATAAGAACTTTTTTAGTGGCTATATCCATTATTATCCTCTCTCAATGCTGAGCTGGTCGAGATAGGGACCAAAACCGTTTTCACCTAACCAATAATGCAATAAATTGGTAACGCCGCGGCTGGTAATAGTTGAACCCGCCAAACCGTCCACTTGATATTGACTCTCTTCGCGAGTTTTATCCACGGTGCCTTTGAGAACCGCAATACGCAGCTGGTCCTGTTCGTCGTGCAGTTTTTTGGCTTCCCATTGAGCCCGCCAGAGGGGATTTTCAACTTCTCCCCCAAGTCCAGGGGTTTCCTTTTGATCGTAAAACTTGAGCCCAACCACCGTATTGAGATCATTTTCGATGGCGAGAAAACCGTACATGGTGGACCATAACCCATAGCCGTGTACCGGTAATATGATTGTTTTTACTTTGTCGTCTTCTTTTACCAAATAGACGGGTGCATATTTGGCCTGCCGTTTGATTTTAGCAATGTCTTGATCAGGCGGGACAGGTTGGCTTAGCGAGGCATCTTTAACCGCCTGACGCTGATCGTAGTTGGCGGGATCAACGGCATCAGTGTATTCGCCGGTGGATAAATCCACCATACGGGTCTCAATCTTTGAGAAGGCTTCATCGACACTCTGACCATTTTTTAATAGACCCGCCACCTCGACAATATTTTGTTTAATATCGAGGGCTTGATTGGTTACCTGGATAGGTCTCAAAAAAACCGCCGCACCGGCCACCACCACGGAACATGCCAAACACAAAGCGACCGCGACAAACAACGTTTTTTGAATGCTGTCGTTGGACATACTCAAATATTTGTGCAAAAACCCCGTTTTTGTCTGGGTTTCATTGTTGTTAAGAGATTGCGACATTACGCAGCCTCCTTCTTCTAATGTTGAGTTTAATGACGACGTAATCGATAAGTGGAGCAAATAAATTGGCAAATAAAATCGCTAGCATGATGCCCTCTGGATAAGCGGGATTAATGACTCGGATCAACGCTGTCATAAACCCAATCAATGCACCGAATATCCAACGTCCCGTATTGGTGTGGGCAGCGCTGACAGGATCGGTGGCCATGAACACCGTGGCAAAAGCAAAACCACCCACCACAAAATGCCAATGCCAGGGTAGGCTATACATAAACCCAGGGTCATTGCCGATCAAGAAATTGAACAGCAATATAGACCCTAACATGCCTATCACAACCCCCGCCATAATACGATAGGAGGCAACCCCGGTGTAGATCATAAAAGCCGCGCCGATAAGTGCCCCTAAGGCCGATTCTGCACCCACCGAACCAGGAATAATCCCAACAAACGCTTGCCACCAGCTATAACCCGCTGCCGTAACGTTTTCTAAGGCGGCTTCTGCGCCGGGCACTGCGGCTAAGGCTAATGGAGTTGCCTTACTATAACCGTCGACGGCGACCCAGACCTGATCCCCGGAAATCTCGCTAGGGTAAGCGAAAAACAGAAAAGCCCGTCCGGCCAAGGCGGGATTGAGGAAGTTTTTGCCGGTTCCCCCAAAGATTTCTTTGGCCACTACCACCCCAAAGGACACCCCCAGCGCCAACTGCCAAAGGGGAATATCTGGCGGCATGATTAGGGTGAATAACATGGAGGTCACTAAAAAACCTTCATTCACCTCGTGGTTGCGGGTGGCTGCAAATACGACTTCCCAAAAACCACCCACGGCCAGCACGGTGATATAGATCGGCAGAAAATACAAAAAGCCGTGCAACAGATTGGCGATGAGATTGGATGGACTGTAACCCACTGAACTCAAGATAGCGCTACGCCAGCCTTGGGCGCCGTCGAGACCCATCTCCGCTAGGGCAACATTGGCTTGATAACCGGTGTTATACCAACCGATCACGATACAAGGAATCATCGCTATGACCACATAGGTCATAAGCCGTTTAAGATCGATGCCATCCCGGACATGGGGGGCTGTATAGGTGGTGTCTGCCGGGGTATAGATAAACGTGTCGATCATTTCGTACACAGCGTAGAATTTCTCGAAACGTCCGCCTTTAGCAAACAGCGGGTGAATCCTATCGAGGACATTACGTAACGACATTACCCCTCCTTCTCGATTTGGGTGAGATTCTTTCTAAGCACAGGACCATAATCATATTTCCCCACACAGACAAACGAACACAGGGCCAGATCCTCTTCGTCCAATTCCAGGCAACCTAAGGCTTGAGCTGTGTCAGTATCACCGACTAGCATATAACGAAGCAGTTGGGTAGGCAGGATATCCAGCGGCATGACTTCTTCATAATTACCAACAGGCACCATGGCTCTAGGGCTGCCGTTTTGATCCGTGGTCAAAGCAAATTTTTGCATTTTTCTAGACAAGCTAGAAACAAACACGTTCAAAAAAGAGTACTTGTTCTTACCCGGGTTAATCCAGCCCAACAGTTCTCGTTCTCGGCCTTCAGCGAGTACGCTCAGCTCAATATGGTAACGGCCTAAAAAACTCTCTGCCCCCAAGGCGCGGCGGCCCCCTAATATGGACCCGGAAATGGGGCGGCAATCGATATCTTGCAATTCGTCGTCGAGTAATTCATTAGTATTAGCCCCCAATCGAGTGCGCAACAGTCGGGGTTTGAGAACCGGCGGTCCAGCCAGGGCAATAATTCGTTCAGTCCATAAATGGCCTGTGGTAAAAAACTTACCGATAGCGATGACTTCTTGATAATTGAGATGCCAAGCCGTTTTGGTGACGCTGACTGGATCCAAAAAGTGAATATGGGTACCTGGTAAACCGGCTGGATGAGGACCCGCAAAGGAAACCGTTTTAAAGGGTGCGCTATCGATGGTTGGAATCGTGCTATCGGGCGCTTTACAAATGAATACAGAACCTTCCGTCAGCCGCGCCAGGATATGCAGCCCGTTGACGAAATCTTCTGGATAAGCGTTGATGACCACATCCGGTCTCACCGTCAGGGGACGGGTGTCTATGGCGGTTACAAAGATTGAGTGAGGTACCGAATCCGGCAGAGGTACTTTACTGAAAGGGCGAGTGCGAAATGCTGTCCATAGCCCAGATGCCAACAAGTTTTCCTGGACCGTGTCGCGGCTCAGTTGGCTAAGCTCGGCAGGGCTATAGGCGTTAAAGGTTTCCTCCTCGTCACCTTCTAGCTTTATCACCACAGACTGCAGAGCCCGTCTTGCCCCCCGGTTGATGGCGGTCACGATGCCACTGCCCGGTGCGGTATGGTTCACACCGGGGATTTTTTTATCGGCAAATAAGGGTTGCCCCAGTTTAACGCGGTCCCCCTCACTGACCAACATACTCGGCTTTAAGCCTATGTAATCTCTGCCTACTAAGGCAACAGATGTGACAGGGCGCGCAGCATCGATAACTTGTTCAGGCTCCCCGGTTATCGGAATATCAAGACCTTTTTTAATGTTAATTAGCATAGTATTCCTGTCTTACTTGCTCGTCAGATTTATAAGAGTGTAAGCGGAAAATATTAATTTTAAGCATCCATCGACAAATTTTCCTTCCTGATTAATGATTCAGTTTAACGAAAATCTCGTCAATGGCTACAAGTTTGCCCCTAAAGTTAGGGATGCAAGCCTTTGCGAAACATGAAAAAACAAACAGCTAGCTAGCCAACATCGCTAGTGCTTCTTGTAAAAAAAATGAATGTTCGAACTTTCTTGCTGAATTTACAAGCGGGTCTGAGAAAAAAACAGGTTGTTGCTTACTTATAAAGTGAAAAATGCTCTATCTAAACTGCGATCTATTAGGTTAATTCTAATAAAACCTTTATAATTCTGGTCTTTAATAATCACCATGAGGGCTTGAACCATGCAGTTACGTCCCCGCCGCTCTATTCTGTATATGCCTGGCGCTAATGCTCGCGCTTTGGACAAAGCTCGCAGCCTGGCTGCTGACGGTTTAATTCTCGATATGGAAGATGCGGTCTCGCCGGATGCTAAAGAGGTAGCTCGGCAACAAATCGTCGATAATGTTTCTCAAGGTGGTTACGGTTCCCGAGAATTAATTATTCGTGTTAATGGTTTAAGCACCCAGTGGGGCAAAGACGATGTGGCTGCCGTCGCTAAAATTGGCGCCGGCGCCATTTTATTTCCAAAAATCGAATCTCCCGAGGAAATCCATGCAGCAGTAGAAGCTCTGGATCAGGCAGGAGCGCCAGCTGATCTTCCCCTTTGGATCATGGCCGAGACGCCACGGGGTATTTTAAATATTCAAAGCATTGCCGGCGCTAGTCCGCGTCTGGCCGCTATTGTCATGGGCACCTCTGATTTAGCAAAAGAGATGCGGCTACGCCATACGCCGGAGCGCATCGGTTTTATCACCGCCCTTTCTCTATGTGTGATGGCCGCCCGCGCCAACGGTTTGGATATCCTTGATGGCGTGTATCTGGATCTTAACAACGAAGAAGGTTTTCGCGCGGCTTGCGAGCAAGGGCGAGACATGGGTTTCGACGGCAAAACCCTGATTCATCCCAAGCAACTGGCTGTTACCAATGAAGTGTTTGCACCCAGTGAAAAAGAGATAGTCAACGCGCGGGAAATTATCGCAGCTTGGGAGCAAGCCAAAGCGGAAGGTAAAGGCGTCGCCGTGGTGAATGGCAAGCTAGTGGAAAACCTCCATGTGGAGGAAGCCCGCCGCGCCTTGGCGGTGGAAGAAGCCATTAAGGGGATGGGAGAGTAGGCGTTGCCTAGGGTGGGCAACTGGTTGCCCACGCGGGAAGTTTTTTTCGGATGCTGGTAAGGAACGAATCGCATCGATTGAGATTTATTGTCAATGCGAGTGGGTTGAGCGCCACGGGGCTGGTAGCTTGTTCCAGGGGACGCCGTAAATACGTCCTTGTAGGCTTGATGACGGCCTTCCAGGCCGCCAACACCCCTTTTCACAAGCTATCCAGCCCCGTTCTGCGAACTCGACGGATTATTGAGTAAGTAGCTCGGATGAAGTGTAACAAAATCCGGGGAAACGGATTTTGTTGTGGATTCCATGGGTTAGCAATACCAATAACGTTCGATCCCTCCGGTCATGAATCAAGCACTTTTGCTAACGCACTACGACGCAGCGCATCATCATTTTCCCATTGCCTCGCAAGAGGCTTTGCCGCTCTTTTATTTTTGGCGTGTCAATAAATTGGCTTTCTATCGCCAGCCCACCAGCCTTATTTTTTTTAAAACCCCCAAATACCTCCCCTCCTTTCCTGTAATTTCCTATAAGTTATTGATTTTTATTTAATCCAAAAGATGTCGATTTGAATTGGTATCTTTTTTGCTGATCTCGCCTGGTAGATAGTCGTTCCTGAAAAAAGCCATTTTTAGCCTATGTGCTTTACCGACACCGCC
>CAZGON010000110.1:0-12266 GCA_964527085.1 uncultured Candidatus Competibacteraceae bacterium
GTCGACAATGACCAATACCGCTTGTTTTCGGTGGTCGCCGTCTCACCTACTGGCGAAACCATAAAGAGGCGGTTGTCTTTATCTGCCTACCTAGGCGTTGTTGCCGCCACCAATTTCAAACAACGTACTCGCAAAATGATCGAGTACTATCACGCCGACCGGCTTAATTATGCGGTGACCGGAACGCCCAATCGCTTAGAGTATGATCAAGGCTTTTTTGTCAAGGGCGGTGACGGTTTAGCGGATTTTAAACCCATTGCTCACCTATACAAATCTCAGGTCTACCAGTTAGCAGCTTATTTTGATATTCCTCAAGAAACGCGTAATCGTCCCCCCACCACAGACACCTACTCAATGCCTCAAGAGCAAGACGAGTTCTATTTCTCTTTGTCTTACGAGAAAATGGACCTTTGTCTTTACGCAAAAAACCACGGATACTCCGCCGAAAGCGTTGCAGACGCTGTCGAGTTGACGCCAGAACAGGTGCACCGGGTTTTTAAAGACATCGACAACAAGCGTCGTACTACCCGGTATCAACATCTCTCGCCCCTCCTTACAAAGCCAGTCGAAGAGATTGCAATCAACGCTATTTCAAACTGATTAACGAAATGACTATTCATTCCTATACACAAAGATAAAAAAGTTCAATATTCGCTGGGAGGCGTAGCAAGATGTGCGGAATTGCTGGGATATATCGACAAGGAAGTGGTGCGGTCCCACGGCCATTGTTACTGGAGATGGCTGGCGAAGTGGCGCGCCGAGGACCTGATGGCGTGGGTCTCTATATGGACCAATCGTTTGGCATGGTTAATACCAGACTCTCCATTGTCGATCTTGCAGGAGGAGACCAACCTCTCTGTAACGAAGACAAACAAATGTGGGTCATGCAAAACGGTGAGATCTATAATGCCCCTGAACTCACCGTAGAGCTTGAAAAACTCGGCCATCACTTTGCAACTCGATGTGATACTGAAGTGCTCGCCCATGCCTATGAAGAGTGGGGAGCAGACTCGTTAACGCGCCTTAACGGCGCGTTTGCTTTTGTTATATGGGATAGACGAAAAAAAGAACTTTTTTTAGCCCGAGATAGACTCGGTATTCGACCACTTTTCATCGCCCAATATGGTCATGATTTTCTGTTTGCCTCGGAGTGTAAAGCCATACTCCGACACCCTAAAGCACTACGAGAAATCGATCCCATTGGGCTTCAAGAGACTTTTTCTTTGTGGGCCAGTTCCCCAGACCACACAGCATTTGCAGGTATCCGCGAACTAGCGCCTGGGCATTATATGCGGTTAGACGCTAACGGCATTATTGAAGAGGTTTGCTGGTGGGATATCCCCTTTACCGGCAGTGACCGTATGCGCCAGGAAAGTGAACAAGACCTGGCCGATGAATTAGCCGGTCTACTTTATTCATCGACAGAGTTGAGGTTGCGGGCCGATGTTCCCGTGGCTGCCTATCTGAGCGGTGGGCTGGATTCTTCACTTATTGCTGCTATGGTTCAGCGCATATCCGATAAACCCCTTTCTAGCTTTGCAGTGCGTTTTGCGGACCCACTATTCGATGAAAGAAAGTATCAGGAGCAGATGGCCCGACAATTGAACACCGACTTATATTCCATTGATGTTCAGGGGCCGGAAATCGCGCAGATATTTCCCGAAGTGGTTTGGTTATCCGAAAAACCCTTATTGCGCACATCGCCGGCTCCTTTGTTGCTGTTGTCCCGCGAGGTCAAGCGTCATGGACTTAAAGTTGTTCTGACGGGAGAAGGGGCAGACGAAATATTGGGAGGATACAATATCTTTCGTGAGGCCAAGGTGCGACGCTTCTGGGCAAAACAACCTGAATCCACTATCCGCCCGTTGCTATTACGACGTCTTTATCCTTATCTAGCTCAAAACTTGGGACGGGCTGAAGCCTTCACCCAAGCCTTCTTTCGTCAACAGCTAACCGAAGTCAATGATCCGCTGTACAGCCACCATATTCGTTTTCGAAACAGCAGCCGCATACAACACCTGTTGCAAGAACCGCTACGCAACGAAATCACTGGTCAAAACAACCCCCAGCAGAGACTCTTGAAGCGGTTACCAAAAGAGTTTAATAGCTTCAGCCTTCTCAGTAAGGCGCAATATCTCGAAATAAAAACCTTCATGCAGGGCTATCTTTTGCACTCCCAGGGAGACCGTATGCTGATGGGAAATTCCGTGGAGGGACGTTTTCCATTTCTCGACCATCGGGTGGTGGAGTTTGCCGCCCGGTTGCCTGATCGACTCCGGATACAGGGTCTGCATGAAAAATATCTGTTGCGAAAAGTAGCCTCACCCTTATTACCCGACAACATTGCCAAACGTGAAAAACGACCCTATCGGGCCCCTATTTTAAAGTCTTTTATTGGTTCAGAATCAGCTGACTATGTGCATGAACTGACCAGCAAACAAGCCCTAGAAAAAGCGGGGATTTTTGATCCACAAGTGACCCGTTCCCTGTTTGCCAAATGTTCAAAAAGTATTGACAAAGGGGTCAGTGAAACCGACGAAATGGCCCTTGTTGCTGTGATATCAACCATGTTGCTGCACAAAACCTTTGTCGATCAACCGCGGCTTTGTGCTACAGCGCAAGCCACCAAGGTGGTGATCGGTGATAAACAACTGTTGCCAGCATAAGCTCATTGATCTTTCAAGTATTTAAAAAACCAATTTAGTCCGTTAGCAAGAAGTAGAGAAAAGACACCATGAAAACAATCATCCATAGACCGCAAAGATTGTTGCGGGAAGGAATGTTGGCCGCTGCTCAGCGGCATCCTGAGAAAACCGCGCTTATCATTGATGAAAAATCCTATACCTATCAAGAATTGCACGATACCGCTGCACGACTAGCCGCAGGCTTGCAAACATACGGGGTGCAGCGTGGCGATCGCGTAGCGATCTATATGGATAACAGCTGGCCCTGTATTACCGCCATCTATGCCGTGTTGCTGGCCGGGGGTGTATTCGTTATGGTCAATCCCCAAACAAAAGCCGATAAACTGCGGTTTTTACTGGAGGACAGTCAAGCCAAGGTTTTGCTAGCTGGTAGTCAATTAGCCCCGCTATTTGTTCCTGTGGCGACAGAGATATCTTCCCTAAATGGTGTCATTTACACGACCGAAAATGCACCCGGCATTCCCTCCGAAAATAAACTTTTTGTCAGCCTCGATAGGGTAACCAAAGAAAATCTACCGCTTAAAGAGCCAGTTATGATCATTCCTAATGATTTGGCTGCCTTGATCTACACCTCCGGTAGTACCGGCACACCCAAGGGGGTTATGCAAACTCACCAGTCCATGGTGTTTGCTGCCTGGAGCTTGATCGAATACTTACGGTTATCCGATAGGGATAAAATTCTGCTGGTTTTACCGCTTACCTTTGATTACGGTCTCTACCAATTATTGATGACCATGAAGTTGGGCGCAACCTTGGTCGTTGAGCGCTCCTTTACCTTCCCTACAAAAATTTATCAGCGTATTGAGCAGGAAAAAATCACCGTTTTTCCTGGCGTTCCCACCATGTACGCCATGATGATCGCTTCCCATAAGAAAAATAAATTATGTTTCCCAAGCGTCACCAGAGTGACTAATACCGCCGCTGCCTTGCCCGCCGAATTCACGCCCTATTTAAAAGAAATCTTCCCCAATGCGCTTATTTATAGAATGTATGGCCTTACAGAGTGTAAAAGAGTCTCCTATTTGGAACCGGAGTTGCTCGAAAAGAAACCAACCTCCGTCGGTAAAGCGATCCCTGGCACCGAAGTTTTTCTGTTAAGCAAAGATGGAAAACCAGTCCCACCTGGACAGCAAGGTATCCTCCATGTCCGCGGTCCCCACATCATGGCCGGCTACTGGAACCAGCCGGAGAAGACCAACAAAATGCTTAAACCGGGCACTTTACCAGGAGAAAGGATTCTCTGTACCCAAGACCTGTTCCGGATGGACGAAGAGGGCTTTCTCTATTTTGTAACTCGAGATGACGAAATCATTAAGACTCGGGGAGAAAAAGTCAGTCCTGTAGAAGTCGAGAATATTCTCTACGGAATGGATGATGTAGAAGCAGCCGCAGTAATTGGTGTACACGATGAGACCCTCGGTCAGGCTATACACGCGTTTCTGGTTCTCGCTGCGGGCGTTACACTAACCGAACGACAAGTGCAAAAGCGCTGTATCGAAAAAATGGAAGGCTTTATGGTGCCGACACGGATCTTTTTCCTGGATGAGTTACCAAAAAGCGCTAACGGAAAAATCGATAAACTGGTTTTGAAGCAATGGAACGAGAAACTTCCAGAGGAAAATATCGAGATAGCAGAAACTCAACCTTGTCCAGCGAGTGCCTAAGGTTTAAGTTTTCTTACTTTCAATTTTCGTGCAATTTGTTGATCACGTAATAACAACCCTCCATCTGGTAAAGCGGCTTTGTTTGCATGAGCATGTGCTTAGCCGCTTGCTCACTTTAGATTTTACCTCACCTATATCACCCCAAGTATTCCACAAATGATTTGTCACTCGACGAATGCTGCGCTAGGATCTGGCTTTTATGGTAAAAAGCAAGAGGAGAGTATTTATCCATGTCCGATAAAGTCCTTCTCATCACCGGCGCCTCTAGCGGTATTGGTAAAGCGACGGCAGAACATGCGGCTAATGCAGGCTATCGACTAGTATTAGCGGCCCGCTCCAGTGACAAGGTCAATAGCTTAGCCGAACAGCTGGGCGGCACCGAGCGAGCCATAGCGGTTACCTGCGATGTTACCCAGCGTGCTCATCAAGAGGCCATGGTGGAGCAGACTTTAGTCCACTTTGGCCGTCTTGATGCGGTATTTGCCAACGCGGGTATCGGCAGCGGACCAGGTGGTTTTAGTAGTGCAGATTCTGACAATTGGCGTGATATGTTATTAACGAATGTTTATGGCGTCGGACTTACCCTGCGGGCCAGTTTAGAGGCCCTTAAGCGTAGCCGCGGCCATGTGTTGCTGACCGGCTCGGTGGCTGGCCGCATAACCTTGGCGGGGTCTATGTACAGCGCCACTAAATGGGCGGTGTCTGCCATCGGCTATGGGTTGCGGGAAGAGCTGAGGGGCACGGGGGTACGGGTGACGCTTATCGAACCTGGTATGGTGGATACCCCTTTCTTTGACGATCCTAAACCCGATGCCCTTAAACCTGACGACGTTGCCCGCGCTGTCATCTATGCACTACAACAACCAGCACATGTAGATGTGAATGAGATTATGCTACGACCACTCGGGTAAGTAGTCTTCAAAGGAATCACCGTTATGACGGTCTCGTGCAAAACAGCCATAATCACTGGGGGCGCCCAAGGAATTGGCCGTGGCATCAGCGCCCATCTACTGCGTCAAGGTTGGTGTGTAGTTATTGCCGACAAGGATGTGGAGGCTGGGGAGGAATGCCTGGCTACCTATCAAGGTGATTTACACTTTATCCCGACTGATGTCGCCGACGAAAGTGCTGTTCAGCACTGTGTGGACGAAGCTTTGCGTTATCATGGCCAGATCAATGCATTGGTCAATAACGCTGGCTTGGCTAATCCAGAAAATGCGCTGTTAGAAGCCTTGTCTTTAAGTGATTGGCAGCGCGTTATCGACACCAATTTGACAGGCTATTTCCTTACCGCTAAACATACGGTTCGTCACTTACGTGCTGTGCAGGGAGCAATAGTAAACATCGCCTCCACTCGGGCGGTTCAGTCGGAGCCCAATTGCGAAGCTTACGCCGCTTCCAAGGGAGGTATTATAGCGTTTACCCACGCTCTGGCTATTAGCCTTGGCCCTACCGTGCGGGTCAACTGTATTAGCCCGGGTTGGATTGCGGTTGCCGATTGGCAAAAAGCCAGTCATCGTGAGCAGGCAACGCTGACTTCGCAGGACCATAATCAGCACCCAGCGGGGCGGGTGGGTAAACCTGAAGACGTAGCAGCCTTAGTAAGCTTTTTAGTTTCCCATGAGGCAGAATTTATAACGGGGCAAAATTTTGTCGTGGACGGTGGTATGACACGCAAAATGATTTATACAGAGGGTTAAAAAGTGTTTTTAAACCTGCTCAAAATATTTTGAGCACTCACGATGTTTTGTCTTATTCGATTGACCCCATCACTTATTATCTAAAACGCTATGAATAAGACGTAAATCTTCAATAAAGGTTTGATACTGCTGCTCCCGTGCCGCTTCTTCAGGAAGACGCAACAGATAAGAAGGATGTATGGTGGCAAATACAAAGGGAGCCGCGGGGTTGTCGATAAAACGGCCTCGATCCACAGTGATTTTAAAGTTTTTATCAATAATCGCCTTCGCGGCGGTCGCTCCTAAACATACGATCACATGAGGGCGAAGGATGTGAATTTCTGCCTCTACCCAAGGACGACAGGCTTTGACTTCCCGCACGCCGGGTGTTTTATGAAGACGCCGTTGGCCGCGTGGTTCCCATTTAAAGTGTTTTACCGCATTGGTCAAATAAACCCTCTCTATTTGCAGATCAGCTTCTAAAAGCGCTTTTCTTAGTAGCTGACCCGCTGGACCTACAAACGGTTGGCCCTGTAAATCTTCTTGGTCGCCGGGCTGTTCTCCAATAAGCATTACTTTAGCATCTGCAGAGCCGCTCCCAAATACCGTTTGAGTCGCGTTTTCCCAAAGGGAACAGGCGCGACAGGTGGCTGCAGCCTTTTGCAATGCTTGCAAAGAACCACCATGTTCGGTTTCCGGAGATATTAGAGTATTGTCTTGTTGCGGAATATTAGTAGACTTGTTTGGGGACACAATGAATCCTTCTTGAACAAACTACGAATTTCAGTTTGATAAAGTAGTGGGTAGCAGTCGTTCTCAAACCGTACCCACCGTTTAGACCCCGCTATGAAACTTTTTTAGCAGAGTGCAAGCTCAAACCTCTGCGGTTACTTTGGTTTGTAGTGAACGGGTATCATAGTAGCCACGAAATTCAGTGATCCGATTATCCTGGTTGACCACCAAAAGGCTTGCTCCATCGTAGTTAACAGGCTGACCGTCGCTACGAACTCCTTTTGTGGTCCAGAATAACCCAACTGATCCATCTCCGCTGGTAACCCGGTAAAATTCCGACTGGGCTTGCTGGAAATGACGCCGGTAGTCTTGCCAAAAGGTTTTTATATCAACCCGTCCTTGCATGGGATTATCGCTCAATTTAAGGGCTGAATTGATTAACATGGCATGTTCATCAAAGAGTCCAACTATATCGTCGGTATCATTTTCAGAACCTTGTTCAAGTTTATGTAGGGCATCGATAAACTGCTGCCCGATCATGGTTAAATTTTTATCTTGCATAAAAGCCTCCGTTGATTTTATCAATAGACTTGGCAGATTGAACGGCTATAAATATAACAAGTGCAATACTAGGCAGCATGATTCCTCCGATAGTGCCAACTCATTGATGATCGCAAATGATTCAAAAAATGGGCCAATCTCAAATGCTTTTATTGTTTTGTCTATGATTGGTCGGTTTAAGAGTCGAAGAGCAACTCTATCTGATAAATATGCCGTACTTCCATTGATCGTGGCATTCTTTGTGCACAGTACACCATGCCATGCCATTGAAACGACTAAAGGAGGTAATTTATGGCTAGTGAAGTTTTAAATGCGAAATCGCCTGAAGTAAACATAGAGTCTGGTATTGAGCGTAAAGATCGTGAACAACTTGCGCAAAAGTTATCCAAATCCTTGGCAGATACCTATACGCTGTATCTCAAAACCCAAGGCTTTCATTGGAATGTAGCAGGTCCTATGTTCTACAGCCTGCACAAGATGACAGAGGAGCAATATCAGGATTTATTCGAAGCGGTGGATGAGATTGCGGAGCGTATCCGCGCCATCGGTTTTCCAGCGCCAGCCAGCTATACACAGTTTTCCGAGTTAACGGATATCAAGGAATCGACCAGCGTGCCTACAGCTGAGGAAATGGTGCAGCAGTTGGCGCAAGATAATGAAACCTGTGCGCGTCATATGCGGGCGGCGGCTCTAGAAGCCGATAAAGTTGATGACATCTTTACTAACGATATGCTCACTGCTCGGATCGGCCAACACGAAGAAAATACATGGATGCTGCGAGCTTTATTGGCTTAAGGATAGAAAGTCGGCGAAGGAACGCCATTTGCTACTAATTATCAGTATTGTAAATTTTACAAAAATACCCTTGTAACTGTTACAAAATTTGTACAATTTTCACGGCCATTGATTTTACATACACCCACAACTCTATAAATAAACTCTATTTTTTTTGACAAAAAGTATACAAAAATTACTTCTTAAACCATCTCTTCACCATTAATAAAAATTATCGCAAAAGCTAATCCTCTAACTTAAAATCGCCAGCAGGAGTTTCCCTATGAGCGACAGTGTTATTACCCGCCGAAAATTTCTGCAAGGTTCAACTCTATTAGGGACAGGATTAGCCGCTGGGCCTTTTCTGCCAACCCATGCCCAAACACACAACGCTACGACGAGTGAAGCGCCTATGTCTTCAGCCATCAATGGACTTAAGTTAACTATTAATGGTCATGAGCAGAGGCTCGGCGTCGATGTGCGTAGTACATTACTCGATGTTTTGCGCGAGCAACTTGGCCTGACCGGTACTAAGCTGGGTTGTAACCATGGTCAATGCGGTGCTTGTAGCGTGTTGATCGACGGTGAACGTCGACTAGCTTGTTTAACTCTAGCGGTTCAGGTGGACGGTAGCGAAGTAACCACTGTGGAAGGATTAGCCGGACTTGCTGAACAAGAAGGAGTAGCTACTGAAGATGGCCTCCATCCTGTGCAGCAGGCATTTATCGAACACGATGCGTTTCAATGCGGCTACTGTACACCTGGCCAGTTAATTTCGGCATTGGCCTGTATCAAAGAAGGCCATGCCAGTTCGGAAGCCGAAGTACGCGAATATATGTCGGGTAATTTATGTCGGTGCGCTGCCTATCCTAATATTACCGCTGCGGTACTTACGGCCCATGAAACCCTCGGCGCAGGCTTTGAGGGTGGCGGGGCGCGTCAGGATTATCACTTAGGGTTACTTGAAGATACAGCGGAGAGTTAATCATGCAGCCGTTTTATTATGATCGTCCCCAGACCGTGGATGATGCATCACGTTTAGCCACCGAGACTCAAGGCTCTGTACTCTACGCCGGCGGCACCACCCTTTATGATTTAATGAAACTCAACGTTATCCAGCCCGCACGGGTAATCGATATTACCCGCCTCAGTGACGAGAGTCTGCGTACTATCGAAATACGTAACAATACCCTACGCTTTGGCGCTTTAGTATCCATGGCCACGGCAGCCGAACACCCGCAAGTGAAACGTCTTGCTCCGGTTCTTTCGGAAAGTTTATGGCTCGCGGCTTCACCGCAGATTCGTCATATGGCCCGCTTAGGCGGCAATGTGTTGCAACACACTCGCTGCCCCTATTACCGTGACCCTACGTGGCAAGCCTGTAATAAACGCAATCCAGGATCGGGATGTGCCGCCATCGGTGGTGTCAATCGGCTCCATGCGGTACTCGGTACTAGCGACGCTTGTATCGCTATGTATCCTGGGGATTGGGCGCAGGGTTTGATCGCTTTTGATGCCCAAGTTGAAGTCGAAGGACCCAAGGGTGCCCGAGCTATTCCATTCGCTAAACTACACCGGCTACCCGGCAACACCCCTCACATTGAAACCACCTTGGAGGCGGGGGAGGTAATCCGCCATATCGTTGTGCCCCTTAATCCAGCTTTAGAGCGCTCGCTTTATATCAAAGCCCGTGATCGAGAGTCCTATGCCTTTGCCAACGCCTCGGCGGCGGTGGGGTTAGCTCTTGCAGACGATGGCGAAACCGTCGACGATGTACGCATCGGTCTCGGTGGCGTGGCCACGGTGCCGTGGCGAGCGCGGCAAGCCGAAAACCATCTCAAGGGCAAACCATTGACCCTCGAAAACGCTCGGGCAGCCGCTGAGGTTGCCTTCGCCGACGCGCAGACCTTTGAGCATAATGCCTTCAAGGTGCATTTGGGCATTAACGTCATCGTCAAGGCACTTACCACCCTTAAACAATTGGAGGCTTAAGTCCATGGCCGAGCGTTATGATGTTAGCCAAGCCGTCGTCAACTTACCTCCCATCGGTGATCCGTTGCCGCGCTTCGAGGCCCGTGCCAAAGTCACCGGTGAGGCCCGCTATGCCGCCGATGAAGCCCTTTCCGGCGCACTCTATGCCGCCCTCGTCACTACTCCTATCACCAAAGGTCGGATCACCACCATCGACACCAAAGCCGCAGAAGCGCTGCCGGGTGTCAGATTGGTTTTAACCCATAAAAACACTGACCGTCATGGGGATGTCAAACCCTATTCTAAAGGGGGTATGGCACAGGCGGATTTCCAGCCCCTGGCCGGTCCAGATATCAATTACGCTGGTCAGATTGTGGCTGTTATTATCGCCGAAACGCTAGAAACCGCACAACAGGCGGCCAACCTCGTGGCTGTAGACGCCGAGCCGACGGGTCAACCGGTGGCCTCAATCCACGTCAAGGAAGCGCCCGTTGCCAAGCCCGTGCCGGAAAAGCTCTATCCGCCTATCCAGGTGGGTGATCTGGAAGCCGCGCTCAATGACGCTGAGGGAACTGTAGATGTAACCTATACCACCCCGGTTCAACATCACAATCCCATTGAACTGTATTTTACCTCCGCTGAATGGCGTAATGGTCAACTCACCACCTACGTCCCAAGCCAATGGGTGACCGGCACCCGAGCCGCACTAGCCACTGCTTTCAAGCTACCGGTTGAAAAGGTACGGGTTATCTCCAGCGTAGTCGGCGGTGCCTTTGGTTGCAAAGCCACCGTCATGGCCCATACCTTTTTAATTGCTGAAGCGGCCCGTCGAGTCAATGGGCCGGTAAAGCTTTATGTATCCCGAGACCAGATGTTCACCGTCGGCTCCTTTCGTCCGGCGACTATCCACCGTATTCGACTGGGTGCAAAAGATGGCCGCCTGAGCGCAATTCATCACGAGCAGGACGGGCAGACGTCGGCAATGGATCTTGTCTTTTTACCCGGTACAGAGCAGACCTCACGTCTGTATGAGTGGCAAGCCATCCGCACGGCTGAGCGCACTATCCGAACCGACACCAATACGCCTGGATTTATGCGAGCGCCTGCCGAGGTGCCGGCCCTGTTCGCCTTAGAGAGTGCTATCGATGAATTGGCCTACGAAATCGGTGCTGACCCGCTGGAACTTCGGCTGGCATCCGATAGCGCCAATGAGCCTGTCAAAGGGCTGCCCTGGTCTTCCCGCTCGCTGGTTGAGTGTCTCCGTCGCGGTGCGGAAATTTTCCGCTGGTCAGAGCGCCCCAAACAAGTCGGCTCTTTGACCCGTGGTGATTGGCAGATCGGCTACGGTATGGCGTCGGCCATGTACCCCTGTTATACCAGTCCGGCGACAGCGGATATCAAACTGGGTTCTGATCTTTCCGTGCGAGTTGCCGGAGGTGCCCACGACTTGGGCACTGGCACCTATACTATTGCTCAACAAATCTGCGCTCGGGAGCTTGGGATAGACCCGAAAAACGTCCGCGTCGAGCTGGGTGATTCCGATCTCGCGCCAAACGTCGTGGCGGGGGGTTCTCGACAGACTGGCAGCTTTGGTTCAGCCATTGTGGATGGCTGCCGCCAGCTTCGATCCCGGTTGATCGACATCGCTACTACACCAGAAGGCAAACTTGCTGGTGTTGACCCCGCTAGCATCGTTTTTGCTGAGGGCAGGCTGCGCAGCGGTAACCAAACTGTGGCGTTAAAAGAGATTATCGGCGCGGTCTCCTTTGGGGTTATCGAAGCTCGTGGCACTTGGACACCCGATCCGGTCAAACCAAAATCGGTGCGGGAACTCTACCGCACCGGCGCAGCAGGCACCGCCGGTATGGTCACCGACCGCTTTGCGCGGGCTGCTTTCGGAGCTCAATTTGTCGAGGTGGCCGTGGATAGACTCAGCGGTGAGATCCGCGTACCCCGCATGGTAGGCGTGTTTGCCGCCGGGCGCATCATCAATGAACGCACCGCCCGGTCGCAACTCCTGGGTGGCATGATCTGGGGGGTAGGCTCAGTCCTACACGAGGCCACCGAGATCGATCATCGTCATGCTCGTTTCGTCAACACTGATCTCGGCGAGTACCTGATGCCGGTCAACGCCGACGTCCCTTCGGTGCAGGTGGAGTTTGTCGAGGAACTGGATGAAC
>CAZGON010000111.1:0-7742 GCA_964527085.1 uncultured Candidatus Competibacteraceae bacterium
CCCTTTCCTTCGCCTGAAGGCGAGGGATTTTATATCCCCGAAGGGGACATTAAAATTAACAAATAAGAATGGTATTAAAACTAATTTAGTTTTTATAACGATAAACAAACTGACCCTTTGGGTTTATCTGATTTAATACCACACCTGTTAACGAGGCTTTGACAGTGTTGAGTTTTTTAATACCCTGCTGCACTGACCTATACGTTGTTGTATTGGTTTGAACCACATACACCACATCGCTGGCATAGGTCGATAACACCATGGCATCGCTAAAGGGCAGGGCTGGCGGACTGTCAACGATGACATAATCAAATTGCTCATTAAACTGAACCAATAATCCAGCAAACCGCATGGATGACAGTAATTCAAGGGGATTTGGCGGCTTGAAACCGGCAGGCATTAGCTGAATATTGGGATTGTTCGGTAACTCATGAATACACTCTGAGAATTCGTTCATACCGGAAGCTAGTTGAGACAATCCAGCAGCAGATTCGTCTAACCCACATACTTCGGCTAATGAAGGATTACGCAGGTCAGCATCGACTAAAAGAACCTTTGCCATGTTGCCGAGGGATAAAGCAAGGTTCATCGCCACCGTGCTTTTTCCTTCGCCAGGCATGGAAGACGTAACGACGATCATCTTTTGAGCACTATCTAAACCCGACAACAATAACCCGGTTCGAATGGTACGCATGGATTCCGCAAATTCTGAATCTGGAGCATTCTCAAAACTAAATAGCGAAGCTTTATTCGAGACAGTACTTTTTTTAGCAGAATCGAGTTTTGGCAACGAACCTAGTACAGGAAAAGCTATCTTAGCTTCTAGATCTTCTGCCCCTCTGATTGTATTGTCGAAAAACTCTCTCAAAAAGGCCCACATAATTCCGAGAGCAACACCAAAGCAAGCAGCCAATAATAGATACTTGTTTTTTGCTGGTTTAGCTGGATAGACAGGTTCGAGAGCAGAATCCACGACCCGCGCACTGGCCAGTTGAAGATCACCTGATATACTGGTTTCTTTAATACGTCTTAGAAAAAGATCATAGAGTTCTCGATTGGCCGATACTTCGCGAGACAGCACATTTAATCGGTATTCTTTCCGGTTAATATGCTGCATTTCATCCTTTGCCCTTTCCATGGCGTCACTAAGTGATGAAAAGTTAGCTTGGGCGACCTCATAGTCTTTTACCAACCTATCTGCTACCGATTGAATATGTTTAACAATGTGATTACGAGTTTCTTCAAGATTCGCTTTTGTTTGCAAAATCTTGACATGATTAGGTCCATAACGCTCGCTAAGCGAGGACAAATCCCGTTGCAAGTCAGATTCAATGGTTTTCAGGCTACGGAATAAACCATCTTCCATAATAATGGGTAATGAAGCCAAACGATCTAGCGATACATTACGTAGAGCAATTACCTGGTCATACAAAACCTTTGATTGCGTGAGCTGCCTTTCCATGTCGATGAGCTGACCGTTTAACCCAGAGAGTTGGGTTATGGCCAAGGTGCGCACACCGGACACATCAAGTAAATTCTCATGTTCGCGAAACGCTTGCAGTTGCTGTTCGGATGTCTCAAGGGTCTCACGCAGACTGCGCAAACGATCGGCAAGATTTTCCGACGCTTGCACCGTCAACTGGAGGCGCGCTTCCCGGTCGCGCTCGATATAAACCTCACTGACAGCATTAGCGATGGCTGCTGCTAGTTTCGGATCATGGGCTTCAAATCCAATCCTGACCAACTGACTCCGGGCTATGGGTTCAATGGTAAGCCGTTTGGAAAAAGCACTGACTATACGATTAAAAGGAACCTCTGTAGATTGAGGTTGCACTTCTTCTGCTGATTCACCTTTTAACCAATCTACGTTAAGCCAATCAGGCCAGGAAATGGTGAAAAGCGGTTTTTTCTTTTCTTCTTTTTTTTGGGTAGGATTGAACTCAGGATGGGTGTCAAGGGACAGACGGCGAATGACCTGTTCTGCCAAATCCCGCGATCTAAGTATTTCATACTGAGTATTATAATACCCATCATCGCGCCGCTCATTGACGATTTTTTCAATGGACACAGGACTTGCGGGCTGTGCTTCAATAAGTAACGTTGCTGTAGAAAGGTAAACGGGCTTCATTGAAGCGATATAAAAATAGGCCACTATAATGACAAGGATCGTTAGCCCAATAACACTCCATTTGTGTTTTGAGAGGGTTTTCAATATCAAAGATAGGTTTTCACGAACATCTATTTCTTCGTCTTTCTCAACGATGTCTTCTTGCCATTCATTAAGGCCCTTTTGCTTCTCATATACTGACATGTTGTACATGGAACTCACTTTTCCTATTCCTGTAGAGTTAATCCAATTTAGGGGAGAGAAAATTACCGAACCCGTTATCTTTTAATCCGGGAATTATCAATCTCCTCTAAGTATCCATGACTTAACGACACATTTTTTAAATTCAATTAATCGTCATCCGTGTTAAAAAAATAAGGCACTCGAAAAATCCGTTTCTCAGACTTTACCGTACTCCTTAACATACAAAATCTAATTTTTTAGCGAAGCACTATGCAGTGAAGTTTTGTGAACTTACCATTTAGATATAGTTACTTTTTTTAATAGAAAAAAAAGCAGGAGAGATTTTTAGAGGGGGCTTCAAACATCGTAACAGCGAATCAGAAAATCTCCGTTAACCCTGGAATCGGTTAATGGGAAAATTTCAGTAGTGTCCAGGGGTAGCGTTTCATCGTCATAAACCGCTATGGAGAGATCATAGAGATAAACCTTGACGAACAGCGGTGGTCGAGTACGTGCATATTCTCTGACACAGTTTTCTAAACGTGCTTTTTGGTCAAAGCTAATTTTTTCGGGTTGTTTAACCAACCCGATCCGAAAGAAAAAATCGTTGTCCATATCTGACAATTTTTGATGATATGCATGACGAATATAAAAACGTTCCGCTGCACGGCGAATACGGTCCAGGGTGTTGGGATAAAAATAAACTGGTTGCGAGCGCTCCGTGCTAATGGTCGGTGATATCGGCCATCCCATAGCGACTAATTTGTTGCCTTGCACAGAGAAGGTACGTTCATAAGGGGTTTTATGACGGCTTGCAAAGGGAAGGTCATGGATCTGAAATCCGCCGATCTGGACGTTGAAAGGAAATGGCGCTTGTTCCCGCAAAAATGTTAAAAAGCCATCAAGATCCATAGCCTTTGGCATTTTTTTGTCACAGGCGAGATTGCGATTAACAAGAGTCGGGGCGGTGTCATCACACTCAAGACCGATAATGGTCGCATGTACCTGGCGGTGATGGTAGGGTGCAAAATTATCAAACAACAAATCAGAAACAATTTGTTGACAGTCTTTGATAAAGTCTATTAAAGCTTTTGGTTTTTTTTGATAAAAAGCAATTAAGGTCAGTTGTTTCATGGGAACAGAGCTAGTCGGTCTCTTTCATTAAGATATTCTAAATTTAGAGTCAGCGACGCTGAGAGCAGCGTCTGGTCTTAGTATTACATAGTGTGCATTCTCGAAGAATTTGTCGGTTGCTGACTATTTTTTATCGATGAGCACCAGGAGACTGGTAACTCGTTCCAGTATCCGCCGTAGGGTAAGTAACTAGTTGTTCACGCGGATGAAGGTGGATACGATTGCGGGCGGGGCGAGCGGACCTAGGTAACTCGTGCCGGGGGACGCCGTAAATATATCCCTATAGGCTTGATGGCGGCCATCCAGGCCGCCAACACCCCCTTCACGAGCCACCCAGTCCCGCCGCCTACCCTCGACGAACGATGGTCACTGATCTACACTCTCCTCATGCCTAATCCCACTCCCACTCCCCATGATCGCTTCTTCAAAGCCAGCTGGTCACGGCTTGAGGTGGCCCAAGGTTTTCTCGTCCATTTTCCGGGAGGTGCTCAACCAACCCGATGGCTTACATTATCTTGAGACCGTTTTAAAATACATCGCTCAAAGCACTGATAAACTCGATGACACCACCTTACAGGCTGTCGTGCAGCGAGCCTTACCCGAGATAGGAGATACCCTCATGCCGACGATTGCCGAGACCTGGGAGGAACGGGGCCTGCAAAAGGGCCTTGAAAAGGGCCTTGAAAAGGGTCGCCAGGAAGAAATAGCACATTTACACGCTAATTTACTAGACATACTGGAAATACGCTTTGGGACCGTGCCTGAAGCCCTCACACAGTATATAAAGGGACTCGATGATCTTACCCAGTTAAGAAAACTGTCGAAAATAGCTGCCACCGCCGCTTCCTTAGAAGCGTTTCGAGAGAGATCATCCCATTAAGCGGGTCAGCACAACGGTTAAATTAAAGAAATAGCTTGCAAAAACTAGTTGAAGGCCCCTATCATTTCTTTACTTGAAAAATTTATTTCTTTACCTTTTAGTATATGCTTAATATTAAAAATCGCGAAACAGAAAACACCGTGCGCAAACTCGCCCAACAACTCAATGTCAGCCTGACTGAAGCCGTGACGGTTGCGGTACGCCACGAAATGGAGCGAATAAAAGGCGACCGTGAACGTTACCTTGAACACTTGCGCAAAGCTGCCAGAGAAGTTCGGACCGAATTAAACCCTGATGACTGGCTAGATGCAAAAGCACTGTACGATGACGATGGCCTTCCTCGATGAGCCTGATCGTCGTGGACACTTCCGCAGTAGTAGCTATTTTAAAAAACGAACCTGGCTGGGAACATCTGGCATCTGTGTTACATGGTGCATCTCCAAAGCATTTATCGGTTGCCAATTGGGTGGAGCTTAGCTTAGTCGTCGCAGGACGACATGGCGACACGGCTCGGCTTGCACACCTAGACCGTTTTCTTAACACCGCAATGATTGAATGTTATCCCGTCGATGAATCTCAGGCATACCTTGCAAGGGAGGCATTTTTACGCTTCGGAAAGGGGCGACATCCTGCAGCGCTAAACTTTGGCGATTGCTTTAGCTATGCCCTTGCCAAAAAACTTGATGCGCCCCTGTTGTTTGTGGGTAATGATTTTTTTCACACTGATGTGCACGTTTACTCACAAACCAATTGAAAACAGCATGTCCTCGGCTGGCAAGCGTGTGTCCAGTTTACATGTTAGTAAACTAAAAAAACCAAAAAGACGGGACTGGAAATGAAAAATCCCCCCTTTTTCAAGGGGGGATTATAGGGGTGTCTGAAACAGACAGTGTAATGTACGTTAACCTGCTAGGTACCGAAGACACTGGGTGGCCGCAGGAACTGTATGGAGGGTAATATTTGGGAGATAACCCGATTCCACCTAGTTACCCCAGCGGTATCCACATAGACCACATCGCGAGGTTGTAATTGGAAATAATCGCCTAATACTAAGGCGGCTGGAGTACGCGCATCTAGGTAATAAATTTGGGTATCTTCCAGTGTGCCTCGGATAACATAGATACTTCCTGGTTTGGAGGTAAATGGATTGACGCTTCCAGCATCGTTAATGGCTTCGGTAAGGGTCATGGTCTGCTTATCCATTAATAAGGAGGCCGGTTCCAACACTTCGCCGATCACATAAACCTTACGCTCTTTACTATTGGGCACATGAAGAATATCGCCGTCCTGGAGCAAGATGTTTCGGGTCACATCACCATCTTTATGGATTGCTAGCAGATCGATGGTCGACACCTGGTGGCCCCGGGTCAGTGTCACATTAACTACATTGGCGTTCTCAGTCGGACCACCTGCTAAACCAATCGCATCAACAACCGTTATAGGCACATCGGTAATCGGCTTCTGCCCCGGTTCTTCCACCTCTCCCGCTAAATAAATCTTTTGGCTACGGAAATCAGCCACTTTTACATCTACCTGGGGCTTGGTGATGGCCGCTTCTAGCTCACGGGTGATAATATCGCGAACGGCTGAGGTGGTTTTTCCCGATACTTTAATGGTTCCTACATAGGGAAAAAAGATAGTACCATCTTTGTCGACGATATAACCGGCGGAGCCAGGTCCGTCTCCGCTACCGCCACCGACACTAAATTCCGGATGATCCCAGACGATGATATTGAGCACATCGCCGCGACCAATACGGTACCGGTAGGCGCTTTTCTCCCGGCTTTTGGCGGCTACCAATTTAGCTCTTGTGTGGTCATCTAGCTTTTTCTGATCCCCTTGTTGGGAACGGATAAGGTCGCTAGAAATGGGTTGGATGGTGACTCCTGGCACATCATCCGGCGGGTGAAAACCCGGAGCGATCGCACAACTTGCGAGGAGGGTTACAGAAATGAGGAAAACACTGCTGCGCGCTAAGCTATCCATTATAAACATACTCCTAAACGAGTCCTCGATCCTTTTAAAGTTCTACTAACAAATAAAGTAAAGTCATTAAAAAAATACTGATTTTTTAGACTGTTTCGATGCCTTGCTGACTGGCGTCTCGACAGCATCCATAAAGCGACCGGCGCATTTTTGTATCCATTGGATTAATTTGGTCACTTTAAAACAAATCTACTATAAAAAAGTCACACTACTTAAAAACAAACACTAATAAATGAATTTTAAAGGTTATATCGTGTTTTCGATATTAAGCTCATTATTAGAGTGTGCAAAACTAAACCATTTGGAGGGTTTTTTTAAGTCTAGGAATGTTAAACTTTGTGAAAGCAGAATAAGCTAATTCAAGGCGTTTTGCGTTTATAAAAAATAAAGTAAGTTTTTATATAATGAGAAAAAAATAAACGTAGTTAGCAAGTTAGTTTAACGATTACCAAGGCTTTAAATAGTAAAAAAATTAATAGCAAGTTACTGATTTCAATATTTAAAAAATAAACCATAAAGATTAAATAAATTAATAAAACTAATTACCTACTGTTTAACTAGGTTAATTGCAGGTTAATAATAATAACTAAATAACCTATCACTAAGCAAGCTTAATTTTAATAAACAAAAATAGGTCACTTTAATAAAACTCTATAATAATTTTAATGAATAAACTGACAGAAATTGTCATTAATAAAACCTTTTTTGTATCCCCTTTTTAGCCGCTGTTATTTCAGCCAACCCTCCCCAACCACCTGCATTCCCGTTTTTCATTGGTTATTCAATCATTTGATGTGTTATGCGGCATGTAAAGCAAAAGCTGGCACGGATGCTGCTTTATGTCTAGCGACGGCATCGAAAACAAATACGATACCGATCTTAAGTAAAAACCCTTTGTTTAACTTGTAAAGCACATTTTATTTTTTAAGAAATTGAGGAGCAAACTCATCATGGATATGAAGAAAGCACAACAAGGTTTTACCCTGATCGAACTCATGATCGTGGTAGCCATCATCGGTATCTTGGCCGCCATCGCCATCCCTGCTTATCAGGATTACACCATTCGCGCTAGAGTCACTGAGGTTTTGCAAGTTGCCTCTAAAGATCGTACAGCCGTTTCTGAATTCTATCTTAGCCAGGGTACTATGCCCACCACTATCGCTGAGGTAGGTGTTAATCCTTCTGCGAATCAAAGCGTTTATTTATCAGCTGATACAACATGGGCTCCCGATGCATTGACTTACACTGTAACAGTCCCTGGTTCTGTTGATGCTACAGGAACCATGGTTTTCGCAGCTACCGGTTCCGACAATGGCGTCGCTTGGGATTGCACAGGCGGTACCTTTCCTACCAAATATCGCCCAGCTAACTGCCGTTAATATAAAACGAGCAAAGCGAACCAAGGAAGGGGCTTCGGCCCCTTCTTTCTTTTTTCGCCCTGAAAAGGGGTCG
>CAZGON010000111.1:7842-12214 GCA_964527085.1 uncultured Candidatus Competibacteraceae bacterium
GGGCTAGAAAAAAAGCCTCAAGCAAGCCCCATCCCGTTAACCTCTTGAGCAGTAGGTGCACTCTATTGCACCGAATAAAGGGGTCAAGTCGCTTGCTTCATGATGCATAGCACGAGAAGGAAGATATATAGCTTGCCCGGGGTCTCCCGAAAAGGGGTCGGGGCTAGAAAAAAAGCCTCAAGCAAGCCCCATCCCGTTAACCTCTTGAGCAGTAGTAGGGTGCACTCTGTGCACCGAATGGATTTTCACGGTGCGTAAAACGCACCCTACTACCGCGTCTACGTTAAATTAGTGCATAAAATAATTAGTAACAAACTGTAATATAAAAACTATTAGGAGTTACGCAATTGAAAGTTTAAGTTGTTGATTTTTATGAATTCACGATTGCACGGTGTGCAAATACATTCTCAGTGAAATCAAACCCTTATTAACCCAACTGCGTAACTCCTAACTATATAATCATTAATATGCACCGTTTTAATGTAGACGCTGCACTACCACTATTTTTCTTGGTTCTCGGTCGACAATTTATCATTTACTCCATATTTTTCACGCCAGGCCTTCAACCGTTCTTCAGGATCTTTGCTATCAGGTTGTTCACTTTGCATCTCAAGGCGATTGCGTTCGCGTTCCAAGTGTTCCCCAACGTCCATCAACAGAACCTGAGATGTGAGATCATCTTTCAACCACATCTCGGCTTGATCTTTGGCAAGAAACCGACTCATTTCGTCTTTGAATTTCTGGTGAGTTTCTGGTTGCGCTAGCAACGCAATTCGAGCATCCAGACGTTTGAGTAAAGGCGCAACATCTTTGCCTTTTAATAAGTGATAGTCTTTCGCCTTTTGTTTCAGCCAATCGAGATTTAATGTTATCCCTTTGTCTGTCAACCATTTGATGTCCCAAATATCTCGCGCTTTGATGTATGGACGACCAGCAAGCGCCACAATTTTATCGGCCAATATCTCTTTTTCGGAGGACACATTCAGTAATGTTGGCGAAGCCCCAAGTTGAGCATACGGATTGATGATAGATCGAGGTCTAGGGTCATAGGCCGGTACATCAGCCACTTCAATATGTATTTTTTGATATTTGATACCAGGCACTTCGACCGTTGCCGTCCACCGGTGTACGGCAACGCTTGAGGTTGTACTTCTTTCATTCAAGCGCCTCTTAGTATCGGATAGATAAGCCACAAGCCCATGCCGGTCGGTCATAAGTTTCTGTAAGAGGTTTTTGAATGTCTCAAATCGGTCTTTGCTTAAAGGCACGCTTCGGACAAAATCTAAATCTTCGCTATAACGCGCATTGCCATAGCAAAGTCGTAATGCCGTTCCTCCCTGAAAAACGAGATCTCTCGCTAAGTCAGACTGTTGAATAGCATAGAGAATATCGTGATGAAGCACTTCTTTGACAATGGTATCCCTCAATCGCGTATTGCCGGCTGCCAATTTATCCGCACTCGCGATGATAGCGCGTACCCTTTTTGTCATGAAGTTACCAACAGATCCAGGTTACGCCTGGCGTTTTTCAAATCTCGTAAGGCTAAATACTCATCGGCAATGAGCAATCCTGTCTCTTCATCCACCATTGTGTGGGTTAGTATCAATGCAATGGGTTGTTTGGTATGGGTAAATTCAACGGCACCATAGCATGTCTTAAAGACCTGAGAGTTACCCGTCGTCATGACCGTGACATAATCGAGCGGCATCTGTGAAATGAGACCCAATTGACTTAGCCGGGTTTCTTGAGAGAAATAGTTGATGTCATTGGGTTTCAAATAGGACACCAATGCTGTCAAACGATCCCCTGGCGCGCTCCTGGCCCTTTCGTTAGCATACAGGCCCTTTTTAACCTGTCGCAAAATGCCCGCCTGCACATGACGTCTGAGGCTCATTTTTAAGCTGTTATCGGTCTCATTGGGGAACAGCACACGAAACATAGCGGTATTAAACAACCACATCTGATTTTCTAGATCCTGCTGATCCAAGGTTTTCAGTAGCTCAGCCGATTTCATGCAGAATTTTCTAGGTTGTAATCAAGGGTATAAAAATGTACCTATACTGTATACCTTATTAACGGACTTGAAAATGGGTTTTATAGAGGAAAAAAAGGGTTCGGGTCTAGAAATGAAGTCTCAAGCAAGCCCCATCCCGTTAACCTCTTGAGCAGTAGTAGGGTGCACTCTGTGCACCGAATGTCATTTTCACGGTGCGTAAACGCACCCTACCACTGTAAGTCGAAGTGACGAGAGGCTTTATCGCCTACTACTTGCCTGCTCGTTTGGTTGAAGCCGTTGTTAGGCAATTACAGCATATCAACATCAAGATCTTTGCAAATTTTACGGGCCATCAAATCCTTTATTTCGTTGTGTCGCGGAACTGCCGTTACCTTTCCTATTACAGTGTTTTTCCAAATCGAATGTAGCGATCCCTCTCTCAATAATTCACAGTTATTCGCTGACAAATGTCGAATTAACTTACCTCTCTTCATATAAAGAGCGGTATTTCTTCAAAGTCTTTTTCGGCCTGCTTTATGGCTGCTTGGCGATGAATTTCTAAAATATCTTTAGCGGCTTGCTTGAGACTAAGAATCAGTTCATCTTTACTTCTTTCCTGCGCATTAGCGCCAGGAATTTCTTCAATCCAGCCAATCCACCAATCACCATCCTTTTTGATAATCGCTGTAAATTCTGCTTTCATAGTAACTTATACCTTAGTAGACGTTATTGGGAACTAAACCCCGGAAAAGGGGTTGGGTCATAGAAATGAAGCCTCACGTAAGCCTTACCCTGCCAACCCCTCGGGCAGCATCCTTGCCCCATGCGATGTTTGCGCCCCCCTCGACGGTTGACTGCGCTTACACAACACTTTCCGCACGCCTGCTCCCAATTCCCATGACGGCTTCTTCAAAGCGTGCTGGTCGTGCCACAAAGTGGCCAAAGACTTTTTAGCTCACTACTTGCCCAGCGAAATCCAGATCCTCCTCGATCTTAATACCCTGACATCAAGTAAAGAAACCTTTGTTGATGAGACGCTCAAAGCCCATTACTCCAACCTCCTCTATCACGTCAAGCGAGCAAGTCTAGACCCGATCCCTTTGGCACTGACTAGCTTATCGTAGACACCCATAAAAGATATTGCGAAAAACCCATACTCTTAGCATCCTCTCGCCACAAGCAGATCAAGCTTTGAGCAGGATGGGGCGAAAAACCTCAAGGACGGGAAAGTGCAGCGATGAAAGTTTACAAGGGTTCGCTGGAGCCCTTTGTTAGGGCAGAAGTACGCTCTGCAATGCGCAGCAGAAAACGGAGAGCTTCGTTAACTGACGGGCTATCTGGAAAGGCGCGTGCAACATCTGGATCAAGTCGAACGATGTTAGAGCCCTCAGCCATCCGTGCCGCATACTTGCCGCGCTTTAAACCACCCGGGAAGTCCTCAAGCGTATACTCCTTGCGAGGTTTATCCGAATCATTACGTTTTTTCATAAATTTTTCGCTCTGCCTTAGTAGCGGGACGGGCGCTAATAATACGAATACAGTCATCGTGATCAGTGTGTGCAACCAACAACAACCGTCCAGCGTCGGAGACGCCAAACGTCACCCAACGCGGCTCGCCAAGCGAATGATCTGGATCGGTGCCCGTAGCCGAGAGCGGGTCTCGGAAGATAGTGCTCGCCTCTTCAAAGCTAACGCTATGCTTCTTGAGATTGGATACCGCTTTCCAATCATTCCACTCGCATCTCATCTAGTCATTCTACACCTGATCAAATGGGAACTGCGAGCATGACTCTAACGGCTATGCTCACTTGCCGCGAAGGAGCGTAGCGACGAGCGGTAATTTCGAGTGTCATGACTCCTTACGATGAGTCAATGGCATCCTGCTATTGTTTATCAGGCATAGCTTCTGCCGCAAACTGCTTCGGATCAATTTCACCCGTTTTACAAGCAATCAAAAAAGCATCTAATTCTTCGACCATCTTTTCAAAATCGGTGATGGCTTTTGGATGATTACTGACCATTGAACGAGCACTTGTCTTTAAAACGTCTCGGAGTTGATCAATAATCTCAGGGTGATTAGTCACTAAATTAGCATAGCTTTGCAGCGTCTTTTGATATTCAGCAATATACCGCTCATCATGTTCTACATCATAATCTTGATTTTGCATACTGCGCTCCTTATAGACTCATTGACTACAGTGGCAAGATTACTTCTGAAAGCTAAGGGGTATTATAAGCACAAATACCAAATTCTTTATTTAGAGCATTTCCCATTCAACCGTACACATCGTTAGCCTTCGGTATCGGCGTGCTCAGGTACTTAATGTACATTCCGCGCACCTCTCCTCGGCTGCCTTGTGTACAATTAAAGCGAAA
>CAZGON010000112.1:0-10400 GCA_964527085.1 uncultured Candidatus Competibacteraceae bacterium
TGATAACTGTTGCTTACGCACCCTTTTAGTGTAGACGCTGCACTAGTCTGACTAGTTTTCAGGTATGGCTAATGAACACATGGCAATTACAGGAAGCAAAGGCAAGACTCAGTGAGTTGCTTCGTCAGGCTGAAGAGGCAGGACCACAACGTATTACAGTGCGCGGAGCAGATGCAGCGATTGTCCTATCGAGCAAGGATTATGAGAAATTACTGGGTAAAAAAGAAAATCTATGGGAGTTTCTGCGGGCTTCTCCCTTAAAAGGTATCGATTTGGATATCGAGAGGGATAAATCCCTACCAAGGGATGTGGATGTTTGAGTTATCTGCTAGACACTAATGTGATTTCCGAAGGGTTACGATCAAAACCAAATCGTAATGTCCAGAAATGGCTTCAAAACGCTTTTCATTGGTACAGTCATACCTTATTCTTTACTTTCTTATTAATAGTAAAGAGAAAGGTTCAATGCGCTAAAATCAGCGCTAAAAGACAAATTACCTTACCCATCGACCAGTGCCGAGAAACCAACATCGAACCCGGTGATGAATACGAAAGCTATGTATCAAGCGATGGTCAAATCACCATTGTGAAGAAAATTAAAGGAGCAGCGCAAGGCGTTTTGAGCCATGTGCACGCAGACCACTCCGTCAGTGATGTAGATTCATTGCAAAGTGTTCTACAGGATTAGCACATGATCGCTGTTGATATTAATGTGTTGTTGCGCTATTTACAACCGTAGTGCTCATGTCAGCCTGTAATACTTGCCTGATAAAGCACCTGCCCCTGGGCATCATGAAAACGCCATTGACAGTGCTCGTTGTTTAATGAGACAGAGGCAAAACCCGGTAGACTGCTACTAAAGCGGGTGCGTTCATCGGCGCCGGTCACGCGACAGTCGGCGGCGCTGCCGGAGAGAATTTGATGCAGTCCATCCACCACCAAGTGCTGTAAATCGTGTTCATGACCACAGCAATAAAGGGTAACTCCGTAGCGTTTTAGCAAGGGCAGCACGTACTGCTGTAGTTCTGGCGAATCGCCATGGAAAGGACTGGCGGAATAGAGGGGATGATGACCCACCACGATTTTCCAGCGGGCTGAGGACTCGGCCAAGGTCGCCTCTAGCCACTGAATTTGCTGGTCGGTATCTTGGCCAATAACGTTATCAAGGAACTCTACGCCACCTGGATAATAGCGCTTTAAGAAGGGCGTTGTATCCAGATAGATGAATAGCGCGGATGCGTGCTCATCCAGGGGCTGCTCAATGGCGTAATAGCGAGCAGGTAACATCCAACGCGCACTAACCTTGCTGTAGGCAATCTGGGCATCGATATTGCCGCCGTAGTCGTGATTGCCGAGGGTAACATACCAGGGTATCTGCAGGGATGGCGCCTGATAAACGGTTTCAAAACTTTCCTGCCAGTGCCGATCCTTGACGCTCTCGACCCCTGCATCGTAGAAATTGTCACCGCATGAAATAACAAACTGTGCCCCTTCCGACGCAGCAACTTTTGCCATACCTCTGGCGACAGCCCGCTGGGTGCCATTACCCCGTTGTCCCCAGTCGCTTACGATCAAAAAATTCATCATAGTTTATTTGTGAATATGCTCAAAACATTTGGTCCAACAGCTTGTAAAACTTACAAACCATTTATGTAAACATGACAAGTGATCTTAGACCTTAGGTCAACAAGTCAGATTTTCGTCTATGGAGTACTCTTCGATAAAGGGTATTCAAAAAGCAGTGCTTTATCTTTCTTCCAAAGCTATGGCTAAAAAGGGTGATGAGCGCAAAGGCTCAAAACTAAACTGGTATTGCCTTTGCAGGTTTTTAGCCAACATCGGTTTTCACATCTGAAGTTAATTTTATTGTTTTTGACGTTGCAGTATTTAGACAGTTGCACACTTTAAATAGCAAAAACAATTTTTTTGCTTGCAATCTAGTTTTGTCGTTCTTGATAATTTTTTAATTAAAAGGACAATACTGGTAACCCAAGATTTATTGATTGCTGTAGCGGACATGATAGAAAGCCATCTATGGAAACTGCGGGCGTTTCAGCGTCAAGTAGAAGGTGTTTAACTAAATTCTCAGAAAGCGACGCCAGTCACTTCCCAAGATTCTGAACAAGAATCAGCAACAGGTACGCAATCGAGAAAAGCATTTTCTTTATTTGATCTGAAATTCCCTTGGTTCACACCCTGTCATTCCCGTCTACGCGGGAATGACGGAGAAAGTGTGTGTAAATGTTCCCGTCTACGCGGGAATGACGGAGGAGAGAAAGGTTATGGGAAGAATATTTTTTTACAATGGAGTAAAGCATGTAAAAGTTAAAAGCCAAATGATTTTGAAAAAACTTATCACCCCCTTTCTGGCATGTAACCTGCTGATACCAGGGGTTATCGTTTTGCAGTTTCCAAAGGTAAACAGATGAGATTAAAGCTATCTAATTTACGAGCGGGTTGGGCTTCTTTAATAGGGGGAAGAGAACCAAAGGCAACCAATCATAAAGAAATTGACGAAATCAAAGCCCGCGAAAACCAGATAGAAAAGATGCAACAGCAAGACGGGCTTTCTAGAAAAGAAGCCAAAGTGAATCTTTCAACATCTGACAAATGAGGAGCTGTCCATGAATTTTGATATCAAAGATAAAGTAGCTGTCATCACTGGAGGCGACTCAGGAATTGGGCGGGCGACGGCTAAACTGTTAGCTGAAGAAGGCGTTAAGATTGCGCTCTTGGATAAAACCACAGAACAGTTAGAGCAGGCTGTAGAAGAGGTTCAAAAGATTGGTGACGTTATGCCTGTGCAAGCCGATTTAACCGATTTGGAAGCCGTTAAAGCGGCTAAGCAAAAGATTATGGGGCGCTTTGGCGCTGTTCATATCCTTGTGAATGCGGCGGGTACTACTGGGGCGACAAAGGATTTTTTAACCCTCAGCGATGAAGACTGGCAGCAAACCATGGAAGTGGATTTTATGGCGGCTGTGCGTATGTGTCGGGTGTTTATTCCCATAATGCGCGAAGCTGGTTGGGGAAGAATTGTTTTAATCGGTTCCGAAGACGCCGTACAGCCTTATACCGATGAGATGCCCTATTGCGCGGCTAAAGCTGCTTTGCTCAATTTAACAAAAAACCTCTCTAAAGCTTACGCTGCTGATGGGGTATTGGTGAATGCAGTTTCTCCCGCGTTTATTGAGACTCCTATGACGGATAAAATGATGGACAAACGCTCGGAGGAAATGGGTGTTAGCTTTGACGAAGCGGTTGCCAGCTTTTTAGAACAAGAACGTCCTCATTTGGTGCTGAAACGGCGTGGTCAGGCTGAAGAGGTGGCAGCGGTGATTGCTTTTCTTTGTTCCAATCAAGCCAGCTTTGTGGTGGGTTCCAATTATCGGGTAGATGGTGGTTCAGTGGGTACGGTAGGGCAATAATCGTTGAACAATAAAACAGTGCTTAATGATATTGATCATCTAGCTGACGTTATTACAAAATGTAAGACTTACAAAGCTGTTTGTAACTATTTCATATAGTTTTAAGATTTAATCTTCTCTCGGTAGTAAAACCACTTATTAGTCAAAGATGACTTTGCAATCTCTTAACTATTGGATGATTTCTCTGCCGCTGTTTAATTTTTAGCAAACCTATTACCTCTTGTTTAATAAAAAAAGCTGTAATAGTTGTTTGATAAATAAGCAACAATGGTTTGGTCAATGCGGATAAACATTAAAGTGGCATAGGAAATGCAAATTTTGATTCAATAAATAATCTTCTGAGTAATCTTTTGTACGCTACGATGTGGTTAAAAAGCTTGTTCAAAGATTAACCATTCTACCTATAGGAATAAATTATGAGCGGACACCAATTATCAGGTTTTTGGCTACAAATTAAAGGTTTGATTAAACATACATGGTATGCGTTGACCGACAACAGGTTAGGCCAAATGACAAGCCATCGCGATGTCGTTATTGGTAAAGTGCAAGCAAATTACCAAGTTGATAAACATACAGCGGAACACTGTGTAGGCGTTTGGGAGAAACGTCTTAATTCGTTTGGTTAAAAGGGGCTTTTAACGTGTAGTGCATTTAAAGCTAAACAAATGTTGCAATACTCCTGAAAACTTTAACAGCAAAAACCGTGATTAAATTCACGTATCAATTCCACAATTTTGAGCGAGGTTAAGACACCATGGTAGAACAAGTAAAAATGGTAGAACGTGTAACAGCTGTTTTTGATCATCATCATGATGCTGAAAAAGCGGTTACCGCCCTGCGTAAGGCAGGTATTACCGACAATCAGTTCTCGTTTGTATCCCGCCATGATGACAAGGTGAACACCAGCGGATCTGGCACCACGGCAGAAGCGGTCGAAACACACGGCGATTCCACCGGCGAACGAGCGGGTAAAGGCGCTTTAGCCGGTGGTGGCACTGGTTTATTGTTGGGATTGGGTGCGGCTGCTATCCCTGGTATTGGACCTTTCATTACCGCAGGTGCCATGGCGGAGGCGCTAGGGGTTATTGGTGGAGCCGCTGTCTCTGGTACTCTTGTGGGCGCAGCCACCGGCGCTGTGGCTGGCGCCTTTGTGAAGGCCGGTTATAGCGAAGACGAAGCCAACTATTACGGTGATGCCGTAGAAAAAGGTAATATACTAGTCGCTGTAGACACTGCTCACAGTGCTGTCACTGCTGCGCAAGTGCGTTCGATTTTATCGGATCATGGTGGTCATTTTCATTCTACAAGCTCCACTTAAGCGGAGTCATTCCGTTTGAATGATGGTTGAATGAATAGGATATTGAAGAGCACTAGATAAACTCTATTAAGCATGTTAGAAAACAGGCCCAAAGGGAATTGGGCCGTTTGTCAATCCGATTACTTGGATTGCCGCGCTGAGTTAAACAAGATCGCCCTATAGCCTACCTATCTATCTATCTATCTATCTATCTATCTATCTATAAGCACTATTTTAAATAGTGCTCTAATACCTCTCAAAAATAGAGCTTTTTATTTTTTGTGGTTATCAAAAAATTACCGATAAGTAGCAGGGAAAAACGCTAATTTTTTCACGGCTGCCAAAGCCCGATGATTTCAAAAAACCATGAACCTAAATACATGGCGACTGTCTTCATTGACTCAATTTGGAGACAGACTATCAATGAATATCGAAGATCGAGCTGCTGCACTGGATAAACGTCGTCGTAAAAAGATGGCGCGTTCAACCCATGCCTATGTCCGTGGCAACACTAAAGGTTTTTATAACTGGTTGGAATTGAGAGACCGAGTTCATGCGCCCAAAGGGCCCTCTATTTGGATCTGCGGTGACTGCCACCTGGGTAATCTCGGCACCCTCACCGATGTTGATGGCAATGTAGCGATTCAAATTCGCGATCTTGATCAGACTGTGATCGGTAACCCAGCCCATGATCTAATCCGACTGGGGTTGTCTTTAGCAAGCGCTGCCCGCAGTTCTAATCTACCGGGGATAACCACGGCGTTGATTGTAGAAGAGCTTGCCACGGGATATGCGGCGGCCCTGCAACGCTCGCTTGCTAATGGCTCTGCCGTTGAAGCGCCAACGTTTCTTCGCAAACATAAAAAGCAGGCCCTTAAGCGCCGCTGGAAAAACTTGGCTAAGGACCGTCTCGATGGGAAAAAACCAACCATTCCTTTGGGTAAGCGCTTTTGGCCGCTAAGTGACGACGAAAAAGCCGACATTAAGGGAGTGCTGCAATAGGACGAAGTTCGGCGCCGGGTTTGCGGTCTCCACGGCCATGAAGATGCTGAAGTCCATTTTCGAGATGCCGCTTTTTGGGTAAAAGGTTGCAGCTCTTTAGGCCGACTACGCTATGCCGTTCTCGTCAAGGTAGAGGGTGAACCTTGTCTATTAGATTTTAAGGAGGCCGCTTCCCCTGCAGCGCCCCGAGCTTTGGATACCGTGTTACCCGTCAACGATGCTGAGCGTATCGTCACCGGTGCGCGGCAATTATCGCCCAACCTTGGAGAACGTATGGCTGCTGTTTGTTTGAGCGAACGACCGGTAGTGATACGTGAACTGGCCCCACAAGATCTAAAGCTTGAGTTAACCCGTATGAAGAAGCGGGAAGCTATAGAGGCCGCCGCCTATCTAGCCAGCGTTGTCGGTGCTGCTCACGCTCGACAAATGGATGAGTCCATGCGGGGTGAGTGGCTCGCTGTCCTAGCGGCGGCTGACGACCGACGCGAGATTGACGCGCCCTCCTGGTTGTGGCATAGCATCGTTGACTTGATGGAACGTCATGAGGGCGCTTATCTTCATTACTGCCGTAGCAACGTTCCTACCCGTTTCAGTAGGGCAACTCTTAACTTAAAAAGTAGACCTTGAGTTCTTTTTAATAGCTTAGCTATTTTATTGAATTCTCATTTGGCATGAACTTTGTAATTCACAAATTATGTTATCGTTATGCTTTTACTGATAAGAGTGCGATAGGATTTATATTTATCAGCCTCACCATAGATATAAGGTTTTTTATAAGGAGTAAAATATCATGAAAAAAGCTACATTCATTATTGGTCTGGCCTTACTGATGGGTTCCGCTAATACAATAGCACAAATGCGCTGTGGTACAGAGTTAATCACCACAGGCGATCTTAAATCTCGGGTATATAACGCTTGCGGAAAACCCTATCGAATGGATGATGATGTTTTTGGGGTTGATAAATGGATTTATAATTTTGGCCCAAACGAGTTTATGAGTGTAGTGACTTTTGACGGTGATAGAGTTGAAGAAATAACCGATGAGGAATATGGATTTATAGCAGATGAGTAAGTCATCCTATAAAAATTCCGATTTTTGTATCGCATAACAAGCTTCTAAAGCCGTAAGCAGTATTGATTTATTCATTATGCTTTTATAGTAGAGATTTTTTACATTGAGTATCCGCACGTTACCACCTACGGTTAATCATTGGGCAACGTTATTCAGTCATTATGAGTTGCATCGTCTCATATGGCTTGCAGTTGTTTTAATAGGCATCTGGGGATTTGTTGAGTTGGCCGAAGAAGTGATGGAAGGCGATACCCGGGCCTTGGACGAAATGCTACTTTTGGCGCTACGTAATCCGGCAGATGTTTCCGATCCTATTGGT
The DNA here is from genome assembly GCA_964527085.1 of uncultured Candidatus Competibacteraceae bacterium. Taxonomy (GTDB): domain Bacteria; phylum Pseudomonadota; class Gammaproteobacteria; order Competibacterales; family Competibacteraceae; genus CAYRGG01. Next base: position 7,119 of record CAZGON010000112.1, read on the forward strand.
CCAAAATGGATGGAGGAATTGATGCGGGATTTTACTGCGCTAGGAGGTTACGGTTTGTTGACCATTTGGACGGTGGCCGTGGTAGGGTATTTGCTACTGCAACGACGAGCCAAAACCGCTTTATTGGTCATTATCGCAATAGGTGGTGGGATGCTGTTAAACACCTTTCTCAAAATAGGCTTTGACCGCCCACGACCGGACTTGGTCTCCCACGAAACCATGGTTTATACGGCAAGCTTTCCCAGTGGTCATTCCATGTTGTCAGCTATTGTCTATTTGACGTTAGGGGCATTATTGGTGCGTACCCAGCCCGAACGGCGATTAAAAGCGTATATCTTTGTATTTACAGTGCTGTTAACCTTGTTAGTGGGTTTTAGCCGAGTTTATTTAGGAGTACATTGGCCCACCGATGTTCTAGCCGGTTGGGCGGCGGGCGCCACCTGGGCCCTTATCTTTTGGATTGTTATGCGTCGGTTGCAGCAGCAAGGAAGTGTGAGTAACACCACCACCACTACTACCTATGATTAGGAACGGCTAGCGATGATTGAACCTTCAGTGACTGTAGAGACTTCGCAACACGATACCAACAACCTAGGGTCACATCGTCGGGAAGTTACCTTACAGCTGGATAGGCGCACCACCTTTTTACTGGTGCGCCGGTTGATGTTTGGTTTGTTTATCATTGGGTTAATGATATTAAACTACGCGGTGCTTCATCTCTTTATTGCACCGGTAGTATGGGCAATGATACTAGCCTATCTCACATGGCCCCTTTACAAACGGGTGCTCCAGGTATTTCCGGATCGTCCGAACGTAAGTGCTCTGATAATGACAATTGCCTTAGCCGCCGTTTTTGTATGGCCATTTATTTGGATGGTTGCCGTATTACAAGCTGATTTACCGGTTATTTATCGCACCCTTGGCGAATATTTCTCAAATCCCACCAACCGACTGCCGGAATTCATCGGACGAATGCCCTTATTAGGTCCTGCCATGCAGGAGTTTGTTGATCAATTACCCCAAGAACCTACTGCGCTCCGGGCGCAATTAATGGAGTGGGCAACGCCGTGGGCTAACGAAGCGGCTCAAATACTCGGTGACATGGGCCGAAATATGGCTAAATTCGGTTTGGCGTTACTGGCTGTATTTTTTTTGTACCGAGATGGCGAGGGATTGTTGGGACAAACCCGTTTGGTATTAAGACGTTTCTTAGGAAAACGCGGTAATGCCTATTTGACGGCCATGGCGGAAACTAGCCAGGCTGTTATGTATGGATTGATCTTAACAGCTCTTGCCCAAGGTTTTGTGGCGGGTATTGGTTATTGGGTGGTTGGGGTTCCAGGAGCTGTTTTGTTTGGCGCACTCACCGCCATACTTGCTTTGATACCCTTTGGTCCGCCCATTGTTTGGGTTCCCATATCGCTATGGTTATTATGGAATGGTCATGTTTTTGCCGGTATTGGTCTGTTTATTTGGGGGGCGGTGGCCATCAGTTGGATCGACAACTTGGTGCGACCTCTGGTAATAAGCAGTAGCACGCGTATCCCATTTTTATTAGTGATATTGAGTGTGTTGGGTGGGGTCGCGGCCTTTGGTCTATTAGGTTTATTTTTGGGCCCCATCGCAGTCGCTCTATTGCTTGCCGTATGGCGAGAATGGGTGGGTGAACGGCAATTACCGATGTTTGCCGACGCCGGAGAACCCAACTAATCAATAGCGCAAGCAAGCGCAAGCGGGCAGGGTTTATACGTTTAGCGCGGTTGGATTTTGTTTGACCAGTTGTAGGTGTGGTTTTATGGGTTGGTTGATGGCGCGGGTAATAAACTGCTTGACTTCGGTCCGGCGAATCATCCGTATAAACACACCAAAATGTCCTGTTTTCCAGATTCGTCGATTTGCTTGAGGTACTTCCCAGTCATCCAGCATCTGCGCTGCGAATCGGTAAGGTGTTGTGCGGTCATGCTGTCCAAGAATCGCAAAGATGCGGCTTGGGTCTAGGCCGGGTTTAGGTTTTGGGTCTAGTAACGGATGTAACCATTGCAAGTGTTTTTTATCCCAACCAGCGTGCTGAACAGCTCTATCAACCCCTAGTTCAACGCCTATGGCGCTGTCTAGTAAGCCGCGAGTGGCTTGCCCGCAATTTGCGACCATAATGACCGTATCAGGACGCAACGATTTTGGCCAGGTTCCGCACCAGCTTGCCACCTGTTGGGCAACAATGCCACCTAAGCTTAGTCCACCTACAGTTACCCTGGGTGCGCTTAACCCCCGTGCCCAGCCGATGAGTATAGCCATCTCTCGAACTTGAGCACTGTAGAGTTCAATAAAACTGGTCGGAACTCCAGCTAAACAACGTTCACCACTATAACTACCGAGGGGTGTACGACGTCCATGCCAAGGCGATTCCACCAACACGACTCGGTAACCCTGCATAGCCAATGAACGACCTAAATACTCTTCCTCGGGCCAATAAACACTTTGATCATAAACCATTCCTAAACCACTGGCATAGATCAGTGTGGGTAACGAATCCGATGGGTGATGGGGTTCATAAACCCGGGCATAAACCGTGTCTCGTAAAAACGAGGACGGCGTCGCAAATCGAATCCAATATTCTTTGCCCGCTGGACCTGGTATAGCACGGGAAACCTCTGGTTTTGGTAGCTCAGAAGGCGCTCCATAAAGAAGATGGGGATTGGTTAGTGCAGCAGCGTACTCGGAAAACACAGTGCTGGGAGCCGGTATGTTAAAGCGCACTGCAGGGATCAATTCATTGCGCCCAAGAAAGCCAAATATATTTGTGGGTCTTACCCATTGAGTGGCTTTCTCGCGCCGAGATTGCTCCAGAAAAACCCGCTCATCATCAGAATAATCTGCACCTTTGCTATTCCAAAAGGAGGTTTCCCAGTGCTGGCATACATCGCTAAATGTTTGGTCTACTGTCCTATAAGCCTGCAGGGCTTTACCAATGCGTTGGCGCAACCGCGGCGCAATATCTAAGGACAAACTTAATGCCTTCAGGAAATCATCGACGCTGCCGTCGGATGTCACTCGCGCGGCTGCTGCAATACGTGCGGTTGTAAACTCCCAATGCAAAGACTGCATTTTTAGCCGTTCATACCATTGCGTTTCCATTGCCATACCAATGGGTGAGGTGATAAGCCGATGAGAAAACGGCGTTTTAATACGATGGACCATAGAAAAAGCCTCTGTTTGCTTGGTGCACCAAATGATTTTTTTGGCGGATTTTTTTAGCGCAGCTCTACCCGATCACCAAGCACA
>CAZGON010000112.1:10410-12157 GCA_964527085.1 uncultured Candidatus Competibacteraceae bacterium
CGATATAAAGCATTTGCGTGGAAATCACCAAAATAACCGCCAGGGGAGTTGCCAATAGCAAACCCAATCCGCCAAATATAACGCCCATGGCGAGTTGCACTAATAAAAGAAAGACGGGCGGTAATGACACAGCACTGCGTTGAATCATCGGTGTAATAAAGTAACTCTCTACGGTTTGAATACCGGCATAAAGTCCTACAACGTAGAGTGCAATAAACGGTCCTTGGGCTAAACCGACCATTACTGCGGGTATGGTGGATAAAATGGGGCCTAGGTTGGGAATAAAAGATAACAACGCAGCAAAGGTGGCTAAAGCGAACGCTGCTGGTAAGCCAAGCCAAATCAAACCAATATAGGTAAAGATACCTACCACTGCCATGGAACAGAAACGACCTAAAAACCACCAGCGCAGCGAATGACCAATGGTTTTTAACACAGAATTAGCCCGTTGGCGTTTTTCAATAGGGAGTAAACGTAGCAGACCGTTAACATAAGTTTTAGGTTCTAGGAGAAAATAAAGTCCGCTGAAAATAATAATAAGCAGACCTGTAAATATGCCTATCGCCGTAGAGAACCAGTCTGTTAAACGACTAATTATCCCAGAGGTAAACAGAGTCCTGGTGACGTTTTGTAAGGGGTTAGAAGGTAAATCCACGGTGATGCCGTAGGACTCAACGGTGCTTTGCAACCGATTTAGCGCTTGCGGTAATCGGTTCATAAGTTCGTCAACGCCGGTCACTAGAGGTGGACCGAGTAACCAAACGGTGCCACCTAATGATAAAACCAATAGCATGACAGCAATAAATTTAGCCCAACCAAGGGGTATTCGGGTGTAGGTGTTTATTTGACTGGCAACACCTTGTAGCAAAACCGCTAAAAGAATCCCTGCAAAGATAAGTAATAACACATCAGCTATATGCCAAGAAAGAAGTAGTCCTACCCCTACTAAGGTAGCAATGCTAACAGTACTAAGCAGACGACGATTAAAGGGTTGCTTAGTTAAATAAGATGGTTTATCCACAATGGCCATATGAAGTTGCCTTTGTGGACGGAATGATGTGAACACTTTTCAATGAAAAGCTTTTAAAAAAAACCCGTTCCATTACGTTAGCGCAGAGTAGAACGGGTATTCATTAAAAAATAACATTTCAAAATTGCTGCCTTTTACACACGCAGGTTTGAAAAGTTATCGACTTTTGTTGAGTAATTATAAGATAGTTTAGTACTCGTCATCGCCATCTTCATCTTCAATAGTTTCCCCGACGGCGTCCCCGGCCTCTTCGATATCTTCACCCATACCCGAAATGGTATTACAACCCACCAAAAATGGTTGACTAAATAACGCTAGCAATGTGCAGAGAAAACCAAAACGTAAAAATTTAGCGTACATTTTTATCCCCTTATTTTTAATAAATCATTGCAATAAAAAATAACAACCTATTCTAAGGTGACAATTTTTTTGCAAATATTGTTCCAATATTTGTTTACTCTTAAAAACAGCCCATAAGTTTCTAAGGGATAAATATCAATGACAACATCAAAAAATATTTATAAGTAAATTTCTTACAGAATATTTTAATAGAGTTTTTAAGATGTTGTAAGTTTTACAAAATTTGTAATTTTTACTATATTTTTTTAGATGATTTTATCAATCATTTCCATGAAAAGCATTGAGTGACTTTTCATAAAACTATTAATGTCCCCTTCGGGGATATAAAATCCCTCGCCTTCAGGCGAAGGAAAGGGA
>CAZGON010000113.1:0-11735 GCA_964527085.1 uncultured Candidatus Competibacteraceae bacterium
ACCCATTAACCCCAGGCTTATCCAGAACTCACGTTATTTAAAGGTCGTTTTGACGATAATTTATGCGTCCGTTAAAGATAGCTATGGATTGCCATAAACGTAGAGTTTTTTCAGTAAGAAAGGCGGTTTACAACTAGACAGAAAGATAAGTGAAATCTTGCAGCAGGTTACCTTATTGTATCTTTCAAAAAATTCTAAAGATCAAAACGCTGTTAACTTCAAAAATCACATAAAAGCTAAATCACGCCGCTCGCCCTTACAACCTTGACCGACGGAAATCTGTCACCGAGTTGGTCAAGAAAAGTTTGCGGAGTCTACAAATTGACGCCTAGAACGTTTTCGCTTTGGCTGTAACCAAGACAACCGAGGAGAGATGCGCGGAGTGAGCATATCGATACCGAAGGCTAACGACGGGTACGACCAAATGGGAAATGCTCTAGCCTATTTTTTGCAAGCGGTGCTACGACGGCATACAGCTAAGACCGTTACTTTAGACCATCAATCGTTGATAGGGACTTACACAACATAAGGGCGTCAAGATAAAATGGAGCTACTTTTTTGTAAGGAACTGCTGTATGACACTGCAACTGGGCGTGATCATGGATCCTATTGATTCCATTAATATTAAGAAAGACACTACTTTCGCTATGTTGCTAGCGGCGCAAGCACGCGGCTGGACCCTGCATTATTTTGAACAACAAGATCTTTATTTACGAGATACAGATGCCTTTGGGCGTTCCCGTCACCTAAAGGTAAAAGACAATCCCAATAATTGGTTTAGTTTTAATGGCGAAAAAGACCTTCCCTTAAAAGAATTAGACGTCATATTAATGCGTAAAGATCCTCCTTTTGATATGGAGTATATTTACACTACTTATATCCTTGAACAAACTGAAGCAAGCGGTACGCTAGTGGTGAATCGACCACGTAGTCTGCGTGATGCCAATGAAAAACTGTTTGTGCTTCAGTTTCCTGAATGCTTTCCAGCAACGGTCATCAGCTCTGACAAGGAGCGAATCAAAGATTTTTTGAAGGCAGAGGGTGATATTATCGTTAAACCCTTAGGAGGCATGGGGGGTACATTGGTTTTTCGGCTACGCACTGATGACCCGAATGTCAATGTCATCTTAGAAACACTGACGGCGCGAGGGCAACGTTTTGCCATGACGCAGCAATACCTACCCCAGGTGGCCTCATCCGGTGACAAGCGAATACTGCTTATCAACGGCGAACCGGTACCTTATGCCCTGGCCCGTATCCCGGCTCATGGTGAAACCCGCGCGAACTTAGCTGCGGGTGGCATTGGCAAAGGTATTACTCTTAACGAACGCGATCACTGGATTTGCAAACAAGTCGGTCCTAAACTGCGGGATATGGGATTATTATTTGTTGGCTTAGATGTCATTGGGGATTATTTAACCGAGATTAATGTCACAAGCCCAACTTGCGCCCGGGAGCTGGACGCCCAGTTTGGGCTGGATATCTGCGGAGATCTGATGGATATGATTGCTAACCAGCTGACGCAGACTCCATAGGCTATGGGATAATAAAAGTATGACTTCTTCATTAATAAGCACGTACTCTTTTAAGGGAAACAAAAATCCCTATTTTAAGCTAGCGCTTATGCTAGCTATAGGAGTGCATGGCTTGCTTATTTTAGGTATCCAATTTAGCGAGCCTGCTGCGCCTCCCAAAAGTCCTGCTTGGAGTTTACATGTTAGTTTTTTAAAACCTGCAGGTGGCCAGCAAGACACCACTACTCATACAGCACCTCCTAAGCCATCAGGACTCAAACAACCTGCGCTGCCTGCTGTGCCCGAAACTGTGCCCGAAACAGCTCCAACAAAACCTCTGGATGATACTGCGAAACTCATTACAACGCCGACTCCCGCTACTACCCTACCCTCCGAGCAACCACCATCGGCGACTCCGGCTGAAGTTTATGCTAAACCAACACCCCCTTCCAGTGAGCCAGCATTGACAACCCTTAACGTTGCCGATCTGATGGACCAAGGCTTACGGCAAGCCCGTTTATCAGCTGACCAGGACCGACTTGGCAATGCACGAGAAAAACATGCTGATCTTTACAACACCACCACACCCGATGGCGCCTATGCGGCATATTGGGTGGGCAAGGTAGAGCGCATGGGTGAACTTAATTTGCCGCGCACGTTGCGGCAGAGCAAAGGCAAAGCACCGATTTTAGATGTTGCCATTCGCGCTGATGGAAGCTTGGGGGACATTTTAATCATTCGATCCTCTGGAAACAAACAGCTAGACGCGACAATCCGACGTATTGTCACCGAAGCAGCGCCTTATGCGCCTTTTCCCGATACGCTGCGCCGTCAATACGACGTATTGCGCATCAAGCATCAATGGACATTCAGATAAAACTTTAAGCGCACAAAGGCGATCCATAAACTGGACAACAAAGCTTGACCACACTCGCCATGACAGAAACCACTTATCTTAGCAATCATTTTCTAATGGCTATGCCAAGTTTGGTCGATCCAAACTTCTTTCAGACAGTTAGCTACATTGGCGAACATAATGCTAACGGCGCTTTAGGCATTGTCATCAATCGACCCTTAAACCTTACCCTTGGAGAATTACTGGAACATTTGGAAATTCCAGTTGCGTTGCCAGAGATAGCCACCATGCCTATCTATGCGGGTGGGCCTGTACAACCAGAGCAAGGATTCGTTGTGCATACACCCCTAGGTCATTGGGGCTCCACCCTGCAAGTTACTGATAGAATAGGCATCACCACATCGCGGGATATCCTGCATGGCTTGGCCCAAGGTGAAGGTTTCGAGCAAGCTTTGGTTGCGCTGGGTTATGCCGGTTGGGGACCTGGGCAATTGGAACAAGAATTAGGGCAGAATGCCTGGCTGTCGGTACCCATCGATGAAAATATCCTCTTTAAGACGCCAAACGAACAACGCTGGACGGCGGCAGCAGCACTGTTGGGAGTCGATTTAAACCTCCTCTCGGGCGAAGCAGGTCATGCTTAATCCGTGGCGCTCCTTGAGCAGATATCGCCTTATTATGTTGAGATGTAAGAGACGCTATTGATGTCTTTAGCAGGGACCATAATGGGATTTGACTTTGGCACTGTTCGTATGGGTGTAGCCATTGGTCAACAAATCACCCAAGCGGCCCAACCCCTCATAACCCTCAAGATGCGTGCTGGATTTCCCGATTGGGATACTATTACGTCTCTGGTACAAGAGTGGCAACCAGGGCTTTTCGTGGTAGGTGTTCCCTACCATGCCGATGGCACACCTAACACAGTGACTAAAGTCGCCCTCGATTTTGGCCGGGCTTTGCAATTACGCTATCAGTTACCAGTAGAAACCATTGACGAACACCTTTCTTCATACGAAGCAAAAAATTTTCTAAAAAAAAAGCAAACTCACGCAAACCGCCATAAGCAAATAGCCATAGATGCGCTGGCGGCCGCTATTATTTTAGAAACCTGGTTTAGTCAACAACAGTATAAATAATGTAGTGATGGTTTCTATAAAAACCACCACCTGTTCTAGTTATCTAAATTGCTCCGGACTCTTTGCCTTAGACATAGCGTCCTGACGGCTTATTAGGCCAGCTTTGACCAATTGCACAAGGTGTTGATCCAACGTTTGCATCCCAAAGGAACTACCAGTTTGAATAGCTGAATACATCTGGGCAACTTTATCTTCCCGAATAAGATTACGAACTGCGGGTGTACCGATCATAATCTCGTAAGCTGCCGCACGACCACCACCCGTTTTCTTTAACAGTGTCTGGGAGATAACAGCCCGCAAAGATTCAGATAGCATAGAGCGCACCAACGCCTTCTCGCCAGCTGGAAAAACATCAATAACACGGTCAATAGTTTTAGGGGCCGAACTGGTATGGAGGGTGCCAAACACTAAATGGCCGGTTTCAGACGCGGTTAACGCCAAACGAATGGTCTCTAGATCACGCAATTCGCCCACTAAAATAATATCGGGATCTTCGCGCAACGCCGACCGGAGTGCGTTGTTAAAACTCTTGGTATCACGATGGACTTCACGTTGGTTGATGAGACACTTATTGCTTTCGTGGACAAACTCGATGGGATCCTCGATGGTCAGTATATGACCATATTCGTTCTTATTTTTATGATCGATCATGGCGGCCAACGTGGTGGATTTACCAGAACCGGTAGGACCGGTTACTAGAATCAAACCTCGCGGTACCTGTATGATGTCCCGAAAAACCGCAGGACAGTTGAGGTCTTCCAAGGTAAACACTTTGGTAGGAATGGTTCTAAACACCGCGCCGGCGCCTCGGTCTTGTTTAAAGGCATTGACACGAAAGCGGGCTAGCTTAGGCACCGCAAAGGAAAAATCGCATTCTAAGGTTTCATCGTATTCCTTGCGGCTGTTATCTTGCATAATGTCGTAGATTAGTCGATGAACTTCCTTGTGTTCGAGGGCTGGTAAGTTGATACGTTTTACCTCCCCATCAACACGAATCATGGGAGGAAGTCCGGCAGAGAGATGAAGATCCGAGGCGTTATTTTTTACAGCAAACGTTAATAAATCGTCCAGATTATGCATAAAATTATTCCTTTCTATATGAGCTGATGCATCTAATTCAAAGGTTATGCAAAAAATATACCAATAAACCCATTCTGAGTGCAAATATCGATTTTCCCTGGGCCGCAAACGCTATAATCGTCTTGCATGATTGGAATGACCATGCTTAATATTATCGACAATCTTCATACCGTCCGGAGACGCATACGAGACGCTGAAAACCATTTTGGCCGTCCATCAGGATCAGTTGCCTTAATTGCAGTGAGCAAAAAACAAGCATCAACCGCTATTGCCACCGCTGCCGCAGCAGGACTGCATCATTTTGGAGAAAATTATGTGCAAGAAGCCTTAACAAAAATGCAAGATTTAGCGGATTTAGAATTGCACTGGCACTTTATTGGTCCTATTCAATCCAACAAAACCCGGCATATTGCTGAGCACTTTAACTGGGTACATAGTGTGGATCGCCTTAAAATTGCACAACGGCTAAATGAGCAACGGCCCGGGTCTTTACCGCCTTTAAATATTTGTCTTCAGGTTAATATAAGCGATGAACCGACCAAAAACGGCATGCATATTGCAGATGTTTGTAGTGTAGCTTCTGCAGTCAGGGACCTACCCCGTTTGCGATTGCGTGGTTTGATGGCTGTACCAGCCTTGAGCAATACTTTCGAGCAACAGCGCCGCCCATTTGCTCAGCTACGAGAACTTCAGGAAAAGCTTGCAGCAAGCAGTCTAGCGATGGATACCCTGTCTATGGGTATGTCTGCTGATCTAGAGGCTGCTATTGCTGAAGGCGCCACCTTAGTGAGAGTAGGCACAGCTATTTTTGGGCCGCGTCCAAAGTGAAAGATCCATTACTGTAACCCATAAAAGACCTTACTAAGCCAATTAAGCACATCGGATAGCCATGCATTTGAATATTTTCAGCAAAGAGGAAATGGCATGTTTTTAACACCTGGGTTTTATGCCAAAACCAGGTTGCTTTGCCTTATTATTGGCAGCCTTTTGATTATCCCTTCCTATGGTCGAGCGGCCACTGCTGACGATTATTTACAAGAAGTGGAATCTGACGCCAAACGGCTTGCCACTAGCCCAGTCACGACGGAAGATGCAGGTATATTGAATACCCTCGGTTCAGCAGAACGGCTACCGCTCGGTTTGCGACAAGGGGACTTCGAGACAACATTGCGTGACCAGTTCATGGGAACCTATCTTTTTTATCAACGGCTCAATGCGCCAAGCAAACGCAAGGTTTTTGAAATCTATCAAAAAGATAATCGTGTTAGCAGCGTCCGTGGGCAAACTCTCAAACTGCTTTCTAGCAAAAATCGTTAATTCTCTATTAAGCGCTGCTCCCGTTGTGATTGCCAAATAGCAATCTAGGCTGTAGTTTTCTTAAGGCGCTTGTTCAACTGCAAAGGCACTTATAGCTATGAAAAAAACCCGTATAGCCTTTATTGGCGGTGGCAATATGGCCACTAGCTTAATTGGCGGATTGATCGCCGATGGCTGTCCACCAAGCAATATTTGGGTGGCTGAGCCTAGCGGCGAACAGCGGGCACGACTGCATAGCCAGTTTGAGGTTCATACCGACGCTGATAATAGCGCTGTTATCGAACCTGCTTCAGTGCTCGTCTTGGCCGTTAAACCTCAGGCATTGCAAGCGGTCGCAGAGCCACTTGCAAGCGCTGTACAGCACTATCAGCCTCTGGTTATTTCAGTAGCGGCTGGCGTTCGAGAGCCAGATTTACGCCGCTGGCTAGGCAACCAGGTAGCCATCGTGCGCAGCATGCCAAACACTCCTGCCCTGGTTAAAAGCGGAGCTACAGCACTTTACGCTAACCCGCATGTTTCCGACCAACAGCAGCAACTTGCCGAATCCATTTTACGCGCTGTAGGACTGACCATTTGGGTAGACGACGAAAATCTTCTGGATAGCGTCACTGCGCTATCCGGCAGTGGACCTGCCTACTTTTTCCTGGTGATGGAAGCCTTGGAGCAAGCAGGTATTAAACTGGGTCTCAATGCGGAACAAGCACGTTTACTGACTCTGGAAACGGCTTTTGGCGCTGCCAAAATGGCCTTAGAAAGCCCCCAGAGCCCAGCCTTGCTGCGAAGTCGCGTGACCTCGCCAGGCGGTACCACAGAGCGTGCCCTTGAGGTATTGCAGGCAGGCCAATTAGAAGCATTGTTTATCAACGCCTTAGAAGCAGCTCGCCAACGAGCCTGCGAACTTGGGGATTTGTTGGGAGGAAAATCATGAACAGCGGGGCTTATGCCAATAATGCAGGGGTCTTTCTCGTCCAAACCCTGTTTGGTTTTTATATCTTAGCCGTGATGCTACGGTTTTTGTTGCAGTGGGTACGGGCGGATTTTTATAACCCATTGGTGCAATTTTTGGTAAAAATCACTAACCCACCGTTACTGCCCATGCGACGTCTTATTCCAGGCTACTTAGGACTCGATATGGCGGCTGTGATTCTGATGATGGGGTTACAAGTCATCGAGCTAACACTGGTTTTTCTGCTAAATGATCAAAGTGTTCAGTTTGGGGGTGTCCTGTTAGTGGCCTTCGCGGAACTGTTAAACTTGCTGCTTAATGTGCTCTTCTGGGCAGTTATCATTCAAGCCATCTTGAGCTGGGTGAACCCTGATCCAAGTCATCCTGCGGTGACTTTGCTCTACCAGCTAACCGAGCCAGTACTCCGCCCTGCGCGAGGGGTGTTACCCCCCATCTCTGGCATCGACTTATCGCCTATTTTGGTCTTGATTGCCTTACAGTTACTCAAGATCGTATTGGTTGCGCCATTACGGGATATGGGTATTCGACTTATGGTGGGCAGCTAATGAAAAAAACTTTTGTGGTATTGTTGGAATGACCACCATTAACTAATTCAGGATGACTCTGCTAGCTAAATTCGCCGCTATTTATCTGCCACAGCGCACCCATGTACAGTTCCTTGACTTCTTCTGATTCTGTTGGTTTAGTTACCCCCAAAACGCTGCAATTTGAGGAACCGCTCACCCTCGATTGTGGACAGACGCTACCGCGCTATGAACTGATCTACGAAACCTATGGCGCCCTGAATGCTGCGCATAGTAATGCTGTGCTTATCTGCCATGCCCTTTCCGGAGATCATCATGCCGCCGGTTACCACGATCTTAACGACCGTAAACCGGGTTGGTGGGAGTCCAGTATTGGACCCGGCAAACCTATTGATACCCAAAAATTTTTTGTGGTGTGTTGTAATAACCTGGGTAGCTGTAAAGGCTCCACAGGTCCTATGTCGATTAATCCTGAAACCAACAAACCCTATGGCCCGGATTTTCCTATTGTTACGGTCAAGGACTGGGTGCGCAGTCAAGCCCGGCTGGCGGATCGGTTAGCCATCACCACCTGGGTGGCGGTCATTGGCGGTAGCCTTGGTGGCATGCAAGCCATGCAGTGGGCCATCGATTTCCCAGAACGTCTGCGCCATGCCGTGGTCATCGCCGCGGCGCCGCGCTTATCCGCGCAAAATATTGCCTTTAACGAAGTAGCCCGCCAGGCTATTCTTTCTGATCCCGATTTCTATCAAGGACATTATTACGAACATGGCGTTGTACCACGCCGGGGCCTTATGTTAGCCCGGATGCTGGGCCACATAACCTATCTTTCCGATGAAGGCATGCGCGCCAAGTTTGGCCGCGAACTGCACAAAGACAAACTGTATTATCACTTTGATTCTGAATTTCAAGTGGAAAGTTATCTCCGTTATCAGGGCAACGCCTTTGTGGATCGTTTCGATGCCAATAGTTATTTACTGATCACCAAGACCTTAGATTATTTTGATCCTGCCGTCGATTACAACGATGATCTAATCGCGGCTTTTCGGCGCGCCAAAGCTCGTTTTCTCGTCATCTCGTTTACCAGCGACTGGCGTTTCGCCCCTAGCCGATCCCATGAGATCGTAAAGGACCTGGTGGCGGCGGAAAAGGAAGTCAGTTATGCGGAAATTGAAGCCGAGCAAGGCCACGATGGGTTTCTTATGCCGATTCCCAAATACCAGGCAACCCTTAACGCCTATCTGCAAAACGTAGCTCGGGAAGTATGTGACAATGCGGCCTGACCTGACCATTATCGCCAAGTGGGTGAGGCCCGCTACCAGAGTCTTGGACCTGGGTTGCGGTGATGGTACTTTGCTAGCCCATTTGAGGGATCATAAACAAGTACGGGGTTACGGTCTGGAAATTGACGAAAACAAAATCATCGAGTCCGTGGAAGCAGGTGTCAACGTGATCCATACGAACCTAGAAGCCGGTTTATCAGATTTTAATGATGCCGCCTTTGATTATGTGATCATGACACAAACCCTGCAAGCGGTGCAGCATACAGAACGTTTGCTGGATGAAATGTTGCGGGTAGGCCGAGAAGGCATCGTTACTTTTCCTAACTTTGGCTATTGGAAATGCCGTGTTCAGCTTGCCTTCGGGGGACATATGCCGGTGGTTAAAAAAACCCTTCCCTACGCTTGGTACAATACGCCCAATATTCATTTGTTTACTATTCAGGATTTTGAAAAGCTGTGCCAACGTAAAGGCATCAGCATCCTTCAGCGGGCCGTCGTAGATTACGCTCACCGTTCCAGCTTTGGTTTGCGCCTGCTGCCTAATTTGTTGGGGGAATTGGCTTTGTATCGATTGGGTCGACGCTAAGCGTAACTTACCACCTCTACATTTACCCCTATGGCGGACACACTGGAACATCCTTGGAATCTCACCCCAAAACAAGCTATTACTCTGCAAAAGACGTTGCGGCAATACCTTATTCTTGAAGACTGTTATGATAACGTTCATCGTATAGCTGGGGTTGATGTGGGTTTTGAGGATAAGGGGCGAGTTACCCGAGCTGCGGTTGCCGTATTAAACTATCCAGCATTAACTCTGCAAGAAACCGCTATCGCCCACTGCCCGACCCGTTTTCCTTATGTACCGGGTTTATTATCATTTCGGGAAATTCCTGCGGTACTCGATGCTTTAGGGCAGCTTACCCAGCCCCCTGATTTGTTACTCTGCGATGGGCAGGGCATCGCTCATCCAAGACGTCTGGGCATCGCCAGCCATTTGGGCCTACTGGTAGATATTCCCAGCATCGGCGTTGCTAAAAGCCGCCTATGGGGAACCCACGGAGGTGTACCTCAGGAACGGGGTGCCTGGACAGCCTTGCAAGACGGTGAGGAAGTGATCGGCGCGGTACTACGCACCCGCGTTGGCGTAAAACCGTTGTATATCTCAGCGGGTCATCGCATCAGCCTAGTAACTTCCATCGCCTACGTCATGGATTGCTGTACCCGCTACCGGCTTCCAGAAACCACCCGCCATGCTCATCGCTTGGCATCGGGGTAAAGCCCTTTCCCTTGCAGAAAAACATTAGCATGCTTATGGCCAAACAAAAAAGACGCTAGAGCGTTTTCGCTTTGGCTGTAACCAAGGCGGCTTTGGTCCGACGCGCGGAGTGTACACAGAGTACATGAGCACATCGATACCGAAGGCCAACGACGGGTACAACCGAATAGGAAATGCTCTAGACCCAAAGATCCTGTAAGGTTGCATACTGATCCACATGGGCAATCAGAATGCGTTTAAATTCATTTGGGTCTTTTATTTGGGTGAGTTCGCCAGGGCGCGGAAATAACTGATCTTGCAAACGCGAGAGCCAAAAACGTAACGCCGCAACCCGCAACATGGCAGGCCACACGGTGTGTTCGCAAGGGAGCAAAGGACGATGGGGATGATAAGCGGTTAAAAGGGCTACTGTTTTCTCAGCATCCAGCGCTCCGTTGACAAAACACCAGTCGTTTACGGTGACTGCCACGTCATACAGCAATACACTGTTACAGGCGTAGTAGAAATCGATAATCCCGGTTAGGCTATCACCGACGAATAGGGCGTTGTCACGGAACAGATCAGCGTGGATCACCCCCCAAGGCAATCCAGCGCGGCTGAATTGACCCTGAAAAGATACCTCTTGGCGGAGTAAAGCCGCTTCGTCTTTGTTCACATAGGAAACCAGACGTTCCGCTATTTGGCGCCGCCAACGGGGACCACGGGTGTGAGTCCGGCGTCCAGCAAAATCTTGTCCATGGGCGTGTAAATGCCCCAGCGCCGCACCAATAGCCTGACACTGCTGAAGGTTTGGAGATGTTGTGCTAGCGCCCCGCAAGCGTTGCACCAGTGCTGCGGGTTTGGTTTTAAAGGTGCGTAGATAATTTCCTTTACAGTCCCCGATGGGATGCGCACTAGGCACATCGCGTTCCGCTAAAAACGCCATAAGATCTAGATAATAAGGTAGATCATCAAAACCAATGGATTCAAATAAGGTAAGCACATAACGACCACGGGTGGTGGTGACAAAGTAATTGGTATTTTCGATACCTTCGCTGATACCCTGATATTCCACCAGCGTTCCCACCGGATAGTCTTGTAAAAATGCTTCTAGTTCATGGGGTTCAACCCAAGTATAAACCGACATAAGTCATGGTCTTTCACATCAACACAGGAAATAGAGGAACCACGCAAAAATTTACCAACTTAAAATTACCCAGCCAGGAATCATAAGTCGGTCATCCAGATCGTTGTAGCGAGTTTCCAGATTACCGTCTCCATCGGCATCTAACAGGAAATAGGGCAAGCCTAACTTTGGTAAAACCTGGACCATATATAATCGATTATTGATTCGATACTCTTTCACCACGGCATCGGTAAGACGCCGGATGGTGACTTCGGGTAACCCCGGATTGTCCGCTGTAGCACCACCTGGCGCACCGTCTGGCACTGGTTCTAGGTCGGGTGGCGGTGGCTGTTGGGCAACAGCCGTGGCAACGATAAAGAGCAACATAAAGGGCAGCGTACGCATTAGCGAACTCCTTTTTTTCGAGAACATAAAGTATTCGCACCCATTTAAAGATCGAGGAGGATTTGCTGTTCCTCCGGCGAAGGCTCAAAACCCCGACCTTCGTAGAAATTAAAGATAGCATCCACTACGTCCTGGGGTTTGTCTAGTATCTGCAGGAGATTTAGGTCATCGGCATCGATGGCGCCTTCTACAACCAAGGTATTGCGAAACCAATCTATGAGACCTTTCCAATAGGGAGAATGTACTAAAATGACAGGAATGCGACGGGTTTT
>CAZGON010000113.1:11747-12145 GCA_964527085.1 uncultured Candidatus Competibacteraceae bacterium
CACTTTACGTGAAAAAAAATGTCGAAATGTCAAACTGATGTCTTGATAATTATTATTGGTCTGCTCATGGGGCAGTTGAATATTTAGACCAATACTGGGGGATTTACCCATGTAGGCTCCTTTGTTGGCAGCTTCCATGATCCCTGGACCACCCCCGCTGACTACAGAAAAACCGGCCTCGGAAAGGGTATGGGCAATAGCCTCTGCCAGCTGGTAATAAGGATGATCCGATGCACAACGGGACGAGCCAAAAATACTCACCGACGGCTTAATTCGCACCAACCGCTCAAAGCCTTCGACAAATTCCGCCATGATTTGGAATATCTTCCAGGATTCCCGGGTTAGAAGGGCATCATTGATAGGCCCCATACCAGGATGCGAGTATTTACTTTTATCGT
>CAZGON010000114.1:0-12088 GCA_964527085.1 uncultured Candidatus Competibacteraceae bacterium
TCAAGCCCACAGGGAAGTGTTTACGGCGTCTTCTGGAACGAGCTGCGTAAGTCCTAATATTGCTATTTTTCTCGGTTGGTGCTGATATGTGTTGCGTGAATGGCTGTCATGGTCACGTTTTTAGCTAAAACACAATTTAACTGTCGGTGATAGATCTATCGCTATAGGGCGCTGAGCGTAGTCGGCGTCGATTGGCTACGGTTTCTAGCACAAAATCTTGTAGCTCCGCTAATACTTGCCGTAGTGCGTCATTGGCTGCTTGTACGCCGCCATAGGCGTCTTCACTGGGCGCTATCTGGGTCGCTTCTAGAAAGCGGCTGCCCAAAAGACGATTATTGTCGATGTCGAAAAGGGCAGTCCGTAAAACTAAGCGAACCTGACTCGGTTGTTGGGTAAAGTCCTGCTGTAAGCGGATGATGGTAGTTTCCAAACGGAGATCACCCTCCGCTGGGGTAGGAGAAGCCAACACAGCGGCAAATCCATTTGTACCCGCCAACGTGTCGACAATAAGCCGATGCAGCATTTGTGCAGGCGTGTCCACCCAGCGGCTATTGACAAAGTAATCAAGACCATAGGGGCGTTGTTGGTAAGCGATAAGCGGCGTGTCGAAACCTGGCTCAGCCTTAGGGGTACTTATCAAAAGGGTTTCTTGACTCGGCGTAACGGTTGCAGGTGGTTTGGGATAAACGTCTAGCACGTAAGTGTTGACAGGGGTAGATGCACATCCGCCTAGATTTGCGCCTAGGGACAGCAGCACCGCAAAGACAAAATACCCTGCCCATAGAGAATTGCACTGAAGCATAAACTTTACTGAAAAAAGAGACATTTTCTATTCGCCGGGTCCGGGTGTTCTGTTTGAACCACCAAACAACAATTGACTAGGTTCGCGCTCGAGGGTTCTCACAAAACCTGCCAGAGTGGCCGCTAAGCGGTCAAGATTACTGAGCAGCTTATTCAGTTCCGGCGTGGTTTGACGACTTAACTGATTGATCTCCCGCCGACTCTCATCCACAAAAACGGCTACATCTTCCCCAATACCGGTAAAGGCTTCTGCTGTCGCTTTCAGGGCGGCAAGGGTTGCGTTGGCTTGTTTCACCAGCGGTTCGAGCTGAGTATTAAGATCGGCAGTAATTTTGGCGCCGCTTTGCAAGGTTTGCTCGAACGTATCAGCACTGCTTGCCAACATGCTGCTAATGGTTTGCAGATTCGCCAGGGTTTTATCGATATCGTCGGAGCGGGAAGCGGCAACTTCTGCAAGCGTCTGAATACTGGCCAGAGTTTCGCCGACAGCATTCAGATTACGTTGGCTTAATAAATCATCCAATCTCAAGTAAAGATTATTAAAAGCTTCTTCGGCGCGGGCCACCAGCGACGGTCCACTTTTTATGATAGGTAGATCTTCCTCATCTTCAGCCGTTAAAGGTGGTGAAGCGCCGCCGCCACTGAGTTCCACATAAACAAGACCCGTGATGCCTTGGGAGACTAACTTTGCTAGGGTTCTTTCCCGAATGGGTGTGTCTTCTTCAATCCTTAGTATCAGTTCAACCCGGTCAGGGTTGTTAGGGGCCAATCCGATGGAAGTGACTTGGCCCACATCAACGCCTTTATATTTGACGGAGGCGTTCACATTAAGACCCGCCACCGACTCTCGTACATAAACCCGATAGTAGTCGTACTCGCGACTGTCGGTGGCGGCCGTCAACCAGGCGGCAATAGCCACTATGCCGACGGTAAGCACAATCACAAACAACCCGACGAAGGTATAGTTTACTTTTGATTCCATCAGTTCTCCTGGGCTGCCTGAGCTGCCCGGCCCCGGGGGCCGTTAAAAAACGCCTGGATCAGCGGATGCTCGGCCTGACTAAGCGCCGCTATCGTAGCGTAGCCAAGCACCTTCTTTTCGCCTAAAAAAGCGACCCGGTCAGTGGTCCGCCAGAGGGAATCCAAGTCATGGGTTACCATCAATACAGTTAAGCCTAATGAATCCTTGAGCTGCAGAATCAGCTCATCTAAAGCGTTGGCGCTAACAGGATCGAGGCCCGCAGAAGGTTCATCTAAAAACAATAAATCAGGGTCTAAAGCCAAGGCACGGGCCATGGCGGCACGTTTGATCATGCCACCACTCAATTCATTGGGGTACTGATCGGCTGCCGAGGCTGGCAAACCTGCCAAGGCTATTTTTAATTCAGCCAATTCTTTGATGCAGCGACGGCTTAACTGCGTGTGTTCTTGCAAAGGCACCGCCACATTGTCTCGAATAGTCAGCGAAGTAAATAGAGCGCCGTGTTGAAATAACACACCAAACCGCTCATTTAATTTAGCCACTTCACTAGCAGATGCGCCGACGACTTCCTGCCCGAAAACTCGAATGGAACCGGCAGCGGGTTTATCCAACATGAGAATTTGCCGCAGCAACACCGTCTTACCGGCGCCGCTACCGCCTACCAATCCCACGATCTGGCCGCGATGGATAGTCATATCTAAATTATCGTGAACCACATGAGAACCAAATTGGGTTCTTAGACCCCTGATGTCAATGACGCATTCATCATCGCTCACGATTAATAAATTCCTTTTGTACCGAGGAAGACGGCGAAAAGCGCATCCGCAATGATCACCAAGAAAATAGCCTGCACCACACTTTCCGTAGTTTGCCGTCCCACACTGTCAGCCCCACCACGAACCTGAAACCCTTGGTAACAGCCCACCAAAGCAATCACAATGGCGAAAACCGGAGCTTTTAAGATACCGAATAAAAAGGAAAATAGGGTAACAACTTGCGGAATCCGATTTATAAAATCAGTAAAACTTACGTCTAACAGTAAAGCAGCCACCACCATGCCCCCCAGTAGGCTCATCATATCGGCGAATAAGGTAAGCAAGGGTAAGGCGATGCAGAGGCTTAACATTTTAGGCAATACCAGCACAAAAAAAGGACTGATGCCTATTACTCTTAAGGCATCGATTTCTTCGGTCAGCTTCATGGTGCCAATCTGGGCCGCGAAAGAAGAACCGGTTCGTCCAGCGACAATAATGGCCGTGAGGAGGGGCGCTAATTCCCGTAACATGGTTAGGGAAACCAGTTCCACGATAAAAATATTCGCCCCATAGAGCTTGAGTTGAACACCGCCCTGATAGGCAACCACCACCCCAATTAAAAAAGATAACAGACCAACAATGGGCATGGCATCGAGCCCTGCCCGTTCCAAGTTAGCAAACAGCGCACGCCAGCGTAATTGGCTTGGTTGTATGAGGGTTTTGCCAAAGGCGATGGTGGTTTCGCCGAGAAAAGCCAGCAGACCGAGGGCGTGTGTTACCTTGCTCCAAACCTGTTTACCAAGCCAAGCAATGGGCCCTAAAGGTTTCGGTAGCGGTTGTGCTGCTTTTTGTGCAGCACGCTGGCGTTCGATGACCAGGTTCACCAACGCCTCATGTTGCGGGCGTAGACCCACCAGCTCGGCCTCATGGCCGGATTGCTTAAGGTCAGCTAGGGTAGTGGTTAGCAGCCATGCGCCGCTGGTATCCAAGTTACCAAGGCGGGCGCCATTGAGTAGAATTTCACCCCCTGGCCATTGTAATTGCGCCAGGCGCTTCTCTAACCCTGCTATGCCAGCCACAGTCCAGGGGCCTACGCAGTAGGCGTTAACGCCATCCAGTTCAATGTCCGCCTCTAATTTTAAAACCGTAGGTTCACCAGTGGTCATAATTTAACGGGGATTGAGTTTACGCCATTCCCAGGGTGTTTGTTGGGCGCCAGCTTGTGACCAAACACCCAGCCTTTTCTGTTTGGCCTGTCGTTGCGCTGTTTGATAGGTGATAGCGTCATTATATTGGACGTAAACCACCGCGCCCCCTTGTCGCACCAGTTCTAGCCCTAAGTCGTCTTGATTATGATCATAGATTTGCGCCACCACCCGGCCGTAGCGGTCGGTGTCTTTCACCTTAAGCCGTATTGCCGCATTGGGCAATAGCTGTTGTAACATGGCGCGTGACTGGTCTCCCCAAGGTTGCTGGCCCATTTCTGGTGCGTCGATACCAAATACCCGCACCGTCAGACGGCCTTCCTCACAGCTGGCGGCGACGGTATCGCCATCATAGACGTTACGTAATTCGCACGTCAGTTCAACACCTTTGTTGGGTAGTGGCGCTTTGGGTTCATAAAGCCACTGGCCGATACCAAAGACAGTGACCGTGAGGATCGCAATCCACAGCACGCTGTTGCTTTTTCTGCGTTTCGCACGGCGTAGCTCACCCCGTAAGAACTGCTGTAGTAGTTTTAGTAATTCCCGTTTCACGGTTCCTAAATAAACCGACTGGTTAATGAGTGGCTGCCAAGGCTTGTTCGAGATCCGCTAGAATATCGTCGCTGTGTTCAAGACCAATGGACAACCGCACCAAGTCCTCCGAGACACCCGCCTGAGCCAATTCCTGGGGAGAAAGCTGGCGGTGGGTGGTGGTGGCTGGATGGCAGGCAAGGGATTTGGCATCGCCAATATTGACCAGGCGCGTAATCAGTTGTAAGGCATCGATAAATTGAGCCCCTTGCTGGCGGCCGCCTTTGATGCCAAAACTCATAATACTTGAGCCACGGCCGCCCATGTATTTTTCAACCAAATGTCTTTCAGGGCTGGTGGGTAAAGCGGGGTATTTTACCCATTCCACTTGGTTATGGTCTTGCAAGTAGTGGGCTACCTTTAAAGCATTTTCACAATGCCGGTCCATGCGCACGGGTAGGGTTTCCAGACCTTGCAGAATTAAAAAACTGTTGAAGGGAGAAATAGCGGCTCCGGTGCTACGCAACGGCACCACTCGGGCCCGGCCGATAAACGCCGCATTGCCCAATGCTTCGGTATAGACGACGCCGTGGTAGGAAGGGTCTGGTTGGTTGAGACGGGCAAAACGGTCTTTGTGGTCGGCCCATGGAAAGTTACCGGAATCCACTAAAATGCCGCCGATGCTGTTGCCGTGGCCACCCATATATTTGGTGAGGGAATGGGTAACGATATTGGCGCCGTGTTCAAAAGGTCGACAGAGATAGGGTGTCGCGACGGTGTTGTCCACCATCAGCGGTACGCCGTGGCTGTGGGCCATATCGGCAAGGGGTGCCAGATCCACGACGTTGACGGCTGGGTTACCGATGGATTCGCAAAATAGCAGTTTTGTACGTGCGTCCATAAGACGGGCCATGCCCTCGATATCCCGATAATCGGCAAAGCGCACTTCAATGCCATATTGTGGGAGAGTATGGGCAAACAAATTATAGGTGCCGCCGTAAAGGGTGCTAGTGGCAACAATATTATCGCCCACTTCGGCAAGCGTAGTAACCCCGGCGGTAATGGCCGCCATTCCCGAGGCAAAGGCGAGGGCGCCTACGCCCCCTTCCATAGCCGCTACCCGTTTTTCCAACACGGCGGAGGTGGGATTCATAATCCGCGTGTAGATATTGCCTTCCACCTTTAGATCAAAAAGATCTGCACCATGTTGGGTGTCGTCGAAAGCATAAGAAGTGGTTTGATAAATGGGGACAGCCACCGCTTTGGTGGTGGGTTCGGGTTGATACCCCCCGTGAATAGAGATGGTTTCAAATTTCATGGAAATTTCCTCACGCCGGACACCCAAGATGTTAATCTAGGGAAGAATATGATTATGTTATTTATTTTATTACCTAGATACTACGACAATAGGTTCTGATTGTAAGGAATTTTAGAGTGTTTTCGCTGTACACAAGGCAGCCGAGGAGAGACGCACGGAGTCAGTCAGTACATGAGCACGCCGATACCGAAGGATAACGATGTGTACAGTCAAATGGAAAATGCTCTAAGTTAGCCAGGCCAGGGTTTGTAGAACCAATCCTGCATAAACTGCCGCCAAGACATCATCAATCATAATCCCAAAACCCCCTCGAACCCGTCGATCTACTAAGAGAATAGGCCAGGGTTTTAAGATGTCAAAAAAGCGGAATAATACAAAACCTATAATGATCCAGAGCCATCCCGGTGGGGCCGCAAGCATGGTGATGAAATAACCAATCATTTCATCCCAAACAATACTAGGATGGTCATGCACCCCCAAGTCTTCGGCAACACGATCACATAACCATATGCCGACGCCAAATCCTATGGCGATTATCAAAAGGTACGGTAATAAAGGCAGCTTTTGTAGCAAAAGATAGAGGGGTATTGCCGCTAAGGTGCCAAAGGTGCCAGGTGCCTTAGGAAAACAGCCGGAACCAAAACCCAGGGCAACAAAATGGATGGGATTACGCCAGACTTGGCTGCAGGGATGTTTGTTAGGCAAAGTGGTCATAACCCGTTCCAGAGAGGTAAAAAGGACTACCATCCTTATATTGGTAACGCAATCCTGGCTGCGCTTCAATCACGCCGATTTCAGTACAAGTACATTCCCACTGAGCGGCAAGGGATTGGAGACGTGGTTGATGTTTAAGGGGCACAGTAAAGCACAATTCATAATCATCCCCCCCGCTGAGGGCCAATGAGATAGCATCATCGGCTTGCAGGCTCGTTTGCAAAGCTTGCGAGCGAGGTAAGTGATCCACTTCTAAGGTAGCGCCAACGCCACTGCGCTTAAGAATATGCGTCAAGTCTTGGGCGAGGCCATCGGAAATATCAATGGCCGCACTGGCCACTCCGCCCAGATCTAGACCTTGGATAATTCTTGGAATGGGTTGATTCAAACGCATTTGTAGATGGTTAACATGGGTTTCGGAGACGGTCTGATGATTTTTTATAGCTGCCAGGGCTAATGCGGCATCCCCAACAGTTCCCGTTACATAAATGCGGTCTTCCGGCGCAGCTCCATCTCGGCGCAGGGCGCTTTGGCTAGACACAAAACCACAAGCCTGAATGGTGATGGTGAGTGGACCTCGGGTTGTGTCGCCGCCTACTAATTGTACTTGAAAACGTTCCGCTAGCCGAAAAAGCCCTCGAGAAAAGGCCGTTAACCAGTCAGCGTTTGCCTCCGGTAATGCAAGCGCCAAACTAATCCAAGCTGGGCGAGCGCCCATGGCGGCTAAATCGCTCAAATTCACTGCTAATGCTTTATGACCAAGGCTTTCAGGATCTATATCGGCAAAAAAGTGTACACCAGAGACTAAGGTATCGGTTGTCATAGCCAGACTCTCTCCAGGTGGAACCTGGAGGAGAGCGCAGTCATCGCCAACACCCAGCAACACGTCGGAACGCTTAACATTCTGGGTAGTAAAGAAGCGTTGAATAAGGGTGAATTCTGAATTGGCCATGACCCATTTGTTAAAGAATAGATAAGGTATTTTTTCAAGTTTTTCTGTGATTATTATGGCAAATTCGTTATTGCGATGGCTAGCATAAGAATCGGGCCAACAACTATTAAGCCCGCCAAAATTGAGTTAACTAATGCTCTCCACGCTGAAAATCCTTGGACTTGCCCTAAGCAATGTAAACAGACTACAAATGCCCATACAGAAATAACCGTTTCTAGTATACCGAAACCCACTACAGTAGATAAAATAAAGGGATTTGATTCAATGTTTGCCCCGCTACTGGTAAACAGTTCTTGGCCAAACAACATAAGCTTTGGAATCCAAATTAGCAAGGCCCAGATCATAGGTACGCTAGACCATGCGACGGCAGATCGGATATGTTGGGTAGAGGCTTGACCCCCTATCCAACGGCCTGTCCAATGCATGAGAAACCCAATCACATATAAACCTATTAAACCACCGATAGGGCCAAGGATTGCAGCCATTGCCACAATGGTTGGCCATGCAAACTGATCTCCGGTAGCATTCATACTGGCTTGGCTTAAAGCTTCGCCAAATCCAGAAACAGCCGCTAACAGCAACACAAAACGGGTAGGGTTTGTGCTGATGATGTGCTGCATAGTCGCCCGAGGTTTTGTCCAAATGGAAAACCAGGGGTTTAGTTTTTCTGAGGTGGTTATATCTTGTTGTGGTTTGTCTAATGTAGGGTTTAATTGTGCAGTTGGACTTGCATAAGGATTGACGCTATTCATTAAATAAATATCCTTTCTTGTAAATGATACTAAACGTTTATTAATAAATTACTTAGAACTTAAAGTTATCTCTTGTTTTTATGCGCTATAAACCAATAGTGTATTTTTTAATCGTTTATTAAATGCTACTACCTGCGATTGTAAATCCTATTATGTTAGCTACCATATGAGCAAAGATAAGTGGCCATAATTTACCCCATCGAGCATACGTGTAAGCGAACAATATACCCATTGGTAAGATAAATATGATGACCATGGGCCCCATATATAAATGGTAAAGTAATCGTACAAAGGTGCTGGCATGAACAGCAAACCAAAAGCCCTTTCTGTACCTTAGGAATTGAATAATATATCCTGTGACTAATATCTCTTCAAAAAACGGATTGATGAGAGAACTCAATAGAACAATACTTCGATCAAGCTCGCTGTAGTCTAGGGGATAACCTACGGAAAACACGGCGGGTCCTAAAAATGCAACAAATAACGAAAAAGTAAAAATAGAACATAAACAATTCCCAATATAGAGCACAAACCCATAAAAGGTTAGTTTGAAGTTTGCTTTGATATTAAGAGACGCAATGCTCCAACCTCTTATCCAGAGAAAACCTACAATCAGCAGAAATGACAGTAGCTCAATTTTAAGCAAACCAAGAACATCGTTGTTAGAAACAATAACAGAGGGATAGTTAACAGTGGGATTGAAATAGTATACAAACCACTCTAATGATAGATATGAAAAGTATCCAAATCCAATAAGCAAAACAATAGCAAATTCCACAGAAAATGGTAACGCTTTTATTGTTTTTAGCATTGGCTTTTTTTAACTACATCAGCTTCAGGAGAGAATAAAATATTTTATTTTAAATGTATACGGCTCAATCAGCTAATACCCTATAATAGGCGCTATCTTTTTTACTCGCTTGATTGTTAAAGCTTGTTAAGCTCTATTGAGTATAAAAAAAGTGTTTTGAACTCTCTTAGTTTTGTGTTTTGTAACGGGATACTGACTGTTTCGAACTACTCCTTCTAAATTAAGAATGACCTATGGTGAAATGAGCCTTTTGATAACCTTGTAGGATTATGCCCATGTCCTTTTCTCGCTTACCTTTGCTGATCGAACCTGAACAGTTAGAAAATTATCTCGGTAAGGCCGATTTGCTTGTCGTAGATATGCGCTCTACTGATAACTACCTGGAGGGTCATATTCCAGGCGCAGTCAATTTGAGTTATACGGATATTATCGCTATGAACCCGCCTGCTATGGGATTACTGCCTGATTTTGCCCATCTCAGTGCAGTGTTTTCCGCCCTTGGGTTAAACCAGCAGGATCACGTAGTGGCTTATGACGATGAAGGGGGTGGTCGAGCCAGCCGGTTACTCTGGACCTTAGACGTTTTGGGGCACAGTTCCTTTTCGCTTCTCAACAGTGGCCTGTACGCTTGGTGTGAGCAAGGCGGTCCTATGGAACAAGACGCCGTGCATCGGACACCCAGTCATTATCGAGCCGATTTGGCTAATCCAAGCGCCACAGCTGATAAAGACTACATTCTCACGCGACTTGGACAAGATGATTTAGTGTTGTTAGATACCCGCTCACCTGGCGAATATACGGGAAGCGATCAACGCGCCGTCCGGGCTGGTTGTATTCCTGGCGCGGTTAATCTGAATTGGACCGAAGCGATGGACTCTCCACCGTGTTTACGTTTTAAACCTGATACCCTGTTGCGCCAACAGCTTATGGACTTGGGTGTTACCCCCGACAAGGAAGTTATCGTCTATTGCCAAACTCATCATCGTTCTGCCCATACCTATATGGTGCTAAAACATCTAGGTTATAACAGGGTAAGAGGTTATGCGGGCGCTTGGTCAGAATGGGGTAATGATTCCACTGTGCCAGTGACTTCTAGATTTCCGGTCTGATAAATAAGCATTCCTGATAGTGACGAAGTTCAGCGATGGAATCCTTAATATCATCAAGGGCTAGGTGCGATGATGATTTATTAAAGCCTTTGGCTATCTTTGGGTGCCAGCGCTGGGCTAACTCTTTAAGGGTGCTGACATCGAGATTGCGGTAATGAAAGTATGCCTCCAGAGTAGGCATCCAACGGGCAAGAAAACGGCGATCTTGGCAAATACTGTTACCGCACATGGGTGATTTTCCCTTGGCGGTATAATGGGCAAGGAATGCTAAAGTGTGCTGTTCCGCTTGATGTTCGTCAACAGAACTTGCCCGCACCCGTCCCAGCAGACCTGATTTAGTATGTTGGTTACGATTCCAATCATCCATGCTAGCGAGTACAGCGTCATCTTGGTGGATAGCGTATACTGGTCCTTCCGACAAAATATTCAAATGATTATCGGTGATGACGGTTGCTATCTCGATAATATGATCGGTCTGTGTATCTAGACCTGTCATTTCTAGATCAATCCAAATAAGGCTATCAGAAGACATAAAAGATGTTGAGCTTATTAATGAGTTAGAGGGTGCTGACAATGCTTTTATTGAGGACTGTAATGTATAGGGGATTGCACAAAGATGGCAACCGCATAACGAAATATAAGTTTACTGGGATGATTCGATTATGAGAGCCATTATTGTATTGCTTAGTCTATTACCATCGATGGTTGGGTTAGCAGCCGATATTCAAGCTGGACAAACCCTTCATAACGGCCACTGTATAGCATGTCATGATTCTTTAACGCAGGGAAAGCCCGAGCGCATCTACATCCGTCCAGACCGTCAAGTGAAAACCTACCCAGATTTATTAAAACAAGTACGTCGCTGTCAGATGAGCTTGGGACTTACCTGGTCAGAGGATGCGTTGCAAGACGTGGCAGCCTTCCTCAATAACCGTTATTACAAATTTTGATCTGTTATCCATTAACGCATTAATAGCTAATTATTAATGGCTCGCCGTCTCACTCAACAACAGCGTATACGTATCCAACAGGCCCAGGAAAAGCGTCGCCAAAAAGTTTTACAAAAGGTCGCTAAGCAGATTGATAATGTTAGTCGTAGTGGTTTAGGCGAGGAACAAAGTGGCCTTGTAATTGCTAATTATGGGCCAGCGCTTATCGTTGAAAATCAGCAAGGTGCATTATACCGGTGCGCAGTAAGACAACATCTAGGTACGCTGGTGTGTGGAGATCGCGTTATCTGGCAGTCGTCGGGTAGCGGAGACGGGGTAGTGATTGCTATGGAAGAGCGCCACTCCCTCCTCACGCGGCCGGATTACAGTGGTCGGGTAAAGCCGGTAGCTGCTAATCTTGATCTTGTCGCCGTCGTCGTGTCACCTCGTCCGCAGCTTAACGAATTCCTCATTGATCGTTATTTAGTGGCCATTGCCGCTATGGGTGTGGCGGCATTGCTGATTGTCAATAAGATTGACTTGTTGGACAACGAAACGTTAATAGCCATCAAAGAGCGATTAGCTACTTATAGTCGGATTGGCTATAAAATGCTGTTTACCAGTACCCATAGTGAACATGATTTGCGCACCATAGGTCATCAACTTAAAGGTAATACGAGCATTTTGGTAGGCCAGTCGGGTGTTGGTAAGTCGTCTCTTATCAAGGCACTATTGCCAGACCGCGATATTCGTATTCGCGCCCTTTCCAAAGCCACCGGTCACGGTACCCATACCACCACCACCAGCACCCTCTATCCTTTACCCGATGGCGGCCATCTTATCGATACCCCCGGTGTACGCAGCTTTGAACTGGTCGATCTCTCTCCTGACGATCTTGAACAGGGGTTTCCCGAATTCGCACCCTATTTAGGAAACTGTCAATTTTCCAATTGTAGCCATACCGTCGAGCCCGATTGCGCTTTGCGTCAAGCAGTGCTTGAAGGAGCTGTCGATGAGCGGCGGCTAGCAAGTTATCAGCAGATAAAGAACTCCACTGCAAATAATTTTTAGACAAATGCAATCACCGTATTTAGCACCAGGCCAACCATCAGGAAATTGAGGAATCAAATCGTGTTGAAAGTGAGTATTGATCATTTTCCTTGATCCATCGAGTCTGACTCCAATACCGCCACCAGTCAGCCTATAACCCGATGATATTAAATGAGATA
>CAZGON010000115.1:0-11986 GCA_964527085.1 uncultured Candidatus Competibacteraceae bacterium
GCTGTGACGAGCCGTTTTAGGGACGGCGAAGTGATGGTGGAGATTATGGAGAATGTGCGGGGTAAAGATGTATTTATTGTCCAACCCACCTGCTATCCTACCAATGACAACATCATGGAACTGCTGCTCATGGTGGATGCCTTGCGGCGTTCCTCAGCAGTACGCATCACCACCGTGATACCCTACTTTGGCTATTCTCGCCAAGATCGTCGTCCCCGTTCAGTCAGGGTGCCTATTTCTGCTAAGGCTGTGGCTAATATGGTTACCAGTGTCGGCGTCGACCGAGTACTTACCGTGGATCTACATGCTGACCAGATTCAAGGATTTTTCGATATACCCGTTGATAATGTTTATGCGACATCGGTGATGTTGCGGGACATTTGGGATCAAAATTTGCCAGATTTACGGGTCGTTTCTCCTGATGTGGGGGGTGTCGTGCGGGCCCGCGCCTTGGCTAAACGGTTAAACGATGCAGAACTTGCCATTATCGATAAACGTCGACCTAGTCCTAACGAAGCCCAAGTGATGCATGTGATTGGCGATGTGGAAGGTCAGCACTGTATCGTGGTGGATGATATGGTGGATACCGGCGGCACCCTCTGTCAGGCAGCCGCGGCGCTAAAGGGAGAAGGCGCTGCGTCGGTGCGGGCTTACTGCACCCATGCCGTGTTATCGGGCCGGGCGGTGGAAAACTTTGAAAACTCTATCTTGGATGAGGTGGTCGTGAGCGACACTATTCCATTGCGCGACGCGGCGTTAAATTGCAAGATCATTCGTCAAGTCAGCGTCGCTGGCTTACTGGCCGAGACAATGCGCCGCATTCACTTAGAAGAGTCGGTCAGTTCATTATTTATTTAATAATTAATCACAATTATCTAGCAAACCCTTCGTTATCCCTCACTCAGGCTGCCACTGGATTTTGATCTCATCGCGTCATTGAGCAGATCGAAGTTCTTGTTTACGGCCCCTCGACAGGGTAAGGGTAACAGCTATAGATTTGACTGTCTTTAATGGAGAACAACCATGGCTGTGAGTTTTGAAATAAACGCAGAATCCCGCGCCGATCGCGGCACCAACGCAAGTCGCCGCCTCCGCCGTCAAGGCAGAATACCGGCGGTGCTCTATGGTGGTGACGGAGAACCGGAGGCACTTTCTTTAGAACACCGAGAAGTATTGCGTCATTTGGATAAAGAAGCTTTTTATTCCCAAGTTCTGCAAGTCAATATCGGTTCGCGCAAAGAACGTGCTGTGCTGCGTGGCCTGCAGCGGCATCACTATAAGCCTGCGGTGCTGCACATGGATCTCCAGCGGATTACTGAAGACGAGAACGTGCGCGTACATATTCCTCTTCATTTTATCAATCAAGAAACCGCCGTTGGCGTCAAACAGCAAGGCGGCACCGTTAGTCATCAACGCATTGAGGTAGAAATCACTTGTTTACCCAAGGATCTACCCGAATTTATTGAGGTGGATTTAAAAGATCTCAGCATCGGTGAAAATATTTATTTATCCGGCCTAAAGCTCCCTGAAGGCGTGGAAATTCCTGAACTAACTCAGGGTCCTGAGTATGACGTGGCTGTTGTGAGTATTCATAGTCTCAAGGGCGGTTCTACAGCAGATAGTGAGGAAGAACCCGAAGCCAGCGTTTGATAGCAGTTGTTTATTTAAGTGATGACTGAGCCAAGTCTTAAACTTGTTGTGGGTTTGGGTAATCCGGGCGCCCAATACGCTTATACCCGTCATAATGCGGGTTTTTGGTTGGTGGATTTACTCGTTCATCAGTATGAAGGTTGCTTTCGTGGGGAACGCAAATTTGCCGCTGAGGTATGCCGAGTTCGTATAGGTGAAAACGAGCTGTGGTTATTAAAACCCAGCAACTTTATGAATCGCAGTGGCGAATCGGTGGTCCGTATGATGAGCTTTTATCAAATACCACCTTCTGCACTCTTGGTAGCCCATGACGACTTGGACTTAGCGCCGGGCGTGGTACGCCTTAAGCGCTCGGGAGGTCACGGTGGTCATAATGGTCTACGCGATATCATCAAACAACTGGGTACTAATCAGTTTCTACGCTTGCGTTTAGGTATAGGACATCCTGGTCATAGCAGTGCAGTGACGGGTTATGTATTAAACCGTGCCCCGCTCAACGAGCAGCAGTTGATCCTCAATGGGGTTCAGGACGCAGGGCAAGCACTGCCTTTGCTGGTTGCAGGTCAACTGGAGAAGGCCATGCACGCTTTACACAGTCGTCAAGTTGAAACAGCCATAAATGACAATGGTTCAGGCAGGGCGTCGCCTTAATAAGCCACAGCGCCTTGATTTTGACTATAAACTTAATGATTAACCTACGAGAATTGCCATGGGTTTTAAATGTGGGATCGTTGGTCTACCCAATGTGGGTAAGTCGACGCTTTTTAACGCGCTAACCCAGGCCAATATTCAAGCCGAAAATTATCCCTTTTGTACCATTGATCCCAATGTAGGGATGGTGGCCGTGCCAGATCCACGTTTAGACGCACTGGCCACCATTGTAAAACCTCAAAAGATTATCCCCACTAGCCTTTCCTTCGTGGACATCGCTGGATTAGTGGCAGGCGCATCCAAAGGGGAAGGTTTGGGTAATCAATTTCTGGCCCATATTCGTGAGACCGATGCCATTGGCCATGTGGTGCGTTGTTTTCAGGACAGCGACGTGGTGCATGTAGCAGGCCGAGTGGATCCGCAAACGGATATTGAGATTATCAACACAGAGTTGGCGCTCGCCGATCTCGCCAGCGTCGAGCGAGCTTACCACCGTTATGAAAAGGCGGCTAAAACTGGCGACAAAGAAGCCAATGTCCGTAAAACGTTGCTCGCTAAAGTACAAACTGAATTAAATGAAGGCATCCCGATCCGCGCCCATAAGCTAACGGATGATGAACAAACCGCGCTCCGAGAATTGCATTTACTCACTGCAAAACCAACTCTCTACATAGCCAATGTGGCGGAAGATGGCTTTACCGATAACCCCTTGCTGGCGCAAGTGGAGACCCTGGCTGCTCAAGAACATGCCGAAGTGGTGGTTATCTGCGCCGCCATCGAAGCCGAGATCGCTCAATTAGATGAAGCAGACAAGGCTGGTTTTCTGGCCGACTACGGCTTGACGGAACCGGGCTTAAATCGAGTGATCCAAGCAGGCTATAAACTCTTGGGATTGCAAACTTATTTTACGGCGGGTCCTAAGGAAGTTCGCGCTTGGACGATACCCATTGGCGCTACAGCACCTCAAGCAGCGGGGGTTATTCACACGGATTTTACCCGGGGTTTTATCCGCGCTGAGGTGGTCAGCTACGAAGATTTTGTGGCCTGCCAGGGTGAACAAGGAGCCCGTGAGGCAGGAAAATGGCGTTTAGAAGGCAAGGATTATATTGTGCAAGATGGCGATGTCGTCCATTTTCGATTTAATGTATAGCGTTCTATAGCGCACTTAAAGTAATTTTTTATGTTGGGACTTACGCAAAGTAGGACTTGCGTAGTTTGTGAAAGAGGTGTCGACGGCCTGGATGGCCGTCGTCAAGCCTATAAGGATATATTCACGGCGTCCTCTGGAACGAGCAGCAATAGTCCTAATTCAAATACCATCGACAACAAAGGCCAACCGTGCGGTGACAACCTCAGCGAACTCCCCCAGCCTTGCTAAGGGTAATAGTACCTCTACTCCATCTTTGTTGGCCAATTTCACCGAGCTGCGTAATCAGCTTCAAGAACGCATTATCGGCCAACAAGCCTTAGTGGATCGGCTCTTGATTGCCTTGTTAGCGGACGGTCATCTACTGGTGGAAGGCGCCCCAGGTCTTGCTAAAACATCCGCCGTTAAAGAACTAGCCGCTCGTATTGAAGGGGATTTTCACCGTATCCAGTTTACCCCAGATCTGTTACCCGCAGATCTCACCGGTACGGAAATCTACCGTCCGCAACCGGCTACCTTTGAATTTCAGCCAGGCCCTATTTTTCATAATTTGCTGTTGGCAGACGAGATCAATCGCGCCCCCGCCAAAGTGCAATCGGCGCTTTTAGAGGCCATGGGCGAGCGTCAAGTCACGGTCGGGCGGGTCACCTATCCCCTGCCAACCTTATTTTTAGTCATGGCCACCCAAAATCCCATCGAGCAGGAAGGTACTTACCCGTTACCCGAGGCGCAATTGGATCGTTTTTTGATGCATGTGCGCATTGCCTATCCGGACGCTGGGGCAGAACGAAAAATTTTGGCCCTTGCTCGAAGTCAGGCCCAGGAAGCTTATATGTCACCCACCGGTCAAACGATCTTAATCAGTCAAGACGCTATTTTTCGCGCACGCCAAGAAGTGGCTTCGCTGCATTTCGCCGAGCAGCTTGAGGAATACTTGGTGCAATTATTATTGGCTACCCGCAACTCATCCGCTTATGGAGAAGACCTGAGACGCTGGATCAGCTTTGGGGCCAGCCCCCGGGGAACCATCGCCCTAGATCGCTGTGCTCGGTCCCATGCGTGGTTACAAAATCGCGACTATGTCTCCCCCGAAGACATTCACGCGGTGGTGTTCGATACCTTAAGGCATCGGGTGTTGTTATCTTTCGAAGCAGAAGCTGATGGCATCGATGCCGATGACTGTATCGAGCTACTTTTGCAACGGGTGCCGTTACCATAGGTGCATAAAAGTGACTCCTTACCTGGTAGGGTGCGTTTTACGCACCGTGAACATGACATTCGGTGCATGGAGTGCACCCTACAATTCCTACCTTGACATCCTCCTCTTCCTTAAAGAAAGAGGATTCCTTAGTTTAGCCTCTCATGCCCGAGAGGGAGGACAGTTCGCATGACCTCTTACCCAAATAGCAGTCGCAGTCGAAACTGCCCAGTATTCGCGCCAAGCGGCATAGGCTTGGCCGGTTTTAAACGGGTATTACTCGATGTCGGCGCGTTGTCGCGTGACTCCGACACCCAAAAGTATAGAACAGTTTGCGCCTTATATCTCCGCCCTTAAGGGCCGAGCTTTACGGCGCGTCAGGTAACAATTTTTATGTTTGATTGGTTATGGCAAATTTATAGCAGAGGGACAAAAACGGCATTGCCGCAGGCACAAAACGGCTCTGACAGCAGTGGCGTCACCGTCACCATGGATGAGTTAATTCAGCTCTCTTTAAAAGCTCGTTCCATGGGATTTGAAAGTCGTCGACAGGTAGCTTTTGCCCCCTCGGGACCGCAATCATCCCGGCTCCGAGGTCGCGGAGTCGATTACCAGGAATCCCGCAACTATCAACCGGGTGACGATATCCGCCATATGGATTGGCGCGTCACCGCCCGCACCGGTCGTCCCCATACCAAACTCTTTCAAGAAGAGCGGGAACGGGCGGTGATTGTGACGGTGGATTTCAACGCCAGCATGTTTTTCGGCACGCAAAACGCCTTTAAGTCGGTTGTGGCGGCACGGGCAGCAGCGTTTATCGGCTGGGCCGCCATTTACCAGGGTGACCGCATCGGTGGTTTTTTATTTGGCCACAAAGGACACCAAGACTTGCCTGCTAGCGGTGGACGACGTGGCGCGCTGCAGTTGATTCGAGCCTTAGTGGCCGAAACGAGCTTTGATAAAATGCCTGCCAGTGACAGTAGGTTACAGGGTTTTGGTGAGACTTTGCTACGTCTGCGCCGTATCGTCCGACCCGGTAGCCTGGTGGTTATCTTGAGCGATTTTTATGGGATTGACAAAGACACGGAACTCAATTTAAGCCGTCTCCGTCAACATAACGATGTAGTGGCTTGCCTCATCGCTGATACGGTGGAATTAACCGCACCACCGCCGGGTCGTTATGCCATAACAGATAGCTTGCAGACAAGCATTTTAGATATCTACTCACCTCAAGTGCGGGAACGCTATGAGGTGTATTGTGCAAGCCGCCAACAGCGGGTAAAGAATTTGCTGGGAAAATACTCAATTCCTTTACTCACGTTGATGACGGATCAAAACACCGTCAGTCAATTACAACAGGGATTTCGGGCTCTCAGTATGGGGCCAAAAAGAGCGACAATGCCATGAACGACCCAATGGTCACATTACCCTTACGGGATATACATACTCTGCCAACGCCCGCGTTTTGGCCACCGGCACCGGGTTGGTGGCTTTTGAGCATTCTAGCGCTGATGGGAATAATGGCTTTAAATCGCTGGTTGATAAAACGTTTTTATCGATGGCGGCGGCGTCATAGAGCCATCAAAACCCTTGAGCAATTGCGTAAAACCTTTTACCAGCAAAACAATGCCAGCCAATTTGCCGCAGAAGTTTCGATGTTATTACGACGCATAGCTTTGTATCGGTTTTCCCATGACAGGGTTGCTGGTCTTAGCGGAAAAACTTGGCTAACCTTCTTGGACCAAACCGGCGGTGCGGGACAATTTACTGACGGCCCCGGCCAAATCCTAACTGTAGCGCCCTATAAACGCCATGCAGAAATCGATGTGGAAGGCTTATTTAAAACAACCCAGCACTGGATAAAGCATAACGCTTAATTAATTAATGGCATGATTGAGTTCGCTTGGCCCTATGTCTTTGCAGCGCTACCAATGCCACTCTTGGTTGCCTTGTTAACCCGGCCGGCCTCCCAGCAACCACGGGTTGCTTTGCGAGTGCCCTTTTTTGCGGCTATCCCAAAAAGCGTGTTTGGGCGTTATCCAGGGCGTCCTTGGTTGCGACGGGTGCTGAGTCTGTTGGTCTGGCTTTTACTGGTGAGCGCGGCTGGACGACCTCAGTTTGTGGGTGAACCGGTAAACCTGCCCATCACTGGCCGCGACTTGCTATTGGCCATCGACATTTCCGGCAGTATGGACATCGAAGATATGCAGCTGCATGATCGGCTAGCTACCCGTCTGGAAGTGGTTAAAGTCGTGGCAGGGGATTTTATTCAACGCCGCGTTGGCGATCGTATTGGGCTTATCCTGTTTGGCGCACAACCCTATTTGCAGACACCCCTTACCTTTGATCGCACCACCGTCAGCACATTGTTGGGTGAGGCAACTGTTGGACTTGCTGGTAAAGAAACCGCCATCGGGGACGGCATTGGGTTAGCCATCAAACGGTTGCAACATCAAAAATCCACTAAACAAGTATTGATACTGTTAACAGACGGCGCCAACACTGCCGGTGAGGTGAGCCCCTTGCAGGCAGCCAGACTTGCCGCCCAGGCAGGGTTGACCATCTACACCATTGGGGTAGGCGCCGATGATTACTATTTAGGACCAGGCATGTTTGGGCTGCAATCCATGAATCCCGCTACGGATCTTGATGAAGATACCCTCAAAACCATTGCTCAGGAAACCGGTGGTCGCTACTTTCGGGCTCGGGATACCCGTACATTGATGGCTATTTATCAGCTCCTCAATGAACTAGAGCCAGCTAACCGGGATGAAGAAACCTTCCGTCCTAGGCAAGAACTTTATCCTTGGCCCCTCGCCGCTGCCTTACTCATGACCGTGATACTAGTGGCAGGAACCTTGCCACTCGGACGACAATGGCGATTATCCGCTTATGTTCGCTGACTTCCATTTTTTACGCCCTTATTGGTTTTTAGCCCTAATCCCCTTGACGCTGTTGCTGTGGGTTAGCTACCAAGCCTATCGCAACGATAGTGGCTGGCAAAACGTCTGTGATCGGCGGCTATTGCCTTACTTGTTGATGATCCATCGATCCGCTGGCCAAGGCTGGTGGGTAAGATTATTGGGGTTAGGGTGGCTGATGGCGATACTGGCCTTAGCGGGACCCACCTGGTCTCAACAAACCCAACCGGTCTACAGCATGCAAAAAGGACGCATGATTGTCCTTGACCTGTCCCGCTCCATGAATGCTGCGGATGTAACACCCACCCGCCTGGCGCGGGCGCGTTTTAAAGTGGCTGATATCCTAGCACGTAGCCAAGAAGGACAAACCGGTTTGGTGGTCTTTGCGGGGGATGCCTTTATGGTGTCGCCATTAACCCAGGATGCAGCCACCATCACTGCCCTGCTACCAGCCCTTGACCCCACTATTATGCCTGTTCAAGGCAGTCGGGCTGATCTGGGTCTGCGTAAAGCGGCTGAGCTGCTGCAACAAGCGGGATTTAAACAAGGCCAGATTTTGCTGGTGGCGGATGGGACTAATGGTGAACCTGCCCTTAGCACGGTCCGGCAACTACGTGGCGAAGGTTTTCGCATTTCTGTACTGGCTGTGGGCAGCCAGGCGGGTGCGCCCATTCCGCTGCCTGAGGGAGGCTTTTTGAAGGATGCCAACGGCGACATTGTAATACCCCGGACTGATTTGGAAGCCATGGAAAGTTTAAGCCGGGAGGGCGGCGGTCGTTATGCCTTGTTGAGTAGCGACAATAGCGATCTGGAGTGGTTATTAACGAATCCGGCTCATAGCTTGGCGGAAGAAGTTCAGGGTACTGACCAAGAAACCGTCGTGTGGCAGGAAGTTGGACCGTGGCTGGTGCTGGGTTTACTGCCTTTAGCAGCGTTGGCTTTTCGACGGGGTTGGTTGCTTATCTTGTTAGTGCTCATCATGCCGCACCCTTCCTGGGCTTTAAATTGGGGTGATTTATGGCAACGTCGGGATCAACAAGTGGATCGAGCTCTACAACAAGGTGACTTTGATCGCGCGGCTACCCTAGCAACAGATCCTATGCAGCGCGGTATCGCTGCTTATCGTCAGGGTCGCTACGATCAGGCAGCCGCTGCTTTTGCGCAAGCGCCGGGGGCAAACGCGCACTATAACCGAGGTAATGCCCTGGCCCGCATTAATCGTTTTGAGGAGGCGCTCGCGGCTTATGACGCTGCCCTGGCGGAAAACCCGGCTATGCAAGACGCTAAAGCTAATCGCGATCTTGTGGAAGAACTGCTGCGCCAGCAACGTCAGCAGGTTCAGCAAAAAGACTCAGCTCAAGACGGTCAGCAAAAAAACGCCTCTCAACAACAGCAGGGTCAGCAAGGAAATCAACAGGGTCAAACGCAAGCACAGAGTAACCCTTCCCAGACACAAAAAAAGACCCAACAAGCATCGGCTGATCCCCAGACATCGAACAATGGCCAACAATCCGCAGAGGCTGATCAACAGCCATCGAGCAACTCCCAGACATCTTCCGACGCTTCTAAAAAGAAAACCGATCAGGCGACAAACCAGCCTCAGCAACAGACCGCTGAATCGGGAGATACTCGTCAAAACGATGTACTAACCCAAACAGAACAAGATCTGACCCAGACGGAAGGACAACAAATGCTGGAGCAATGGTTACGCCGAATTCCAGATGACCCAGGCGGTTTATTACGGGAAAAATTTCTTTATCAGTATCAACGCCGCAGCGCACAAGGAAGCGATCAGAGCGGGGAGGCGTGGTGACGTGAAACAGTTTGTCGGGTGGATACTGCTATTTTTTATGCTGCCTAATGGGTTTACCGCACCCGTTTTTCAAGCATGGTTTGACCGAGATACGATTTCCCTAGGAGATACCGTGACGTTAACGGTTGAAACAGCCGAGGACAGTCAAGCAGAACCCAATCTTGAACCCCTTGACAAAGATTTTCAGGTACTCGGCACCAGCACTAGCACCCATTTGGAGATTATCAATGGTCAGCAAACGGCAAAAACCCAGTGGGTTATTGAACTGGAGCCTAACCGCAGCGGAACCATTCAAGTGCCGCCGTTGGCTGTTGGCAGTGGACAAACAGCGCCACTCACCTTATTGGTAAAAACCCAATCCACGGATGCTGCGAAAGATTCTTCCCAGCAAACACTTTTTTTGGAAACGGAAGCGGATTCACAAGCGCCTTATATTCAGTCCCAGGTGCGTTTTACCGTGCGTTTATTGTATAACCAGCCTATTTTGGAGGGTGGGTTAGATGTACCCGACGTCAAAGACGCTATTATCGAAAGCTTGGGCGAAGATGTGGCCTACAGCACTATACGGTATGGCAAACGCTATGGCGTCTTCGAACGCCGCTACGCCCTGTTTCCACAACGCAGCGGCACACTGACAATTCCACCCATCAGTTTTGAAGGACGCATTCGAACCACCGACGACTGGCGTTTTGGATTGGGTCTCAGACTAGGCCGCCGGATTCGCCTTAGCAGCGAACCGGTGACCCTTCAGGTGCGGGCCCGTCCAGACAGCTACACAGGAACACATTGGTTACCAACACCCCAATTGAGCCTACGAGAAAACTGGCCCACGGAGCCACCTCGCTTAAAAGTCGGTGAACCATTCACCCGAACATTGATCTTGGAAGCCAAGGGTCTTACCGCAGCCCAACTGCCCACCCTACGCATAGCAGAGCAACCTGACATCCGCCTGTACGCTGACCAACCTAAAACAGAGACCCGCCAAGACGGCGACTCCATCATTGGACACCGTGAAGAGCGTATCGCCATTATACCCACCGAGTCAGGTGAATTAGTGCTACCTGAAATGAAGTTGACCTGGTGGGATATGGTTAACAACCAGGAACGCACTGCCCGGCTTCCGGCGCGGACCATAATGGTATTACCTGCAGTGGCGGCGGCCCCCCCGTTAACATCGTCTGCTCAGCCTGGCGAAGAACCTGATGCCACCTTGACCAGGCAACCCGCTGAGTTACCATCGCCAACCCTGCAAGATGTGTTTTGGCCAGGTGTCAGCGCAGTATTGTTGGGTCTTTGGTTGTTTACTTTGCTGGTATGGTGGCGGACAAAGCAAACTCCTTGGACCTTACCCGAACAACATTCGGAACTAGATCCTCCCTTGGCCCAAGAAGCTAAACGAGCCCTGCAACGGGCTTGTTATCAAGGGGATCCTCAGACCGCGGCGAAGGCATTACTACAATGGGCTGCCACCGTTTGGTCCGAGACGCCGCCAAAAAATCTAGGCGATCTCGCAGATCGCCTTGCCACCGATCCAACTCTGATACGCGATCTAGATCGCACGTTATATGCGACTTCCGCCAGTTCATGGCATGGCGGCGCACTTTGGATCAGTGTTAAACAGGGGCTGAAGGAAAAGGAGGTATCCGCTAAACCTTCGACCACGGATTTACCTCCTTTGTATCCAAACTAATGAAATTGAATAGCCGTGCACTAACTATTTAAAAAATACCATCGTCTTCATCGTCATCGTCATCGTCTTCATTATCTTGTATCTTAATCACCAGGTTTGCCACTAAATCTCCGGTTCCGATAGCTCGAATTTCCTCTTCGTCGTCATCGTCAACAACCACCAGAGAAAAGTTCAGTGCAGGCAACGGAACTTCGGGAGCCAACTGGAGCATTAGTGAACCTCGTCCACCGGGACCTATAGAAAAACGACAGGTGGGTGCAGCGGTGTTATAGGCGACGCCGCCTACATTAATGGTAGCCGCTAGCGCACACCCTCCTTGAGGGTTAAAAACCATAATACCTGCCATTGCAACAGGTTCAGCAGTGGACACTAGCGTTCCATCACCGGAAAAAGCCCACCGACCGGCAACACTTGTATTGTCAAATTCAGCCGAGGCTTGCAACGAACCAAACAGTCCAGCGCTAGCCAGAATAAGAGAAGGCAAAATTTTATTAACGTTAGCCATAAATTAACCCTCTACAATGTTAGTCATCGTTGTTTAAACTTAACCATAATTAGGTAAGCACTTATTATGTTAACAAAAAGAAACTTTGTATAACATTCAAGTTAAAACCAAATCCGAATAAAAAAACCATTTTTATAATCCATAATTTTTTGTTCTAGAAAGGCAAAAAATATTATTCCCGCGCAGGCGGCCCGAAGATAGGAGCATTTCTACGAATGCCAAGTTCGTCATTCCCGCGCAGGCGGAAATCTAGTACTTAAAGCAAAGTGTCATACTAAAAATCAAAGCTAGCTAGAGCGTTTTCGCTTTAATTGTACACAAGGCAGCGTCGGTATCGGCGCGCGGAATGTACAATAAGGTACCTGAGCACGCCGATACCGAAGGCTAACGATGTGTACAGTTGAATGGGAA
>CAZGON010000116.1:0-1357 GCA_964527085.1 uncultured Candidatus Competibacteraceae bacterium
CGGTGGATAACGCCTTTAAAGTCATGTCCTAACCATATGCTCAATTGCTATACCTGGCGTTGCGCTTTGGTAATTCCGTGGCGGGTTTTTTCATCCGCGCCGATGATGTTGAGTGCTCCCCAGGTCAACATGCAGGCAATGGGGTTTAAGTCCGAGGCGTAGACATCACAGCCCAGGCGGGCTGCTTCAAAGGGTATCGAACCGCCGCCGCAAAACGTATCCGCGACTTTTGGTCGCTGTCCGAAGCGCATCATGCCGAGCTGCTCCACCAGCTCCGCATGATTGCTAGCTTGCGTCCCAAGATGGGCATTAACCTCTTTCCAAATGCCGTGATAGAGGAGTGCGCTATCAAGCTCTTCCGGCCGTTTCGAGATAGTGAGCTTTTCCGAATAGCGCATACTCAACAACGCTTGGCGCTTGAGCCAGTTTTTTTCAGACTCGCTCATAGTGGGATTCCAGCGAACCTGTAAACCCGGATAAGCGCTAAAATCAACCGGCGCTGTTTGGGGTACTTCGCCACCTTTACAGCTCACCACGAAATAATCGGCAATGGTGTCGAGGGTTAAATGTTCCAGAATCATCCGCCCATTGATCTTGGCCGCACGCAGAAGAAACGCTTCGTCGTCGAGGGCCATCAGTTTTTCGAAAATGGCGAGATCTTTTTCCGGATCTTCCGTGGCCGGTAGTAATGCCCCCAATACGCAGGCTCTGACCAAAATAAGCGGCTTGCGGCCTTTCCAATAGCTGCCTAATGCGGTTAAGGTTTGCCCGGCGCCCGCTTTGCGTTCCTTTTGCGCTTCCGCGGATAGCTTCTGGGCTGGTAACAGCCGCTCAATCAAACTGGGGGTATTTTTTAGCGCAAAGGGCACGACGCCAGCGCGCTTGTCAGGGGCGGTTGTTACTGGCTGTGCCGGTGCTACGACGGTACTGTCATCACGGTACATAACATAAATCCTTTTATCGGTAGGTGAACGGTAGCGGCACCTGGTGGCTGTCGCCCTGGGGCCTTGGGGTGGGTTTGCGGTGGGTGGGGGTGCTTTCTTCCCCGTCCATCAAGGCAAAACCCAGCGCTTTGCGCCAACCCCGGTCACGATCATGAACGGTCCCGGAAGACGCCGCGGTCATGCTGAACAGCCACCAACGTTCCTCGGGTTTAAAGCCTAGCCAGTTGTTGAGCGCCACCGGCGTCCGGTCCAGTTCGGCATGTTCGATACCCCAGGCGAGGATGCAAAGCTCTTTGCCCAGCAAGCGTTCCACTTTGTTGTCGCCGGTTTTCCAACGGCTGGAACCGAGTTTGTGTACTTTTAGCCGTTCGTTAAACACCCGTTTCACGGTGTCGGCCACTTTACGCCAGTGG
>CAZGON010000116.1:1367-11865 GCA_964527085.1 uncultured Candidatus Competibacteraceae bacterium
GATGGCGCGCTCTTCGCTTTCCGGCACCCCATTGCTACCGCCCAGCAGGCCAAAATGCTCGGTAATGGTGATATGGCCGTTGCGATCGGCGGATATATGCACCACAAAATGATGCGGGTCGATGTCGTTGGGGCAACCGAAATCGAGGGTTTTGCGGATGGTTGTCATGCGGCCACCTCATCCAGGTTAGAACGACTCGGCGCGGTTGTCCGTATAATATTGATGGCCTCGTAGGTGTCCCGCTCAAGGTCCAGGGATTGGGTAAAGGTGAGTAGGCTATGACCACTGGGAAACGTCATGCCAGACACGGTTATATCCACCGGGGCCTGCTCATCGGCTAGCGCTGAGCGCAGCTCGTCGAGCAACGCTTGCACCACAGCCGGGGCTAATTCGCAACCGCTGCCGAAGCGTAGCTGGGCATTTTTATCCCCTTGTCCAACACCCAACCGGACACCCTGTAGTAGGGCCTCGTTTTGTTTGGCCTGTTTGAGGAATGCAAACACTTCCGTGGTACCCGAAAAAGACAGCTTGTCCCGCTGTCTGCCATTCAGTTGCGCCGGTTGAGCCGGGTCGATAACCGGGCCTGTTTGACCCATTTTGGGTATCCGAAAGTCACGGGTTGCTTCGACGCCGTCGTCGCAGGCAAACACCCGAATTAGAGTTTCTTCCCGGCCGATTTCAAACGGTTCCGTATAGACAGTACCTTCCCGTGGGTTGACGCCATTGCTGGTGTAACGCAGGTCACCCCGTGGCGTGACCTTCAGCTCAACCAGTCGCTTGGAGCCTTTTTCGCGGGGTTGGTGGGTAATGGTGAGTTT
Source organism: uncultured Candidatus Competibacteraceae bacterium (assembly GCA_964527085.1). GTDB lineage: Bacteria > Pseudomonadota > Gammaproteobacteria > Competibacterales > Competibacteraceae > CAYRGG01. The sequence goes on from CAZGON010000116.1 coordinate 2,186, forward strand.
GTTCTGCCAAACTTCGCGATTCCCTGTCTCATGGCTGCCGGTAGGGTCCACGGCAAGAAAGTAAAGCCGGGTTTTAGCGGTCTCAAAGGTAAGTTCATGGAGCACCGGGCTTGCTGGACTCACATCCGGGTTTTCAGACATATAAATCACCGGATTAGATCCGGCATTGTTGGCGGAAACTCTCAGGCTTGCGGTTCCGGTCGCATCGTCGTAATGAATTTCCGAAACCACCACGGCGGTTTTCGCTTTGGCGGGGTTTTTATCGATATAACCGTCGTCGGTGTATAACCAACGGTCCTGGGATTCGGCAATCCGGCGCAGTTGTTCTAACCCTTTGGGGGGTAACCACGACCAACGCGGGTTGGTTTTTGCCCGCTCGCTAATATCCGCCCAACGTACCCGGTGTTGCCCGGCGGGCCAGAGCAAATCTTCGGCCCGCAATATCAATTGATCGGCCTTGCCGGCAACATCCACGATCAATTTGGAAGCGCCGGTATCGGTCAAGGAGCGCTCCACCTGGGTTTCACCTTGCCAGGCGTTGTTATTAAAGGTAATGGCGAATTTGGCCAGTTTTAACCCGTCCCGCATGGGGAAAAACAGGCGGTTAAAGGTGGCCATGGCGGTGCTGCGGAAATCGTGCTCGACTTCTTCTTTCTTATCCTGCAGTTCTTCCTTTTGGGGATGATTGGCAGGCAGTTGTTTGTCCACTTTGGCGATGGCCCACACCCGTCGCACCGCCTGTTCGAGACTGGCGAGGCTCGATCCATCTCCGGCGATAATGCAGAAATTGTTTTTTTCAGTGACGGCGTCGAACAGGTTTTTCGCTTGCTCGGGTGGGAGCTTCTGGTCTGGACTCAAAATGAGCAGCATTCTGCCACCCTTAAGATTGACCTCATCCAGTTTTGGCAGGGCGATGGCCTGTTCGTAAGCGGTTTTCGTGCTTGGCGCGAACATGTCATGCAAACGCCGCCGCATTTCTTCCTCGATTTTATTGTCGGGCGCTGTTTCGGCTTCCTTCTCCAGCCGCTTAGTCAAATTTTCCTGATCGGAAAAGTAAAACGCGCCCCGTTCACCCGGATGAAGATACCAGGCCGCTTTACGGAGTTCTTCAAAGGCTTCGGCGAACTCCAGCGGGTCCCGTTGGGGCGCAATAAGATATTCCAGTAAACGTTGTTTATCCAGTCCGCGGATGCCATCCATGTTTTTGGCTAAGGAAGCGGTCATCAGCAGCCGCGCGATCTGAGACCCGGCGTCACTGTTCATGGTAGCGTCGATCAGTTCCGCATGGGCGTTGCCACGATCCGCGATGTCCTTAGCGACGGCGCTTTGCAAATTGCAAATAGCCAACACTTCGTCGCGCACATCTGCGTTGTTCATATCCAAATATTGTGTACCAATGAGATACACGTCGTTATCGGCCCGCTCCCACACGGATTTTAGAAGGCGCGAAACAAACCGCAGCAAACCGCGGGTTTGGCGGAAACCTTCATTCTCCTTGAACATGGCGATGACATCTTTGAGACCCGGATGGAAGGGGTAACTAGCGTGAATCTCAGAGGCGATTTGTTCACTACTTTTGCCGATGGATTTGGCTTTTTCGGCTTCCGTAATGGCAACCGAATAGGCATCGGCGATGCGGTCAATGGCGGGGGTTTGCGGCAGTTGTTTAAACAAACGTTTGCGTAGAATTTGATAGATTTCGTTGCCACCCAGTTGCACCGGGGTAATGGGCCGGGCTTGCCGATTGGCCTCCGAGACCACATTGTTCAACGCTTTACCCAGCTGTTTAGACGCCGCATCGTAACTGCCGGATAGATTGGAGATCACCACACACAAGCGGGGCAGTTTTAGGGCTGCCGACATGAGATTCGCTAACGCCGCTGTGGCCACGTTAGCCAGAGTGCCGTCACCTACGGGAATGGTCAGGGCGTTATCAAAATAGGGCGGCATTTCATCCAGCAGAATCAGTACCGGTTCGTTGCCGATGAGCTTGATCCAGGCGTTTTCGTCCGGCGCCCGGGGACCGTGGGCCCAATAGTTGGAAAAGGCGTCGCCTTTACCCAGTTGCTGGGCTATTTCACCCCAGAAAAAATGTTCAGGATAGTTGCGCCCGCTAAAGGCGACTACTTGGGCGGCCCCAAATTGTGTTTCTTCAGCTAGGTCGGGAGCGATGGTTTCCCGTAGCGCAGGGTTTTTTGCCAGCAATCCCAGTGCAATCAACAGATGGGTTTTACCGCCACCCATGGCCTGGGTGAGTTGAAATACCCCATCGTCCGATTTACCCGCCAGACGTTTTAGCCCCTGCCGGAAAAGCTGTTCCATACCGTGGGTGATAAAGGTCTGCTCAAAAAAAGCAGCGCCATCTTTTTCCCCTTCAATCACATCGAGAAGACTTTCAATATGGTCCGCCATCGAAAAGTCGATGGCGTTATCGTGGAGCACACAGGCATCCTTGACTGTTTTTAACATGGGTTAATTTCCCTATTATCGATAAACTTAAAGATCGCTTTTCTGTGCCGCTCGGTCAGGTATCGCAATGCGATGGCGTGCGCAAAACTCAAGCACCATGACCTCCACCATATTGGCAAGGCTGCGGTGCTCGTGTCCGGCTGCAATACGCAAAGCGTCTTTGATACACGGCTCGACGCGAAAACTGAGGGTTTCTGTTTTATTCTTTGACATAGAGGTTTATATCGGCCGCCGTCAAATAAACTTTAGCGTTTGTATTGCGTTTTGCGTATTCCGTCATTCCCGCGTAGGCGGGAATCCAGTATTAAAAAATCAATGGAGCAAACCTGCGTTTATCTGTTGGTGAGCAACACGGAAACCTGATGTCTGTCATAAACCATGAAAAACAGATCAAGAAATGGAACAAAAATCGGGGCTGCGCCTGATAGAAGAGCAAAATTCGGCATCGATAGTTCAGGTATGACACGTTGCTTTAAGCGGCTGGATTCCCGCCTACGCGGGAATGACGTTTGTGGCTTCGCGGGAATGACAGTGAACGTACATAGGGTAAAATTTCAAAAATAGTTCTCAGGTATGACACGTTGCTTTAAGCGGCTGGATTCCCGCCTACGCGGGAATGACAATCAATTTGTTCAGTATCCTCGGCTGGATTCCCGCCTACGCGGGAATGACATTTGTGGCTTCGCGGGGATGACGGTGAACGTACATACAAGTTCTTATCGATGTGGTATTACCTACAAAGAAAGGACTTAGCAAAGCTCGTGAAAGAGGTGTCGACGGCCTGGACAGCCGTCGTCAAGCCTCCAGGGAAGGATTCACGGCGTCCTCTGGAACGAGCTGGGTAAGTCCTAACCTTCAAAATTAATCGTTACAGACTCCAAATCAGCCATTTAATTAGTTAGATTTGTTGCGGCTCCATATCATGACGGCGATTTGTAGGCTTTTGGACTTGCTGGTCCTCCTGATCCAGCTCATCCTGGGGCGAACGTTCTTTGGCAATCACCGTATAGAGAGCTGGGACAACGAACAGGGTAAAGACGGTGCCCACTGCTAATCCAGCTCCTAATACAAAACCGATGGCAAAACGGCTCTCGGCGCCAGGGCCGGAGGCGATCAGCAGGGGAATCATGCCGACCAGGGTGGCGATGGTGGTCATTATGATGGCGCGAAAGCGGATCGCCGCAGCTTTTTGGATAGCATCCCGGCGGTTTAACCCGTCCTCGCGCTGCACCTGATTGCCAAATTCCACCAATAGAATACCGTGCCGAATGATGGAGCCGATCAGCGCCAACAGGCCGACCTGGGTGTAGATGTTGACGGTAACGACGCCGAGTACGAAGAACAGCAGAGCCCCTGCAATGGACATGGGTACGCTCACCAGCATGATGAGCGGGTCTCGAAAGCTTTCATATTGAGCAGCCAAAACCAAATAAACTAAAATAATGGCTAGAAAAAAAGCAGTTACCAGGGCCGTATTTTCTTGCACATACTGACGTGACTGGCCAGCCCAGTCGGTAACATAGCCTTGGGGTAATGTTTCATCGGCGGTTTGCCGTAGGAAATTAACCGCTTCCCCCAACGCCACACCTGGCGCCGGTACCCCTGAAATAGTGGCGGAATTGAGCTGATTAAAGCGTAACAGTTGTCTTGGCTGTACCGTTTCTTCCAGGCTAACCACCGTCGACATGGGAACCAGTTGTCCTGAAGCGGTGCGTACATAGTATTGGGTGAGCTGTTCCGGGGTCAGTTGGAAGTCACGATCCACCTGGGGAATGACGCGATAGCTGCGGCCTTGCAAACTGAAGTAATTGACATAGCCTTGGCTCAGCATGGTGGCCAGATCAAGACCCAATTGGCGCATATCGAGGCCAATGGCCGCCGCCTTGGGGCGGTCAATGTCGATTTGCATCTGTAGTTGGTCAAATTTTAAATCCGAATCTACGAACTGAAACATGCCGCTCGCCATGGCGCGACGACGCAGTTCCTGGGCTATTTCAAAAATCGCCCGGGGTTCCTCGGTGGAGCCGATGATGAGCTGCACCGGCAAGCCACCGCCTGCCCCTGGTAATGAGGGCGGCGGGAAAACCACCGTATCGAGACCGGCGATGCCTGCAACCTGTCTTTGTACCTGGGGCATGACCATCATTTGGGTCTGCTCGCGTTGCCCCCAATCCTTTAACGCCATCCCGGCAAAGGCGTTGTTGGTTCTAGCAGCTCCGCCGCCGCCAGCGCCATTGATAACAAAGGAATATTCGGTGGCGTCAAAGCTGTCTAAAATATCGTCCAGTTGATCGGTCCAGCGTTCCATTTGCGGCAGGGAAATATTCGGATCACCGGTAGCCTGAGCGACCAGGAAACCTTGATCTTCGGTGGGGGCCAGCTCGTTCTCGGCAGCAGTATAAAGAAAATAACAGCTGATTAAAATCACACCGCCCACCACCAGCACCACCCAGCGTAAGTCCAGAGCGACGCCAAGGGCAGCGGCATACCAATTTGCTACCCGCTCAAAACCCCTATCAATCCAGTGCGCCGGTCCCTTTTTCTGCTGACCTTGTTTGAGCAGCTTGGCGCACATCATGGGGGATAGGGTAAGGGCAAGGAAACCGGAGATAAGGGTGGCCCCGGCGATGGTAAAGGCGAATTCGGTAAATAACGTGCCGGTGAGACCTGTCATGAAGCCGATAGGAGCAAACACGGCCAGCACCACGATGTTCATGGCGACAATGGAGCCAGCCAGTTCGCGGCCGGTGCGGAGGGCGGCATGGAAAGGGTTGTCGCCCTGCTCGATATGCCGATGGGCATTTTCCGCCACCACAATACCATCATCCACCACCGTGCCGATGGCGAGAATCAGCGCCAGCAGCGTCAGCAGATTGAGGGAAAAACCCATTAACAACATGATTAGCAGAGCGCCAATGAGGGACAAGGGCATAGCCACAGCGGGGACAAGGGCAGAGCGCATCGAGCCTAAAAAGAGATAGATGACTACGGTGACGATAAGTAGCGCTTCGCCTAAAGACCATACCACCTCATTAATAGAGTTGCGAATATAAACGGTGTTGTCCTGGACGATAATGCCTTCAATGCCTTGGGGCAACTGATCTTGAATATCAGGGAATAAATCCCGCACCCGACCAATGACGTTGAGAGGATTGGCGGTTGGCAATACCTCAATAGCGATGAAGACAGCTGTCTTACCTTGAAAAAACACCGAGGTTTCATAGGACTCGGCGCCCAGCTCTACCCCCGCCACATCCCGCAGGCGGATAAGGGTGTCGCCATCGCGGCGCACCACAAGACGCTCGAAATCAGCCACTGAATGTAAACTGGTGCTGGCGTCGAGCTTGATAGATAAGGTGCTGCCTTTGGTGTCGCCCACAGCAGCCACAAAGTTATTGGCCGCTAGTGACTCGCGCACCTCAGCGGGTGTGACCGCCAGCGCCGCCATTTTATTAGGATTAAGCCACACCCGCATGGCAATAGTCTTGCCACCCAAGATTTGCGCCTGCTGCACGCCTTCGAGGCTTTCCAAGCGAGGACGTACCGCCCGGATTAGATAATCGGTCACTTGATTGGCTGCCAAAATATCGCTGGTGAAGGCGATATACATGGAGGCCGAGCTTGAGCCGGTACTCACGGTTACTGCTGGGTCTTCGCTGGCCTCCGGTAGTTGGTTGCGCACTTGATTGATTTTGGTGAGGATCTGCGCCACCGCGTCGTCAGGATTGTAATTTAACTCCAGGTGCGCTTGAATACTGCTCACTCCCTGGATGCTGGTGCTTTCCAGGAAGTCGATGCCGGCAGCGCTGGCAATGGCCTGTTCCAGGGGTGTGGTGATAAAACCTTTTACCACCTCGGCATTGGCCCCTGGATAGGGGGTGGCGATGGTGACCACAGACGAACTGGATTCAGGGTACTCCCGCACGTTCAGGGATTGCAGCGAGCGTAGACCCAACATTAAAATAGCAAGGCTAATAACCGTGGCAAGTACCGGTCGCTTAACAAAGATATCGGTAAAGCCGCCTAACATGGCTATTGAGCCTCCCTATTGGCGCTGCGGGGTCCCACCCCATTAGGCGATATAACGATGGGCGCACCATCTTCCAGTTTAAGCTGACCGGCGGTAACCACACGCTCGCCGGGATCAACCCCTTTAAGAATCTCAATCTTGGTGTCGCGACGCTCGCCTGTGGTCACAAAGGCTCGTTGCGCTCTATATACCGTTGGCTGTTTTTCTCCCTGTCCATTTGACATCTCCTGCTTAGTCTGTTCGCCTGAGTCGCTGTTGCCGCGCAACAAGTTCTGAGCGCTAGCAATAAAACCATTAAACCAGCCTTCATCTTCATTGACAGCTTGTTGTTCCGAGTTTGTGGATTGCTGCTGTGGCTGTTCCATCGGGCGGATCAAGAAGACGGCATCTCCATAGGGGTTGTAACTGATGGCGGTCGCTGGTAAGACTGTTACCTCCCGTTGGTCAGGAACAATCACCGTTATCTGGGCAAACATGCCAGGGCGCAGCAGCCGCTCTTTGTTAGGTAAGATCGCCTGCACCTGAAAATTGCGCGTCTCCCTATTTATTCGGGGACTTACAGCGTCGATGCGGCCCTCAAAGGTCCGGTTTGGATAAGCATCCACCTGTATCTCAACTGGTAAGCCGAGTTCGTCCTCATCTGAGGACTCGGTTGGCGCTTGTTTCGCCGCTATGCCGGTAGCGATAGTTTGGTAATACTGTTCAGGTAGATAAAAATTGACGTAGATTGGCTCGATAGCTTGCAGCAAAACCACCGGTTGACCAGCCGCTACAAATTCGCCGAGATCAATCCGGCGAATACCCAGGTCACCGGTAAAGGGAGCTGTAATACTTTTTTTATCGATGATTTGCTGTTGCTCTTGCGCTTCCGCCTCAAGGGTCTCGACGGCTGTCTCGGATTCTTCAAATGTTGCCTCGGCAATAACGCCGCTTTGCCGTAAACGTCGGTTTCGAGTAAGGTCAGCCTGGGCTTGCTCAAGCTGTTCGCGCAGACGTTCTAGGCGAGCTAGATCAGTTTCTGAAAGAAGTTTTACCAACAGCTCGCCTTGTTCAACCCGCTCACCGGATTCAAAATTAATTTCCTCCACTATCCCGGTCGCCTCGGTGGTAACCTCAACACCCTGTACCGCATCGAGGGTGCCTACCGCCGGTAACTGGGTCTGCCAAATTTCTGTAGTCGCGTCAGTGGCGGCGACGGTAACAGGGGGGCGCTGCTGCGACTGAACATTGCTGTCACCGCTCCAAACCCATTGCCATAGGATATAGCCGACCAGCGCCAATGCTAACAGGACAATGATGGCGATGACATAATTCCGCCATCTTGATGGCAGGTCCTGATCCTGGCGTTTCACCCTGTAGTCTTGTTTGGCAGTCGTTTGTCTAGTCTTTGGTACGGGCTGGACCGTTTCTGGAGAACGCGCCGCCTGATCGGTTTCTGACGTAGGTGATATAGACTTGCTCATCAAGAAAATTTCTCAAGTGTCAATCCTGCAAACAAAGTATTACCTCCCAGTACAGAAGATAACGCGGCGGCGTTTTAGAAGCGGCAACTGACTAAGGGCATTGACCGATAAAAACTTGTCGGTACAACTGCAAAATGTCTAAATAGTCGCAATAACTGTGCCTATCTTTTGCCGACCTGTAAGTTACGTCTATCTTCCCTACATGCGTATGTTGGAAGGCCAACACAGCTTATTTACCCTGGCGAGATAGCAGATCTTGAAAGCGGTTTTTATTCATTAAGGAAGACAAGAACTTGCCGATAAGGTTTCGCAAAGTCCGACTGCCTATATTGTAATCTTTGCAAAAAGGAGATGGATTATTTTGTAATCTTTGCAAAAACAGGCGCAGCTACAAGTTTTTTGGCGCTAAGTTTTCAGCAGAATTAAAGCTTGATTTTTAAAAATTACACCCAAGCACCCTTTCCACCTGGTTGAGTTACACTGTTATTAACAGCACTACTTTACTAGGGGGAGCCTAAGATGACGTTACCAAAAACAATGCATGCGATGGTGCTGCAAGCGTCTAAACAACCGTTGTCCTATCAAGAAATACCCGTTCCACAGCCCAACTCGGAACAAGTGTTAATCAAAGTTCATGCCTGTGGAGTGTGTAGGACAGATCTTCATATTCTAGACGGGGAGTTGATCGACCCAAAATTACCCCTAATTTTGGGACATGAAATTGTGGGCAGTGTGGTTGAGGTGGGAGACGCCGTTAAAAAATTTTCTGTCGGAGACCGGGTGGGTGTGCCTTGGTTGGGGTATACCTGTGGTGTCTGTCGATACTGTCAAAGGGACCAGGAAAACCTTTGTGATCAGCCTCTTTTTACCGGTTACACTCTAGATGGCGGCTATGCGGAATATACGGTGGCCTATGAAAAATATTGCTTTAATTTGCCGCCATCCTATGGTGACGCCGATGTGGCACCCCTGCTTTGTGCCGGGTTAATCGGTTACCGGACCTACCGTTTGGCGGGCGAATATGTGGAGCATTTAGGAATCTATGGATTTGGTGCAGCGGCTCATATCATTGCTCAAGTAGCCGTTCATCAAGGAAAAAAGGTTTATGCTTTTACTAAATCGGGCGATGTCCAGGGACAAGACTTTGCACGCCGGCTTGGTGCCGTGTGGGCAGGTGACGCTGGAGAATCTCCACCCGAGCCATTGGATGCGGCGATGATTTTCGCACCTGTGGGCCCTCTGATGGTGGAAGCGCTGCGCGCTACGTGTAAAGGCGGTGTAGTGGTCAGTGGCGGCATTCATATGAGCGATATACCGCGTTTTCCATACCGCTTACTTTGGGAGGAGCGGGTTATCCGTTCGGTTGCCAACTTAACTCGCCGCGATGGCGATGAGTTTCTTGAAATCGCTCCCCAAGTGCCTGTTAAGACCAAGAATAATTTATTTTCTTTGCAGCAAGCAAACCAAGCTCTCAGTAGTTTGCGAGAAGGTCGCATCGAGGGTGCCGCCGTTTTGCAAATGACGTAATAAGACATATAGTTATCCCCAAACACTCATCCCCAAGGCTAAACTAGCTTTTTCTGGCTATCCCAATTTTTTTTGGAGAAAGCCTGCATTAAAAATGATTTAAAAATTAGTAAATAATGTTATGCAAGATATAAATTTTTTAATGTCCCCTTCGGGGATATAAAATCCCTCGCCTTCAGGCGAAGGAAAGG
>CAZGON010000117.1:0-11787 GCA_964527085.1 uncultured Candidatus Competibacteraceae bacterium
TCAAGCCCACAAGGAGGTGTTCACGGCGTCCTCTGGAACGAGCTGGGTAAGTCCTTTATACAAACGGGTTAGCTATGCAAGAGATCGATGAATTATTAAACATCATGCAGCAACTGCGCGATCCGCAGACCGGATGTCCCTGGGACTCGGCACAGAATTTCGCCAGTATTGTACCCCATACCATCGAAGAGGCTTATGAAGTCGCCGACACCATTGCTCAACAAGATTGGCAAGGGTTACAGAAAGAACTGGGTGACGTGTTGTTTCAAGTGGTGTTTTATGCCCAATTGGCCAGCGAAGAGGGTCACTTTAACTTTGCTAATGTGGTTGCCTCCCTGACAGAAAAAATGATTCGCCGACATCCTCATGTTTTTGGTAACACTGTCTACAAAAACCAAACCGAACAGACAGCAGATTGGGAGCGTATCAAATCAAGTGAGCGGGAGACTCCTCCGGTCAGCGTGCTGGATGGCGTCCCGTTGGCGCTGCCTGCGACAACGCGAGCCCTAAAACTACAACGCAAAGCTGCCCAAGTAGGTTTTGATTGGGAGAACCCAAGTCAAGTATTGGATAAAGTAGCGGAAGAAGTGCTGGAAATTAAAACCGAATTGACAACCAGTAATGATCCCATACGTACTGAAGAAGAACTTGGAGATTTACTCTTTGCCTGTGTTAATCTAGCGCGGCACTTAGCTGCCGATCCCGAGGCTACGCTACGGGCAGCCAATCGGAAATTTGAGCGGCGCTTTCAACGGATAGAAACCTGGTTAAAGGAAAGTGGGCGCTCTCCCGAAAAGGTATCTTTAAAAGAACTTGATGGGTTATGGGAGCAAGCCAAACAGGAAGAAAAGTCTGGCGAAAAAAGCAATCCATTGCGGCGTTAGAGTAACCGTAGCATGAAGCCTTACGTGGCTGGATTTCCGCGACGATATAGACGTCATTCCCGCGCAGGCGGGAATCTAGTTTCGAAACCCTTTATACTTTCAAAAAGTATCTGTTAGCTACTCTAAGCGCAAACGGTCACCCGGCGAAATTCCTAAGCGTTCTGCACTACTGCCGTTTATCTCCAAAATATATTTTATCGGACCTTGGCTAACATACAGAGGGCAACGGGGTGTTACACAGGGTGGTACGTTCGCAAAAATTTCCTTTAAGCGGCCTTTTCTATCAAAATACAATATATCGAGATTAAGATAAGTATTTTTCATCCAAAACGCCGCTGGCGTTGCTTCGGGTTGGATAAAAAGCATCCCGTGACCTTTGGGTAAATGAGAACGATACATAAGACCGCGTTGACGTTCTTCTTGAGAGCGGGCAAGTTCCACCTGAAAACGAACGCTACCCACACTGATTTCGGTTTCTAGAGCAGCGGAGCGGGTTACCAACGTCCAACCGCAAACCATTACTGCTAGGGAAAGCAGGATACTCACTCGCATGTAGTTGCTCATGTACGTGTTCATTAATAGGGTATTAGAAGCTGAATTTGTTCACAAAACGCTATTATAACGGCGCGTTTAAAGAAATAGCATTGAACAATAAAAAAGAGGCGCCGGGGAAGCGCCTCTAAGCGGAGGATTGAGCGAGAAAGGAATGATGCGGAAAGAGTGCGGTGCTTGCCATACCACCTTCTCCCCGCATGAGATATTTTGCATATTACATGCCAACAAAATTTATCCTTTAAAAACAAAAACTTGTTATTTTTTACCGCATTTGACCGAGAACTTGTGCACTAAAATCGTGCTTATTACCCAAGGGTGGTTTACTAAGATAGTGCATCAACACTCGAATTGACTTTGGGCGTTAAAATAGGGAGACAAAAAACCGTGGACTATAAGTTTGAAGTATTGGAGAAATCCATCGTTTATCGTGGCTTTTTCCAAATGGAAAGATACCGTTTGCAGCACCGGCTGTTCTGTGGCGACTGGGGACCACCCATTATTCGAGAATGCTTAGAGCGGGGCCATGCGGTAGCTGTGTTGCCCTATGATCCGGTCCGCGATCAGGTAGTGCTGATAGAACAATTCCGGATCGGCGCCTTGCAGACTCAAGACCATCCATGGTTGCTGGAAATCGTCGCCGGCATCATCGATCCTGGCGAGAATAAACTGGCTGTGGCGCGGCGTGAAACCCGCGAAGAAGCCGGCTGTGAACTGTTGGATATCTTACCCATTTGCGAGTACTTGATCAGCCCTGGCGGAACCTCTGAGACCATCGCTTTGTATTGCGGGCGCATTGATACCGCTCAGGTTGATGGCCTACACGGTGTTGCAGAGGAGCATGAAGATATTCGAGTGCATATATTGTCTCGCAATAAAACGAAATCACTACTCAGTGACGGTGCTATTCAATCTGCAACCGCAATTATCGCGTTACAATGGCTAGAGCTGCATCATATAGAACTTCAAAAACAGTGGCAGCCCGATCTATCTTAACGCCAATCATTACATAAATTCCTGACACCTGGGATGTCGTAATTCGTCACCCGCTGACTCCATTTGGGCGTCATGCCATTCTATTTTGAATCGTTATAACTTAGTTTTTAAGGATACTAGTGGTCTACCTAATCTCGCTAACGATAACCCAGAAATTCACTAACTTGTATTATTGAACGAGAGTCTATAAAAAGCGTAAATGACTTTTGTGAAGACCACAGCGACCAAAAATTTGACGGATAAGTCTAAAAGGCGATTGCTAGGTTACGTTAATAGCATCAAATCTTCCTGGAGACTAAGGCAGATCCTGTTACTAAGTTTTTACTGGTGCGCGATTTGCATAACGATACCGTGTGCTGCGCAAACTTCCCAAGACCACGAGATTAAGGCCCTATTTCTTTATAACTTCGCCAATTTTGTATTTTGGCCGTCCAGCGCCTTTGAAAGCCCTACTAGTCCCCTGCGCTATTGTGTATTGGGTAACAGCAAAGTGGTGGATACTTTGACCAACCTTATCGATGGCGAGAAGGTCGGCAGTCGCCCCTTAACCTTACAGCGGGTCAATACCCTTGCTGAGATGGAAAACTGTCACATTCTATTTCTAAACGCAGAGGAAAACGGACATTATGCAGCCGCCCGGCAAATTCAAGCAAAGGGTGTCTTAACAGTGAGCGATGGGGACAGTTTTGCAGCCCAAGGAGGTATGATTAGCTTGGTGCGTGATAGTAGTAACCGAGTGCGCCCAGTCATCAATATAGACGCTGTGAAGGCTGCTCAGTTGCGCATTAGCGCTAAATTACTGCGCCTAGCGAAGCTTATTTAAGACATAGCGTTATGACGATTGATCACCCAAGGATTTCCCAATGGTTTCTGCGCTTCGCAACTTGCCGATAAAGCATAAAATTATCGCTGTAGCCATTATTACCAGTAGCCTTGTACTGTTGTCGGCCGCGTTGACTTTTGTGTTTAACCAGTTTGTTGCGCAACGTCAAGCCCTGGTGGAATCCACGGCGACCTTGGCTACTGTTTTAGGGGAAAATAGCACCGCAGCTTTGGTTTTTCGGGATCCCATCACGGCTCAGCAAAACCTCTCGGCGCTACAGTCCGCAAGCCAGGTTATGGCCGCACAACTACGCACGACCAGCGGCGAAATACTGGCTGAGTATGTCAGCACACAGCCTGAGCATCAGGCGTTATTGGCTCGTCTTGCCCCTACTCAAATGCAGGCGTGGAAAATAAAGAAAAATGTCGCGGAAAGTAACGAAAATGACGGCATATTTAAAGATGATTACTTGGATTTAACGCACCCTATACTGCTTAATAAACGTCCTATAGGCATCCTCGATATCCAAATGGATGTCAGCCAACTGAAATACGACAGTCTACGCCAAATCGGTGTTGCCAGCGGTGTTTTTATGGTTTGTCTAGTACTTGCCTATCTGTTGGCAACCCGACTGCAACGCTTTATCTCCGAACCTATTACCAACTTGGCTGACACCATACGAGCTGTGTCTGAACGTAAAGATTACTCACTGCGGGCAACCATCACTAGCCATGACGAATTAGGCACACTGATTAATGGTTTTAATATGATGCTGGAACAGACTCAGGAACGCGACCTGGCCTTAGCTCAGGCAGTCGCCAAGCTGCAACAAGCCAAAGAGTTAGCAGAAGGGGCTAATCGCGCCAAATCCCAATTTTTAGCCGCCATGAGTCATGAAATACGCACTCCCATGAATGGCGTGTTGGGGATGACCGATCTTTTACTCAACACAGAGCTTACCGCTAAACAATACAATTTTGCACAAACTATTCAGCGTTCGGGGCGCTCGCTGTTGGCTATCATTAACGATATTTTGGATTTTTCCAAGGTTGAAGCTGGCAAATTAGAGCTTGAAAGCGTTATTTTTAAGATCCAGGAAATTGTCGAAGAAACCGCCGAGTTGCTGGCGGAACAAGCTCATGGCAAGGGTTTGGAGTTGCTGTGTCAAGTGGACGAAGATGTACCCCTGGAAGCCTGGGGTGATCCGGGACGGTTGCGGCAAATACTCATCAATCTCATGGGTAATGCGATTAAGTTCACCGAGTATGGTGAAGTTATGCTGCGAGTATCCGTGGTGGAGGTGTTAGCAGAAACCGCTCTGCTACACTTTGCCGTAACGGACACCGGGGTCGGCATCACCGCCAAGGCCAAGGCCGACATCTTCGAGGCTTTTTCTCAAGCTGATCTTTCAACAACCCGGCGTTTTGGCGGCACCGGTCTGGGCCTTGCGATTTCTCGTCAACTCGCCCACCTTATGGGGGGTGAAATTGGCGTAAACAGTGAGCTTGGCACAGGTTCAACGTTCTGGTTCACCGCTCGATTTAAGACCCAAGCCGCCAAGGCGCCTATAGCGATAAGCAATCGTCTTAACCGCTTACCAGGCACTCGGGTACTAATCGTTGATGATAACGCTACAAATCGAGAATTACTTCATCAGCAAGTCAAAAATTGGGGCATGGACGCTACCAGCGTAGCCTCTGCTACCCAAGCTTTAACCCTGCTCCAGGCGCGACACGCACAGCCTCCTTTCGCCGTGGCAATCCTCGATATGTTAATGCCTAACATCAACGGACTGGATTTGGCCCAAACCATCAGGACCGACGCCACCCTCGCCGACCTTAAACTCATCGTATTAACTTCAACGGATCTTTCCCTCTCGGCGGAAACAAGCAAAGCTGCTGGCATTAGCCAAGTTATCAGTAAACCAGTCCGTCAGTCGCAACTCTATGATTGTCTAATGACCTTATTGGGCGACGCCACAAAGGTGTCTGAACAGACAAATTATGCTTCCCCTGCAGAGCATAGATCGTTTTTCGACGCTCGCGTGCTGGTTATTGAAGATAATGTCGTGAATCAGATGGTGGCGGAGGAGATGCTAAAAACCATGGGATGTCGAGTGCATGTTGCCACTAATGGCCGTGAGGGAGTAGATAGGGTGCTCAGGGACAGCTATGATTTGGTTTTTATGGATATACAGATGCCAGAAATGGATGGCTACGAAGCAACAGCCGTTATTCGCGCTTGGGAAAAAACCCATCATTGCAAACCTACCCCTATAGTTGCCTTGACAGCCAACGCCTTGGAAGGTTATCGAGAAACCTGCCTGGCAGCCGGTATGAACGATTACCTCAGTAAGCCTTTTGAACAGCAACAGCTTTTATCGACCCTAGCCCGCTGGCTGCCGACTCAAACTCATCAATCAACCAGCCCTGCTATCTTAAATCTTGACCGGCCTCAGGCACAGGCAGCGTTAGCTGCCGATACCTTAGATAAAATTCGCGCTCTACAACGGCCTGAGGCGCCTAGTATATTAAAAAAAGTAGTTTACCTGTACCTGGAGAATGCGCCTAGCCAGATCCATACCCTAAGCGACGCCATTCACCAAAACGACGCTCAGCGTCTGCGTGATACAGCCCATAGTTTAAAATCTAGCAGCGCCAATTTAGGGGCTCATCGGCTTGCTGCCCTTTGCCAAGCTCTAGAGGAACGCGGTCGCCAGCAGCAATTAGAGGACGTCCATGAACTACTGAATCAGGTTGTCGCTGAATTTACCAGAGTACAACATGCGCTTCAGGCAGAATTGGAAAAGGTCGTTTTAGCATAGATTGTTTATACGGAATACTCGATAGTTAACAGGACAAAGGAATGCAGTGATGCGAAAAATTCGAACACTAGTCAAGCGCTCAGAAAAAGCAGGCTATCGCTATAAAAGAGCAGCTGATAAGCAGGAGAACTCCAGGAGACGGCTCCATGAATGAAAGGACTAAAGGAAACGTAACGCCACTGGTTTTAGTGGTGGACGACGATATGACCGTGCGGTTTTTGGCCCGTGAGGTTTTGGAGCAAGCTGGCTTTCGCGTTGAAGAAGCCGACGATGGGGCGCCAGCCCTGACGGTTTTTATGGCTAACCCGCCGGATATCGTGCTGTTGGATGTGATGATGCCCACCATGGACGGGTTTACCACCTGTGCCGCTTTGCGCGCTCAACCGGTTGGTTCCCATATCCCTATTTTAATGATGACTGGGCTGGATGATATAGAGTCTATCAACCGCGCTTATGAAGCCGGCGCTACCGATTTTGCTGTCAAACCCATCAATTGGACCATCTTGAGCCATCGGGTCCGTTATATGCTGCGGGCCAGCAATGCACTGCAGGCAGTCAAAGCCAGCGAGGCGCGGCTCGCCAATGCCCAGCGTATCGCTCAGCTAGGCCATTGGGAATGGGACCCAGCCGAGAATCATTGGCAATGTTCCGAGCAAGTGTGTCATGTTTTTGGACTACCACCGCAAGGGGTGCAAACCTATGAAGATTTGCTAGCACGCATTCACCCCGACGATCGAGCAGAAATTATCCGTGTTCGTCAACGCGCCGTCCAAGAGGGACGGGCTTATACCTTGGAATATCGGGTAACCGAGTCATTTGAAAAAACCCGCATCGTTCACGAACAAGCAGAAGTGACCTGCGATGCTGCCGGGCGGGTACAAACTGTAGCGGGTACTCTACAAGATATTACCGAACGCCGCCAGGCGGAAGAACAGATCCGTTATCTGGCTTACTACGACACCTTGACGGGGCTACCCAATCGACAAGCGTTTATCCGCGACCTTCAGAAGGCATTAGAAATTGCTAAGCGCCACAATCGCTTGCTTGCCGTCATTGTGCTGGATCTGGATAATTTTAAGCGCATCAACGATACCCTGGGCCATGCCATGGGGGATTTCCTCTTAAAAGCCGTTGCCGAACGTCTGGTGAACGGCATTCGCTGCGCCGATTATGTAGCCCGCAACCTTGCTGAAGTAGACACCAATGTGGCTCGCCTGGGCGGCGACGAATTTACCATGCTACTCACCGAAGTTCAGCATATCCGAGACGCCGCTGCTGTGGCGCAACGCCTTCAAGAAATCGTTTCCCAACCCTTGCACATGGCCGGTAACGATGTGGTAGTAACACCCAGCATGGGTATCGCTGTTTTCCCTCATGATGGACAAGACGTGGATCAGCTTTTAAAAAATGCTGATATGGCTATGTACCATGCGAAGGAAAGCGGTCGCAATATTCACCAATTTTACTCTGAGTCTATGAACGTGCGAGCCCTAGAAAGGCTTAGCTTGGAAAGCCGCCTGCGCAAAGCGCTGGAGCAGGAAGAATTTCTGCTGTATTACCAGCCGCAATTAGATCTGCGGAGCAATCGAATTACCGGTGTGGAAGCCTTAATTCGCTGGCAAAATCCAAAAATGGGGTTAGTATCACCGGCAGATTTTATTCCCTTGGCTGAAGAAACTGGGCTTATTGTCGCCATTGGCGAATGGGCCCTTTACACCGCCTGCGCCCAAGTTAAGACCTGGCTCAACGCGGGGCTGCCACCCCTTGAGATGGCGGTGAACTTAAGCAGCGTGCAATTTCGCCAGAGCAAGCTTACCGATACCATTGAACGGGCGCTGAGGTCGGCCAATTTAGACCCTCGGCACTTAAAGCTGGAACTGACTGAAAGCATGATCATGCACCAGGCCCAGGACACCATCGCCACCCTGCATCAGTTTAAAGAGATGGGCGTTGGTCTGTCAGTGGATGACTTTGGCACCGGTTACTCCTCGTTAAGCTACTTAAAACGGTTTCCGTTGGACACATTGAAAATCGACCGTTCTTTTGTCAAGGACATTACCAGCGATCCTGATGATGCCGCGATTACCAACGCCATTATCGCCATGGCCCATAGCTTAAACCTAAGCGTTGTCGCCGAAGGTGTCGAAACCCAGCCGCAACTAGAACTTCTGCGTGTTAATGGCTGTGACACTATTCAAGGATACTTGCTTAGCAAACCGCTTCCCGCCGATGCGCTGGTTACGCTGCTACAACAAGAAGAAAAGTTGTTCGCAAACACCTAGGAAAGTCAAATGTTGGCGCCCACAGGGGTCAGAAACGTGATCGATAGACACTGTGGCATAGCTTATCAGTCATGCGACAGAAACTATATCATCAAGCCAGCTCGATCTCATACTGTGGAGCACGGTAGCTATGGACATGTAAAGTGGTTTTTTTAGAGAAAAAAATTTTTTTGGTTTACCAGAGAACAGCGCGACATTTTGCGGAAGGCTTTTTAAAGTCCATGCTAGCCCCTATTGTGTTGGGACTTATATTACTGACTCCGTTTAGTCATGCTGATCAACCAGCCGAAGAATATGCTGTGAAAGCCGCTTATCTGTATAACTTTGCTAAGTTTGTCCAATGGCCAGCAGAGACATTTACTAACAAAGAGTCTCCAATAAACCTTTGTATCATTGGTGATAATCCTTTTGGCCAAGCGCTCGACGCTATCCTTGGCAAAACCATACGAGACCGTCGATTAACAGTGCGGGAGCTGCCTTACCATCAGGCGCTAGCCGATAAAGACTGCAACATCCTTTTTATCAGTCAATCAGAGAAGGAAAATCTGGATAAATTACTCGCTACCGTGTCATATACACCCGTTTTGACTGTTAGCGACATCCGTGGCTTTGCCGATGCCGGCGGAATGATTGGCCTGATTAAAATTGGGCAACGTATTCGATTCGAAATTAATGTCTTGACAGTGCAGCAAGCAAATCTCGAAATCAGTTCTCAGTTGTTGAAGTTAGCCAGGATCATAGATAACTAAGGAAACAGATATCGATGCGTGGTTTTCGCGATTTTTCTATTAAATATAAACTTATCGCCGTTATGCTGCTGATCAGCACCATAGCCATGTTTATGGTGGCAGCCGGTTTGGCTGCCAATGAGACCATTACTCTTAAGCGTCTGATCCGCACCCAATTAGACACATTGGCCGATGTCATCGGCACCAATAGTGGCGCCGCTTTGGTGTTTAATGATCCGCAATCCGCGCGGGAAACACTGTTGGCGCTTAGGGCAAAGGAAAATATCGTACATGTGACCATTTATGGACAAAAGGGCGATGTTTTTGCTGAGTATACAGTGGCAGATGACAGCAACTGGTCGCAACGTCTGAAAGATATGTTGGTAGTGCGTAAACCCATCGAATTAGACGGAGAACCCATCGGCAGTGTCGAACTTATCGCTGACTGGCGGGAGTTATATGCCAATCTAGTACGATTTTTTACCATTTTAGCCGCTGTAATGGCGACCACTTTATTGGTGGCTGCCTTCTTGTCGCTGCAACTTCAAAAGATTATTTCGGCGCCTATCATGGCGTTACGCGCGGCCATGGGAAAGATTGCAAACACCCGCAACTACTCTATTCGAGTAAATCGTTATGGAAACGATGAACTAGGCGCGTTGGTGGACGGTTTCAATGGCATGTTAGGCCAGATTCAACAACGGGATGCAGAACTTGCCCACTATAATGCCCGCCTAGAAAACGAGGTTAGCGCCCGCACCCAAGAACTTTCAGGGGCTAATCAAAAACTCCACGAGCTGGTGGAACAGTTTAGCGAAGCCAAAGATGTGGCGGAAGGAGCCAGTCGGG
This sequence comes from uncultured Candidatus Competibacteraceae bacterium, assembly GCA_964527085.1. GTDB lineage: Bacteria > Pseudomonadota > Gammaproteobacteria > Competibacterales > Competibacteraceae > CAYRGG01. Next base: position 9,939 of record CAZGON010000117.1, read on the forward strand.
CTAAGAGTGAATTTCTAGCCACCATGAGCCACGAAATCCGCACCCCCATGAACGGGGTGTTAGGGATGGCGGAGCTGTTGCTCAACACCCCCCTCAACGAGGCTCAAAAGCGCTTTGCCGAAACCATCCACCGTTCGGGGAGTGGGTTACTCGACATCATCAACGACATTCTGGATTTCTCCAAGATTGAAGCAGGCCGGCTTGAGCTTGAGACCGTGGCGCTGGATCTTCGGGATCTGGTGGAAGACGCCGCTGCACTGCTGGCCGAGCGGGCCCACCGCAAGGGACTAGAGCTGATTGTGGATATGCCGGTGCGCCTGCCCAGCAAGCTGCGGGGCGATCCTGGGCGGTTACGGCAGATACTGGTGAACCTGCTGAGCAACGCCATCAAATTTACCGAACGGGGCGAAGTGGTGGTGCGGTTGCAGATCTTGCGCAAAGATGAAGACAGCGTAGGGGTATGTTTCCAGATCGTCGATACCGGCATCGGTATTGCCCCTGCCGCGCAAGCCAAGATCTTTGGCGCGTTCTCCCAAGCCGACACTTCCACCACGCGCCAGTATGGGGGCACCGGATTGGGGTTGGCCATCTGTCAGCGCTTAGTGGAGTTAATGGGGGGGAAGATCGGCGTGGAGAGTACCTCCGGAGAAGGCTCCACCTTTTGGTTTGTGCTAGAACTCGCTCGCCAAGGCACCCTGACCCAACCGGTCTTTAAACGCCGCGATGACCTGCAAGGGGTACGGGTATTGGTGGTGGATGACAACGCCACCAACCGCGAGATCCTCTACCACCAGGTACGCGCCTGGGGGATGGTGGAGGCGTTAGCCGAGGGCGGTCTTGAGGCGCTCAGCCAGGCCCGCCACGCCGCCGCGCAAGGCGCGCCCTTTGAGGTGGCCATTCTCGATATGCATATGCCCCACATGGACGGCATCACGCTGGCCAAAACCCTCCAAGCCGACCCCGCCATCCCGCCGCTCAAGCTCCTCATGCTCACCTCCGGGGGCTTAGATAACGAAGCCACCCAAGCCACTCAAGCGGGCATCCAAAGCTATCTCCATAAACCGGTGCGCCAGAGCGAACTGTATCAGACTCTGTGCCGGCTACTGGCTACCTCGGTGAGTCAGCTAACGCGCCCTGCCTTTACAACACCCTCACTCATGGGCTTTAGCGGCCGGGTGCTGGTGGCCGAGGATAATCCGGTCAACCAGGAGGTGGCTTTGGCCATGCTGGAAAGTCTGGGTTGTGAGGTGGCCGTGGTGGATGACGGCCAAGCCGCCCTCACCGCCCTGGCGCAAACCCCCTTTGATCTGGTGCTGATGGATTGTCAGATGCCCATTCTCGATGGCCTCACCGCCACTACCCAGTGGCGTCAACGCGAGCAGGCCGAACAGCGCCCGCGTATCCCCATCATTGCCCTCACCGCCAATGTCATCAAGGGGGTGCGCGAGGCGTGTCTGGCCGCGGGTATGGATGATTATTTGAGTAAACCCTTCGAACAACAACAACTCGCCGCGCTGCTCAGCCACTGGTTGGCCCCGGTTGCCGGTGAGACTGCCTCCGCTCCCGTAGCCGAGCCTACCACCACCAGCGGGCCGCTAGATCCCACGCCTCTGGAGCGGATTCGGGCTCTGCAGCGCCCCGGCGCCCCAAGCCCGCTGGCTAAGGTCATTACCCTCTACCTAGACAATGCCCCCACTCTCTTGCAGCGCCTGCGCGAGGCCGTCCAAGCCCAGGATGCACAAGCCATACGTCAAGCTGCCCACAGCCTCAAATCCAGCAGCGCTAACCTCGGCGCTGTGCAGCTCGCTGACCTCTGCAAAACCCTCGAAAACCGTGGCCGCGATAAACA
>CAZGON010000118.1:0-1589 GCA_964527085.1 uncultured Candidatus Competibacteraceae bacterium
CCCTTATCAACAACTTTATTCTTGAATCTTTCATGACAGGTGCGGAAAGACGGATGTATGCCAAAAGAGCGAGCAATCTCCTTTTCACAGAATGACCGCAGATAGCCCTTATATCTCGCCTTTCTGCGCCCGACTACACGCCACCCAATGTCCAGCTTTAATTTCCTGTAATGGCGGGGACTTTTGGCGGCACGACGCTACGGCGTTGATGCAACGGTTGGCAAAGGCGCAACCCGCCTGCACAGCCTTAAGATCAGGCGCATCACCTTTAAGCCTAAGACGACCCTTTTTTAAGTCTGGGTGGGCGGCTGGAATGGCGGCCAGTAATGCCTTGGTATAGGGATGTTTGGGTTGATCAAACAGGGTGTTATTGTCTGTTAATTCGACGATACGGCCCAGATACATCACGGCGACCCGCTGGGCCATAAAACGGATCACTCCCATATCGTGACTGATAAAGAGATAGGCGATACCCTGTTGCTGTTGCAAATCTTTGAGCAGATTTAAGATTTGCGCTTGTACTGAAACATCCAAAGCCGCCACCGGTTCATCGCAGATCAGCAGCTTGGGATCAAGAGCCAATGCTCGGGCGATGGCGATTCGCTGACATTGTCCTCCGGAGAAAGCGTGAGGAAAACGCCCTAAGGACGTTCTTGCAAGACCACAGGCGTCCAGCAATTGAGCGGCTTTTTGCCGAGCCTGGACGTTGCTCAGCAAACGATGGTTAACGAGGGCGTCGGTGATGATTTCCTCCACCGTCATACGGGGGTTAAGAGACGCCAAAGGATTTTGAAACACCATTTGCATCTTTAAACGAGTTTTGATGAGTTGCTGTTTTGAAAGCCGACTTAAGTTCTGTCCGATGAAACGCACGTCACCCGCCATCGAGGGAGTGAGCTGCATTAAGGTACGCGCCAGCGTCGATTTGCCACAGCCGCTTTCTCCCACCAGACCCAAGGTTTCTTCAGGATAGAGAGCAAAGCTAACGTCATCCACCGCCCGCACATGGTCAACTACCCGCTGCCAAAAACCGGCCCGGATGGGAAAGTAAGTCTTGATGTTACGTACTTCCAGCAATGGATTCATGTTTCTGCTCGGTCCACGTTGTAACAGCGCCAACCGTGATTATTGGCCCAAGTCATAGGTGGATACCCCTGCTGGCAGACCTCTGTCACTTGCGGGCAGCGGTTTTGGAAAGGACATCCTGGCGGCAAATGAGTGAAGCTGGGTACCTGACCCGGAATTTGAACTAACCGTTCCCCAGGCGTCAGTGCGCCTTGTAGGGGCAGTCTAGCCGCCAGCAGACCGCGGGTATAGGGGTGTTTGCTGGCGTCGAATAAAGTCTTCACAGCACTGGTTTCGACAATATCACCGGCGTACATCACGGCGACCCGCTGAGCCGTTTCCGCGACAACCCCCAGATCATGGGTGATCAGTAGAATACTAATCCGATATTTCTCTTGCAGTCCCATTAGCAGGTCGAGAATCTGGGCTTGAATCGTCACATCCAAGGCCGTGGTGGGTTCATCGGCGACAAGCAGTTCGGGTTCGCCGCTCAACGCCATGGCGATCATCACTCGCTGGCATTG
>CAZGON010000118.1:1619-3750 GCA_964527085.1 uncultured Candidatus Competibacteraceae bacterium
ACCGCCGCTCAGTTCATGGGGATAGCGTTTGAGTTGTTGACGCGACTCCGGCAAACCCACTTCGTTAAGCCAGAATAGTGCTTTCTCATGGGCTTCACGCCGGGTCATTGGATGATGCAAAGTCAGCGTCTCAACAAGCTGATTACCAATGGTATAGACAGGATTAAGCGCCGTCGTGGGATCTTGAAAGATCATGGCGATATGCTTGCCGCGCACCCGGCGCATCTGCCGATTACTCAAGGTAACCAAGTCTTTGCCCTGGAATAAAACCTTGCCACCTTCAATGCGTCCCGGCTTAGGGATAAGTCCCAGCACCGCAAGTCCTGTCAAGCTTTTGCCGCAACCGCTTTCACCCACTAAACCTAGAGTTTCGCCGGGGTAAACTTGCAAATTCAAGTGACGGATGACAGGTGCGCTGCCCTGCTGCAACGCAAACGCAACCCGCAAACCCTGGATATCCAGCAGCGCACGAGTGGACGGTGAAGTTGTTTGCACGGTCATAGTCTAGTTAATTAAGTTTAATTCACGAATATAAGATGGTTTGGAAACAGGTTTCGAGTATCCGGTATTTATAAAGGAAATGTCGGCGGTCTGGAAACCGCCGTCAAGCGTACAGGGATGTATTCACAGCGTTTTCCGGCATAAATACCGGATGCTTGAAACCATTACGCTATGACGTCGCCAGCTTGGGGTCGAGGGCGTCGCGCAGACCGTCGCCGACAAAGTTAAAGGCTAATACGGTCAACACCATGGCGGTCACCGGCGCAAACAGCAAATGCGGATAACTGCGCAGGGCCTCGGTAGCCTCGGCAATCATAGCCCCCCAACTGGGCATGGGCGGGTTTACCCCAATGCCGATGAAGCTTAAAAACGCTTCAATAAGAATATAATCGGGAATCGCCAAGGATTCGGCCACCAAGCAGGGACCGAGTATGTTGGGTAACAAATGCTTGCAGATAATGCGCCGTCGCCGAATACCCTGCGCCACGGCATTCTCGATAAATTCCCGCTGTTTTAGGGCTAACACTTCCCCGCGGGCAATACGCGCCATGGTAATCCAAGAGGTCAGCGCAATACCGAGAAAAATGGTCAGCAGTCCGCCTAAGGCAGCGTCGGTATGATAGAGAGCTGCACGCAAACCGGTCAACTCATTAGGATCACCAGAACGGAAATACACCATGATCAAAATAATTAGCACTAGACTTGGCAATGCATAGACAAGATCCACAAAACGCATCATCCATTCATCCACTTTGCCGCCAAGATAACCGGCTATCATCCCGTAGCTAAGACCTATCATGAAGCTCATCAGCGCGGCGATAAAGGCCACCGCCAACGACACTCGTGCCCCGTAGAGTACGCGGCTCAGCACATCGCGGCCGAGAAAATCAGATCCCAGAATAAACTCGTCACCGGGGGGTAGATAGGTGGCGAAGATATCCTCTTCGGCATAATGTGTTGGCGCAATAAACGGGGCGAACAAAGCGCTCATCAGCATAAACAGTAAAAAAATAGCGCTAGCTACCGCTAGCTTGTTTTTTAAGAACTGCCGTAGAGTTTGCCGAGGGAGGCTTTCCCCTGGGTCAAGCGGGCCGTGAGGATTGCTAGATAGGCGATTTTCTAGGTCCATAGGGTTCTAGCCCAACCGAATCCGTGGATCGATCAGTGCATAACCCATATCCACTAGAGTATTGGCAACAATCAACACAAAGCCAAATAAAAGCGTGATGCCCATAATCAAAGGATAATCTCGATTGTTGATGCTTTTTACAAACTCGCTGCCGAGACCAGGGATGGCAAAGATTTGCTCCACCACCAGGGTGCCGGTGATCAACACCGCGAAGATGGGGCCAATAATGCTGAGTGCAGGGATCAGCGCATTACGCAGAGCGTGTTTAAAGATCACTTTAATTTCTGATAATCCTTTGGCGCGAGCCGTTAGCACAAAGGGCTCACGGATAATTTGCAGCATACTAGCCCGAGTGAGTCGGGCAATCACCGCGCTGGAGGATAGCCCCAAGGTAAGCACCGGTAAAATCCGTGCATCCCAAGTCTCCCAGCGGGCCACCGGCAGCCATTGCAAGGTCAACCCGAACAGGACAATCAGCAAGGGTCCGAGGGCCATGTTGGG
>CAZGON010000118.1:3845-11786 GCA_964527085.1 uncultured Candidatus Competibacteraceae bacterium
CCCACAATAATGGCCAGCAACAACGACCAAAGCCCAAGCTCGGCGGATGGTTGGAGTTTAGCCGCAATGATCTCTTGTACGCTACGGCCGGGGTTGGTATAAGACGGACCTAAGTCACCCTGGAGAACATTGCCAAGGTAGCCCAAGTACTGGACCCAGAGGGGTTTATCGAGGCTGTATTTGGCTTCTAAATTGGCCTTCACCACCGGCGCTAGATTGCGTTCCACGTCGAAAGGACCGCCTGGCAGAGTGCGCAGCACAAAAAATAGCAGCGTGACCAGTACCAACAATGTTAAAAAAGCGCTCAGCAAACGGCGGGTTATAAAGTTTAGCATGGCAGATTAAAAGCTATGGTTTTTTAGAGCTAAGTGTATAGACCTGTGTACAATCCCACCAGCATGTTAGGTGTGCCAGTACTTCGTCGGTACTTATCGCCTTATCCTGGCTGACGATCAAGCGCTTGTTGTTAACCTCAAGGAGCATCATCAGAGCCTGCTTAGATTACTTGGCCAAACCTATGAAGCTTTTTTTATTGTAACTGCTCACCCGTCATTCCGGCAGGGATTGCCGGAATCCAGGTGCCAGGGAGGGTGGCAGGCGGTTGTCTACCGGCGCTTGCCTTCCATGGCTCTGGATTCTCGCCACTCCATGGCGAGAATGACGGGAGGGTGAGTAGTTACTTTTTATTTTTAAAGACATGAAGGGATATACACAGTGGCAGCTAAACTTTCTGTTGAACTTCAACGCCATTTCTTTTCCGAAGAGTGTTCAGCCCAAGTATCTCTCGCGAGTGTTTTGGATTTAGCGGGCGAACGAGTTTTTGGGTTTTTATTCGTGCTATTGGCTTTGCCTTCAGCGTTGCCTGTGCCCGCCCCCGGGTACTCGATTCCATTTGGGATTTTGTTGCTGATTTTAGCCGTTCAACTAATTATTGGACGACAACGTCCCTGGTTTCCAAAAAAGTGGTTAAACCATCAAATTCCCATAGAAAAAGTTCGGGGTTTTATTCGGGCTGGATTGTCGTGGTTGCAAAGGATCGAGTTAATTTCTCGTCCACGACTGACAACGGTTTGTACTAGCTTTGTGGGACGAGTGGTGATTGGTTGCGCCATCGCATTGATGGCGATTTCCATGATGATTCCGATTCCAGGCACTAATACATTACCCGCCATTGGTATTTTTATCACGGGTTTTGGCCTATTAGATGATGATGGGGTAATTAGTGTCGCTGGAGTAGGGGTTTGTTTGATGGGATTGACATTGTCGCTCTTTATCCTGATTTTTGGCTACGAAGCGGTTAAAGGCGCCATCAATTTGATTCAACAATCTTTATAGGTGTTAGGGTAAAGAAATTAACTACCCTCAGCAATGCCAAACATCGCGAAGAGTTTCCTGGGTTAATTTTTACTCTAGTGTCTGGCTACCTTTTTGAGGAGATAGTTCCCAATCGCGCAGGTGATTCCCACCTAAGGGCATCTTAGCCCAGTTTTTTACACGGCTTTTCACAAGATGAGGATCGGCATAGTAGAACAGGGTCGCAATAGCGGTTTCCTCGGAATTCAAGATGGTTTCGGCGCGTTTATAAAGCTGTTTACGTGCTTCGGAATCTTGGCTCTGCATGGCTTTTTCCACCACCTTAGCGAATTCACGATTATCCCATTTGATTTCATTTCTTGAATGAGTGGGGTGGAACAGTTCGTAGAGCCAGTTATGGGCGTCCATATAATCAGCGCACCATGCATGGCGCATCATGTGAGGCGCATCGGGGGAGTTTCGGGTTTGCATAAATACTTTCCATTCCTGATTGGCCAACTCAATATCAATGCCTAAATGACGCCGTAGGCTCGCTTGGATGGCCTGGGCGATGACGGCGTGATGTTCGGCGGTGTTATACATATAGGTGACCGTGGGAAAGCCCTTGCCATCGGGATAACCTGCTTGCGCTAGCCAGCGTTTAGCCTGTTCAGGATCAAACCCGATGCCGATGTTGGCATCATCCGCAACGCTGCCAAAGACCTTGGGCGCAACAAAGGTCTGTGCCGGTTGCCAGCCGTTTCTCAGCACCCGTTCAGCGATGGCCTTGCGATCAATGGCGGCGGTGATGGCTTTACGCACCAACGGATTATCCATGGGCGGCTTACGATTGTTAAAGGCGATGAAATAGGTACACAGGGAAGGTTGGATGCTGAATTCTTGACTCAGCACGGGATCTGCTTGAATGCGCGCTAGATCTGGGGTGGGGATAGACACATAATCGTTGGATAGCACATCCAGTTCATCGTTTTCATACATGGCCAGCGCCGTGGAGCTTTCCGGAATAATATAATAATGAATCGCCGGGATAGCTACCGGTCCCAGGCTATAGGTGGGGTTTTTTTGCAACATCAAACGGTCCCCCTTGCGCCATTGGGTGAGCCGATAAGAACCGTTGCTGATCATGTTGTCGGCGTCCGTCCAGCGGGGACCATGCTCCTCGATAACATCCTGACGCAAAGGACGATAGACCCAGAGACTGGCAAGGGCCGGAAAAAAATTGGCCGGAGTTGTCAACTGGAATTGAATAGTTTTGGCATCCAGCGCTTTCACACCCAGCTTGCTGGGATCGAGTTCGCCTTTGTTGATGGCTTTGGCATTGTCGATGATATACAACATATAGGCATAGGGTGAGCCTGTTTCCGGAGCGATATTGCGTTTTAAAGCGTATTCAATGTCCTGGGCCGTTACCGGTTTACCATCGCTCCAGGTGACATCCTCGCGCAGGATGAAAGTGTAGACGGTGCCGTCTTCGCTAGTGCTCCAACTTTGCGCCAATTCCGGCACTACCTCATAGGTCTTAGGATCATAGTCGGTTAAACCCAAAAATAGCTGCTCGATGACCTCTATGGAAACCGCATCTTGAGCCAGCCCCGGGTCCAGAGTGGGAACAGGCGCTTGTAACGGCAACCGCAGGTAAGGCGGTCCTTCAGCCCAGGTTGGTGATCCCCCAAGCAGTATCCCTAGAACGCAACCCACAATAGCGCGGCTAACGCACCTGACAAATCCCATTATTTTCTCCTCTTGAAAAAACTTATTAACGCCTTGACAGCTCTAGGGTAAATTAGACAACGTTACAGCAAAAGCGCTAAACGTGGAAACACAGCGCTGAAGTTAAAACGAGGTAACGCCATGCATAAGCAGATTGATATAGACAAACCCCGTGCCCGCCACCGCTGGACAGTAGCGGACTACCACAAAATGGGCGAGGTGGGTTTGCTGGCCGAGGATGCGCGGGTTGAATTAATCGAGGGGGAAATCGTCGAGATGGCGCCCATAGGCAGTCCCCACGGGGGAAAAGTAAAACGGCTTATTAATTTGTTGGTTAGCTTATTGGCAGGAAAAGCCATTGTTGCCGCCCAAGATCCCGTTATTCTTGGCAATCACTCGGAACCGCAACCCGATATCGCGCTGCTTAAATGGCGTGATGACTATTATGAAAAGGCCCACCCTCGACCAAAAGATATATTTCTAGTAATTGAAGTGTCTGATACAACGGTTCGCTATGACCGTGATATTAAGATACCGCTGTATGCGTGTCATGGGATTGTTGAGGCGTGGCTGTTGGATATACCGAATCACAGCTTAGAAGTGTATAGAAGTCCTCAAACAGGAAAATACCAGCAGATGACGCGCCATACCGAGGGACAACTAGCGCCACTTGCGTTGCCGGAGGCAGTGCTCAATGTGGCTGAATTGGTTGCAGGTTACTAAATTAAAACAAGGTGGCACTATGCACAAGCAGGTTGACATAGACAAACCGTGGACTCGGCATCGTTGGACAGTAGCGGACTATCACAAAATGGGAGAGGTGGGTTTGCTGACCGAGGATGCACGGGTTGAGTTGATTGAGGGGGAGATCATCGAGATGGCGCCCATAGGCAGCCCCCACGGGGGAAAAGTAAATCGCCTGATTCATATTTTTTCTAGGCATTTGGGCGATAGGGTAATGACAGCAGCTCAGAATCCTATCATTCTCGGTAATCACTCGGAACCGCAACCGGATATTGCGCTACTCAAATGGCGTAATGATTTTTACGAAAAAGCCCATCCGCAACCGGAAGATGTATTTCTGGTGATTGAAGTGTCCGATACCACGGTTCGTTACGACCGCGATGTCAAGATACCGTTGTATGCACGCAATGCTATTGCGGAGGCGTGGTTATTGGATATACCCAATCAGTGTTTAGAAGTTTATAGAAGTCCTCAAGCAGGAAAATACCAGCAGATGACGCGCCATACCGAGGGACAACTAGCGCCACTTGCGTTGCCGGAGGCAGTGCTCAATGTGGCTGAATTGGTTGCAGGTTACTAACGTAGATTTGACTCATTGGTTAAGGGGTGTTTTAGAGGAGAGGGGAGAGGGATGGTGCCCCGAGCAGGACTCGAACCTGCGACCTACCGCTTAAGGGGTGTTTTAGAGGAGAGGGGAGAGGGATGGTGCCCCGAGCAGGACTCGAACCTGCGACCTACCGCTTAGGAGGCGATCGCTCTATCCACCTGAGCTATCGGGGCGTGATAAGTGGATTCTTGTAGTGCGAAGTGTGTTGGCAGAGCTACAGATAAATCAACTAAAAAACTGGAAAGTTCAAATTAGTGGAGATTGGTGGAGCCGAGGGGGATCGAACCCCTGACCTTCGCATTGCGAACGCGACGCTCTCCCAGCTGAGCTACGGCCCCACAGCAAAACAGGCTCATAATAATACAATGGTGCGCTGCCTTCTGCTACCTTCTGTTGAGAAATTTTATCGGCTACCGCTGCTGACCGTGGTGAGCGTTGGTTTACGCTGTTGCGGCGCCCTGGCGGTCAACTCAAAGCGATCAGCCAATTGCTGCAATGCGTTGGCCGTCTGGGCAAGGGCTTTAGTCGCTGCAGTCGCGTCGTTGACGCCACCAAGTGTCTTTTGAGCCCCATCAGCCACCTGCGTAATACTACCCGCAATCTCGCTGCTACCTCTGGCCGCCTCAATGACATTACGGCTAATCTCATTGGTGGTTGCGGTCTGCTCTTCAACCGCCGAGGCGATGGTGGTTTGAAAACCACTGATCTGGTTAATGATCTAATTGATTTCGCCGATAGCCTGAGTCGCCGCCGCCGTGTCCCCTTGGATATTGACAACTTTGTTCTCTATTTCTTTGGTGGCTGTGGCGGTTGCTTTGGCCAGTTCTTTCACCTCGTTGGCCACTACAGCGAATCCTTTACCGGCTTCACCGGCCCGGGCAGCTTCGATGGTGGCATTGAGGGCGAGTAAATTTGTCTGCTCGGCGATTGAAGTAATGACCTTGATGACGTTGCCGATGTCGCTGCTACTGGTTGATAGTTGACGTACTGTCGTATCGGTTTGTTCAGCAAGCTGGACGGCATCCATAGCCACTCGCGCCGCTTCGGCGGCGTTACCGGCGATTTCCCTGACCGATGCGCTCATTTCCTCAGCGGCCGCGGCTAAGCCGTCTACATTCATGCTGACCTGCTCGGCGGTGACCGAGACAACGCTGGCCTCAGTGGCGGCGTCATTGGCCGTCCCGCCGACCATACGATTGACTTTTTCAAGGTCCCTTGTTGCCGTTGTTAGGGAGCTAGCGTTAGTTTTGACCTCGCCGATGAGATGAGTGAGTTGATCGATAGTGGCGTTAGCATTAGCTTTAAGTTGGCCAAAAACGCCTTGGTAATCCGTGTCTATGGTCTCGGTCAGATTACCCTTGGCAAGTGCTGCTAACACCCGTTGAACATCGCTGACGACCTTTTGTTGCATGGCAACCAAGGCATTTAGGCCCGCACCCAAATTAATGAAAAAAGGGCTTTGACCTGTAGTATCGATTTGTTGAGTAAGATCGCCGACAAGCGCTGCATCGACCAATCTTTGAACGCCCTGTTCAATAGCGACTTCCTGGGTTCGATCATTCCATTCCGCCACGGTACCGAGACGTTTACCAGTATTATCAACGACTGGGTTGGCAATGATGCGAAGGGTGTGTCCTCCAATCACATGTTCGGCGCTAAAGCTCTCTCGTAAGCCTTCAAGCAGGCGTCGTTGATGGGTCGGGTTGCGGTGGAATACATCGATATTCGTACCGATTAACGATGCGGCACGAAACTGGGGTAAATCGTTGCGCAGGTCGCTTTCGGCAGTGCTAAAAAGCGTTTCCGCAGCTTTATTCATATAGATGATCTGATAATTTGTATCCGCTACCATTACGTTTGTATTGACGTTATCAAGGGCTTGGCGAATACGGGTTGCAGTATCGGCTGTGTGACGAGCTTGATCCATGTCAAAAGCCAGTGCGATCTGCGTTGATTTAAGGGTCTGTAATAGTACTCCCAGCTCATCGTCACGGCCAATATCGATTCGCCCTGTATAGTTACCTTCGCCGATGGCGCGACAATGGCTAAACAATGTCTGCAACGGTTTTAGTAAACGCTGGAAAAACCACTGACGGACACCGATCGTAAGACTGGCTGAGGCCATTGCAACGGCTAGGGTCCAGTAGCGCAGTGTGTTGTTCTCTATAGCGAAAAAACCTGCTGTTCCAAAGACTAAGCTCAATAACAGCATCACTCCGACAAAGCCGTTCACAGCCGTGCTGATATTGACGTTGCGCCGCCGAGAGCGGTTTAGCAAGTCGGGCTGGTCCCACACGTTGCGGTACAACGCTTCAGCCTCACGGATCTGCTCGCGACTTGGCAGCGTGCGCACGGATAGGAATTCTACAATTTGGCCGTTCTGAAATACCGGACTAACATTCGCCTCAACCCAGTAAAAATCACCGTTTTTACAGCGATTCTTGACCACGCCGGTCCACGGTTTGCCGGCTTTGATGGTTGTCCAAAGGTTTTCAAAAATAGCAGGTGGCACATCCGGGTGGCGCACTATGTTATGGCTTTTACCGAGCAGCTCTTTGGTGCTAAAACCGCAGATCTCAACAAAACGCGGATTAGCATAGCTGATGACACCTTTCAAGTTGGTCTTCGAGACTAGCGGTGAACCGTCAGGGATGAGTCGTTCCTGATCGGTAATCGGTTCGTTGCGTTTCATAGCAGTATGATCTCCCTATACGCATTACTTTTTATCGTACTTAATGGTTGTGATATGGTCGGCAAATCTATTGCCTTATACTCGTGTGTTGATAGAGGTGGTTAAAATGATTTACGGCTTGCAGTCACTTTTGTAGCATATTTAGAAGCAGTTTTTAATTACATTTACATCACGAAAATATCGCTTTTTTCACTTTATCGGCTGATAGAGGAAAAACTTTAGAAAAAATTTTTTAATCTTAGGAGTTACGCAGTTGGGTTAATAAGGGTTTGATTTCACTGAGAATGTATTTGCACACCGTGCAATCGCGAATTCATAAAAATCAACAACTTAAACTTTCAATTGCGTAACTCCTAAATCTTAAGAAAATTTTATGGATACCATGTCTATCGTAATGCCAATCTTCAACGAGGCAGCGATCCTGAATGCCTCCCTTAAACCCCTTCAGCTTCTGCGTCATAAAGATTGCGAACTTCTGGTGGTTGACGGTGGTAGCAGTGACGGCAGTCCAGAAATCGCTGCACCGCTGGTGGATCGAGTAGTAGCTAGCCGTAAGGGTAGGGCAGTGCAGATGAATACAGGTGCGCAGGTTGCCCAGGGTGATATTCTGTGGTTTTTACACAGCGATTGCTCGCCGCCCCTTGACGCCGATCGCTTGATCCGTTTAGCGCTTACCGACGCAAACCATATATGGGGGCGCTTTGATGTCAGCCTCTCGGGATGTCACCCGTTGTTGCGTTGCGTAGAAACCTTCATGAATTGGCGCTCTCGGCTAACGGGTATTGCCACCGGCGATCAGGGGCTATTTGTACGCCGTAATATCTTCGAGCAGTTGGGTGGTTATCCAGATATTGCTCTCATGGAAGACATTGCC
>CAZGON010000119.1:0-11642 GCA_964527085.1 uncultured Candidatus Competibacteraceae bacterium
ACTCGTGAGAATCCACCAAACGATCAAACCACTAATTGATGACACGCCCTAGTTGTACTAAATTTTTTACTATATGGAGACATCAATTCAAATGTCAAAGATCAAAAGAAATAATGTCGTATTATCGGAACAGGAATTTGATTTACTGATTATCGGCGGAGGTATCCATGGACTTGCGTGTGCAAGAGACGCGGCATTTCGGGGTTTAAAGGTTGCTCTCATTGAAAAAAATGATTTTGGAGGTCAAACATCTGCTAACAGCGCCAAGATTGCCCATTGTGGTATGCGTTATCTTCAGCATTTAGATTTTAAACGTATGCGGGAGTCCATCAAAGAACGCAATGCATTGCATCAACATGCGCCGCATTTGGTTGAGTCACAACCTTTTCTAATGCCTATTTATGGTCATGGTATCAAGGGGAAAGAAACCATGACCATTTATTTAAAAATTTATGATTGGTTGAGCCCAGAAAGACGTCAGTTTGACGATAATTACCGTCGAGTACCGAATTCAAGCATTATATCAAAAGAAGAGGTTTTAAAAATCGCACCCTACATAAACCCAAAAGGATTGACAGGTGGGGCAGTATGGTATGAGGGGCAGATGCAAAATACCGAACGTTTATCTTTTTCAGTATTAAAATCGGCTGCGGAAAAGGGAGCAAAGTTTGCTAACTATACTCAGTTAGTACGAGTGCACAACCAAGGAAATCGAATCATTGGCGCAGAAGTTAAAGATCTTTTGTCAGGAAACCACATCAACGTGCGTGCTAGGTATGTATTAAATGCAGCTGGCCCATGGACTAACAAAATTTTTGAACTATCGGATTTAGATTTTAAAGACCACCATATTTACGCTTCTAAAGCGTTTAGTTTAATAACAAAATCATTCTCAGATAACTATGCGATTACCTTTCCGATTCGTCCTATGTATAAAGACAATAGTTCTGTGGTAGATAAAGCATCAAGCTTACAATTTGCAATACCTTGGCGGGGAAAAACCATGTTTGCATCACTCCATTTACCCTGTGATGAAACACCTGAGAACGTAACAATTACCGAAGAAGAAATACACACTTATATAGATAGAATTAATGAAGGTTTTCCTACCGCTAACCTTAGTTACGAAGATATAGAGCATGTGCTGTGGGGAATTATTCCTGCCGAAAATAAAGGTGAAGCGGCACCCTTAAAGCATCATAAAATAATCGATCATGAAAAGGAGGAAAATATTGCTGGGTTTGCTAGCGTTGTTGGCGTTAAGTATACAACCGCAAGGGATGTGGCTAAACAAACCATCGATATGGTGGCAAAAAAACTACAAACACCGCCGATTTCCTCGAAAACCATGGAAACAGCATTGTGGGGTGGCGATATTGAATATTATGAACAATTTGTTGCAAGCACCGTTGAAAATCATCGCACGAAAATACCAGAAAACATTATAAAGAACCTTATTAAAACTTATGGTTCAAGATGCGAAGAAGTTATTTCTTATATAGACAAATCTCCAGAACTAGGTAATGTAATACCCGACAGTTGCGTGATAGCCGCTCAAATCGTCTATGCAATCAGAGAAGAACTCGCAGAAACCTTGGCTGATGTTATCTTACGTCGTACTGACTTAGGCAGTGTGGGTTATCCGAGTGACGAAACTATCCAGTTCTGTGCAGATCTTATGGCAGCTGAAAAAGGATGGAACGAGGAGAAAAAACAACAAGAGATAGACGCACTTAGAAACAACTATCTTGTTTTGCCGGAGTTTTTCTACGCGTAATTTTCTAACTTACTGATAATGGCGGTCTATTGATACCGCTATTACCAGCTATTATCTCTTTTACTAGTCGCTACTTACTGTAGAAAATGGAATATCTTAACACTCTAGGAGAGCTGGTTTATCAAAAAACACTACACTGTAGCCTTTTAATGAAAGCGACCTGTCATGATCAGTATTCGCCGTTTAATAATCTTTATTGTTGCTGGCATATGTTTTTTTATTTTGACGAATTGCCAAAATGACGTTCTGTATGAGTCACCAGATCATAATCTAGTATTAAACTCCACTTATAATGAATCTTGTCTCAGCATTAATGATGAATACCGCCCCGTGTGGGAGTGTTATGAAATTGTATTGGGGCCAAAATCTGCTAGAACAAGTGTTCATATTACCTATTCCGCCGGTGATAGGCATCATGTCATTAGTTTTAATAAAGATAATCAACAACGATTCCGTTTTACCCCGACAAAACAAGGAAAGTGGTGTTTTGGTAAAATAGAAGAAAACCCTGATAAAAATAATCAACAATGTATCGATATAAACGCTCCAAGACCAGCATATGCGAAGGGGTTTGTTGCTGCCGAGGGCACCAAATGGATAAGAACAGCAACAGGAAAAGCGTTTATACCCCAGTACATCATGTACGATAAACCGGAAGTAGAAGCTGGCATCGATGAATTCGTTGTCGGTCATGGGTTCACCGGCTTTCATATCATCCATTTGCGAAATTTTTTAAAAAATCCTGAGTATTTTGAAGCTGTGGTCTTGAAGACCTATAGGGCTGGTGGTGTCACACACTTTTGGATTTGGGCTGATGCT
This sequence comes from uncultured Candidatus Competibacteraceae bacterium, assembly GCA_964527085.1. Lineage (GTDB taxonomy): Bacteria > Pseudomonadota > Gammaproteobacteria > Competibacterales > Competibacteraceae > CAYRGG01. Next base: position 2,597 of record CAZGON010000119.1, read on the forward strand.
ACTCGCCAAAAAACCCCTGATACTTTTGGTGTAGATGTTGACCAGTTATACGATGAAATAATCGCCAGATTGGCACCTATTCCTGGTTGGACCTTAGGTTATGGTTTCGATTTATTTGAATGGGTTGCTGATAATGAAGTATCAAAACTCCGCGAGTTGATGCATAAAAAAACAAGTTATCGACATCTCATAGGCGCGAGAGGATATAAAAACGAATATCGTCAGGTGGATAAGAATCTGGACTATGCTTCATGGGAATGGCATCGTCCGACTTACTCAGACTACCGTCGACATATTGATAACGCACAGGGTCGTCCTGCTTTTTCCGAAGATAGATTTCGTATCAGACCATCATCAGATCAGTATGCTCAAAAAAACTATAACTTTGAAATGACTCGTCGTGGTTTATGGCATTCTTTATTTGCCGGCGGTGTGGCCAACATTTGGGGATATCAAGAAGGTGATCAAGATTTTTCGTCTCCTTATCCCAATAAAAATCAACTGCTTATTTACCGCCGTTTCGCCGACAAATATTTTTCCCGCAACAGTGAAGTCATAAATCCCTACTTTGAAAACGCTGTCTGTTTAAGTGTGAAGACAAATAATGTATCTGCTGCTTGCTATATTGAAGATGTGGATAAAATTACTTTTAATCAACATATCGCCGATGAACAGCAGCTATCGGTTATTGATGTCAAAAACTCAGCCCAGGAATTATCCCTATCGTTAGATGAGAAGTCGCATTTGCGCTTACCGAAAAAGTCAGATTGGGTAGTGTTGATTCGATAGCGGGTGAGTTGATTCATACTCAATTTACTTTATTCACAACCCGCTGCAGCTTATCCATCACCCAGTGAAAACCAATGTGCTCTTGCTCCAACCGCAGGTTCTTGCGGATGCGATTGTCCCGCAGATCATCAAATAGCGCCCGCTCCTTTGGGGTGAGGTGGGGCAAATCGTGCAGGGTTTGGTTGACTTCTTCGCCCCAGTGAGTCTCATGAGCCATCAAGGTTTCACGATCCATTAGAAAAGACGATACGTGCTTAAAGTAACTCCGGAGTTGATTGAGGATAGCGAAACCGTGGGTGTCAATGTCGCCCCAATAGTGGATAGTGCAGCGGGTTAGCCAGGTAGCTCGCGTTAAGGCATCCCAACCATAACCTGCACCGAAAATCACAATAGCCTCAGCCGCCGCCGGGAAGGCCAGAAAATTGGTCTCGTTCTCGGTGATAAAAATACATCGTAATGGCATTTTCAATCTGGAAAAACTGTCCGCATCTACCATAATGTCAGGCTGTACTGCACTTTGCAGCAGGGGGATTCCCTTATCAAGAACCCGCAAGCGAATACGCACGGGTTTGGCTAAAAAACCATAGCGTGCAGCAAAGTGGCTCACGCCAGTCCGTTCTACCGCTATCGTCTCCCCTGGTAGCGCCAGATCAAATAACTCGGATAAAACCCTTTGATGCGCTTCGATAAACTTGCTATGTACGCCGGGAATATCTACCTGGCGCAGGTAGATGCCTGGGCGTGGATGGTCCATCAGCCAATGCACTACGGCCAGGAGACGTAACCACTGATCTGCCAAATCGATTGCCTGTAAGGGTCGTTGGGCAAGCCAGGGCAGTAGCAGAGGCAACCTGCTCCGCGTGACATCAACCAGCTGCATAAAGCGCTGGGCATCGCGCTGCTTTTTAAGGAGTTGCAAAGCATCATCGAGAGTGTCCACCCAAATGGATTGAGGCAGCCGTTGCATACCTTGGACGCGATGATTGATCTCACGCCATTCAATGCGAAGGTGTGGCATAGCTGACAGCTCGGCTGTCCAGGCGCGTACTGCCTCGAACCGCTCTGTCACATCAGTCGAGCTGGGACCTTTAAGCGTCAGACGTAAAGGAAATATCTTTTCATCAGTAACCAGGGAACGCAATAGCTTTCCTCGGCCCCAAAGTCGAGAAAGCTGTGCCTTGATGTCGCGTGGCGAGGTCCAACTCATCTCGTCTCGTAAGCTATGGTTTGGGCCTTCTGCACCCGGTACTCTTGGATGGACAGGTTACGCAGTTTGGAAGCCTGGCCACCCTCGTTATGAACAAAACCTACGCTAGCTACAAAGGGCTCAATGATGTGAATCTTTTGCAGCGGCGTAACAATCAGTAACTGCAAGTTGAGCTGTTGGAAAAGCTTGAGACCATACTGGGTCGAATCATCTGAGCCTCGTCCAAAAGCCTCATCGATGACCACAAAACGAAAGGACCGCGAGCGCGCTTCACCCCACTTTAACCCAAACTGATAGGCTAAGCTGGCGGCCAAAACCGTGTAGGCCAGCTTCTCCTTCTGCCCTCCCGACTTGCCACCAGAGTCAGCATAGTGCTCGTATTCCGAGTCGCCCTCGCGCCAACGCTCACTGGCGGCGAACAAAAACCAGTTACGCATATCGGTAACTTTGACGGTCCAACGTCGATCCTGCTCCGACAACCCCTCGCGACCCCGGAAGCGGTCAATGATAGCTTTAACCTGAAGAAACTTAGCCTCGGAATACTGGTCATCATCGGAACCCGTCACAGTGTCCTTGATGCAAGCACGGAGCTGAACCTGGAAATCACGAATCTCTGCGTCTGGACTCGTCTGTGACTCCAGCACAATGTAGCGTCCGAGATTGTAATCGATTTGAGTGAGTGACTCATTGATGCGCATAATACGCTCCTTGATGGTCTCACGCTCCCGGGCCAGTTGGCCATTAAAGTTGGCAATCTCGTTGATAGTGTTGACGTTCAGCAATTCTTTGAAGCGCGCTAAAAAACGGGGCAGATCATCCCGGTTTAGTTGATCAAGCAGGTTCTGATACTCAAAGGCAGCCTCGATGTTGGCGTCAAACTCGGCGGTTTCTAGCTTAAACTGTTCCTTAAAATCCATCATCGATCGGATGATCTTATCCCGTAAACGGTTGATCTTTTGATCCTCCCCATCGATCCGCGTCTGTAACCCAGCACGCACATCCTGCTCCCGGTTGTCACAGGACTCCACAGTCAATTGATGCTCTCCCAACGCCTCCGCGCATATCGCTTTAAGACGTTGCGACAGAGCATCATCGATTGGCGCTTCAGCCAAGCGAGTTTGTGTCTGTTGCTGCAAAGCCTCAGCATCGCTACGACGTTGTTCCACCTTAGAACGTTTATCCTTGCGGGTTTCGAGTTCCTTTTCAAGCTCGCTCAGGAGCCGATTCATTTCTTGTAGTCGCTCACCCAACTGTTTTAGTACGTCTGATGCCGATTCTAATCGCTGACGTTCGTCCATCAGTGCAGCGATTTCGCTGGCAACCGTAGCCCAGTCCAACTCCTCAAAATGGGTAAACTCCTCCAGGCGAACTAAGGCATGGAGTCGGCTCGTTAAACTCTTACGCTCGGACTGAATCTTGCTGATCTGATTGCCTACTTCGCCTAATTTTATCTCCAGCTGACGACGCTTTCCTTCCAGGGCGGTAATCTTAGCCACGTTGGACCAGCCCAACACATAGCGACTACGATCATCGATACGGTAGCGATCGTCTTTCTCATGGCGTCCCGTCGGATCTTTGATCTGACCGACCCGGGTGATGGCTCGTGGCTCGCGGCGAAATTGCTCTTGCGTGGCGCAGCAGGCAACATCAAAGCGGTGCGCCATCTCCCGTTCTAGCCAATCGTAGAACGGTGAATCGGGCTTGATGGCTAACTTTCTAGCCAGGGAATCGCGATGCAGATCTGACCTATCCGCATGCCGACGCGGACGGACGTGAAAGTAAACCAATCGGCCACGCAGATGGCTTTGCTCCACCCAGGCAACCACCTCCCGGTAATGAATATCCGGCACCAACAACGAAAGGCCAAAACTGTGCAACAGGCGTTCGGCGGCGCCCTCCCAATCCTTCTCTTCGTCGCGTATTTGTAGCAATTCACCGGCGAAGGGCATGGTCTCCTCGGTCACGCCCAGGGCAGCACACAAGGTTGCGCGAATCTGGATTTGATGGTCGTTGATGTTGCTGCGTCGACGTTTCAAGCTATCGATCTCTACTTGCAGGCTATCGTGCTCCTGCTTACCCTGTCGCAACGTCACAGCATATTCAGTCAATGCATTCTGCAGGCCAGCATCTAAGCCCCGCAACTCATCCCGCAGGGTCTTGAAACGGTTTTGCTGGACCACGAAAGATGTTTCGTCCGGGGCTGCCGACTCATCCAATATGGAGGTCAACTGGGTGTAACGTTGAGCTTTATTCTGCCGTGCATTCCGCAGTATTTCTTTTTTCTTGATTTCGGCGCTAAGCCTTTCTAAACGGTCGCCGCCGTTGTCGTTGATGGCTTGCTTAAGCTCATCCACTTGCAGACGTTGCTCCTCCCGCCGGATATCCAAGCCCTTCACTAAACCATCGAGGCGCTGCCATTCATCGTTAAGACTCGTCAAACGCTTATCCAGTAAGCCGAGCTTTAAGCTGCCGAAGTAGCCACGTAGGGCTTCACGGCAACGCCGTAGCTCATCCACGCCGGTCACCAACTCGGTGTGTCGTTGGCAATCCGCCACCAGGGGCGTCAGCATCTCTACTTGACGCTGCGCTTTTAGTACAGCCTGATGGGCGCGGTTCAAATCATCAAAGTGGGTGATAAGCGCTTGAATGCGGGGCGCCACATCAAACGGCTCGAGCATGTGGTTACGTACAAAATCGGTGAGATTACCCACCGATTTCATGGAGACGGTTTGATGGAACAATTCCAACGCCTGGTCATTATCGATACCCAAACGGCGACGGAACCAGGCACTGTGCTTACGGAAACTATCGTCGATCTCAGCGCCCGAGCCGCGCAACTTCTTACGTAGCTGTATCATATCGGCGCCAAAGTTGGCAAAGTCCTCGGCGATCGATAGAGGGCGCTCGGCGCCCACGAAGAAGCGGGCAGGTTGACCTTGCGCCTCTTTTATCCAAAATACCTGGGCCAGGGTGACTGTTTGATCGTATCCCGCGTTGTGGAATATACCTAAGATGACAGAATAGCTGTTTTGATCCCGTAAGCTAACCGGCTTGACAGCGCCAGTGATTTCGTTGCGCTCCGATTTATAGTCGCCGAGCACATAAGAGCGTAGGGTTCGCTCCTTGTTGTCAGCCCCAGCAGCCTTGTTATAGGCGACTCGGTGAGCGGGCACCAGCAAGGTGGTAACCGCGTCCACCAAGGTGGACTTGCCCGAGCCGATGTCGCCGGTGAGCAACCCGTTCCTGCCGTCGAGCTGTAGCGTCCAAACCCGACCGTCGAAGGTGCCCCAGTTAAACACTTCCAACCGTTTTAGCCGAAAACCCGCCAGGGTGTCGTCGGTCAAAAAGTCCAAATGCATCAATTGCGGCTCATTCATCGTCAGCATCTTTAGTTTCAGAGTCAGCGCCCACTAACTGAGCTTGGTAGTTCGCTAGCCGGGCATCAAAATCCGCAAGCCACTGGGCATCAACAAATGCCTTGAGAATACGCCGCACTTCAAAACTCGGTGGACCGCTGCGGGTTGAGCCGCTGGTAGGCTTTAGGCGTCGCAGAAAACCCAGATCAACAATTTTATTGAGATGGGTCTCAATTTGGTCGATGAGCCGCGTCTCATTGCTGCTATCAGGTAAAAATATTCGCACCAACTCCACCATGTCGTCACGGGTGAGTATCAATCTTGTATCGCTGCCACCGGCGTCGAACTCAGCCAATTTCTTACGCAACAGCGCCAGCAGAAGGCTGACCGGGAACGATAGCGGCCTACGCACTACTAAGCGTGGCGGCTTGGACGCCGGATCAGCGTCTGCGGGTTCTGGCCGACTCTTAAGGAAGGCATAGCCTTCGGCTTCATCCAGCAGCACATCTAACTCTAACACCAAGACATAGTCCCGTACCTGGCTCTGTAAGTTTAGCAGCGATCCCCATAACCGTTCATTCCCTTCCCGGTAGACGACGCCCTTGAGCAAACTGATAACCAGTGTTGAAAATTCCGCATTTGCCGAAGTGTCTACTGAGCCCGGCGCCTGTGGTTGTTGATTCATGCCTACCTCACGAAAATCACCCGCGGTAATTGTGCCTGTTTGCGCACGTCGGTGCCGTCGCTGGCTAAAGCCTGCCAGACAATCAGATCTAATGTATTCTCATCCACGACGGCTTTAAAGGACTCGCTACCCAATTGCAGATAGATTACCAACTCAGCCAAGCCGTGTTGTAAAGGTTGCCTATCGATCAACTCTCGTAGCGTAATCTGTGAGCGCATCTGCAGCGCCTGACGAATGTGTTGGGCCAGCTGCGCCTTGTCCACAACCACCTGTGAGTATAACGCTGCTGGGTCAATATCTTCGTCGCCTCTCTGCAAGGTCGTGTTGGCGATCAAAGGTTTGAGAGCTGGGGTGAACAAGGGTCGTTCCAGGGTCAGTTTGATGTCTGCGGCAGGTTCTATAATACTCATCACATGGCCAGCCGGTGGCGATTGCCGTAAAGCCAACGCTTTGCTTTCGATATTGTGCAGGATATCCATGATGCGGCGGTTCTCTAGCCACGCCTGGTCGTCAAGGAAACGCCGTAACTGCTGAGATAGCTGCGCCACCGTGCGCTGAGTCTGCTCGCCAGCTTCCAACCAATCGTAGTGCACCCGCCGTAGCCGGGTATCCGGTTTTAAGTCCGCCACGGGTTGCAAAGCCAACACCTGCGCCAGTAACTCGGTCAATTCTTCCTGTCGGCGACTGGACATTAAAAAATCCCAAAAGGCGCGGAAGCTCCTACCCTGGTCGGAGTCACCAATGGCATCCCGCTCACCCATAATCTCTTCTAGTAATGTCCCTTTAGCGCCTTCCCAGAGGGCGATACGTTCCCGCACATGGCGGTCTAGCTTGCGAAAATTTTGTTCTACCTCGCGGAAGTCCGCGAGCAACTCCCGAGCCAGTTGCATAAACTGCAAGAAGCGTTCTTTCAGTGCGATATCGTCCAATAAGGATACGTCACCGGCTTGTACCCGGGCAATCTCAGCATCGATCTCGTCACGCCGTTTGTGTAGTTCGGTAATGCGCTTTTGAGGGTCCGCCTCGCTGCCCTCACTCATTTGCTTGAGCAACTCAAACAAAGTGAGCAGACGGGATTCAGTACCTACGAAACTGCGTTCCGAGAGTTGCCCTAGCCAGGCGATAGCCTTCTCGGTGGCCGGAGTCAAATCAAACTGCGGCTCATCCGAACCCTGCTGATAAAACTTACGCAACCAACCCTTCTCGGGACTGGCCCAATCGTTCAAATACTCTAACGCCGACTTGGGGAAAGCCTTGTCACCAAGCTGCTGCCGTAAAGCATACAGCTCATCCTCTAGGGCTTCGGCCAAATCCGCCGCCGTAATCAAACGCACATTAGGCGCCACAAACACACGGTGTAGAAAACTTGCCACCAACGGCGCATGATCGGAACGCAATAACCGCCAGGCCGGGTGGTGGGTGCGTAGGGCATCAAGCGTAGCGAAATCGAAACTCATGTTAGCAAGCGTTCTAATAGGACTTTATCAAGGTAGCTATCGCCGCTGATGTACCATAAAAAGATATGGGTATCGAGCAGCAACTTCATTCCTCAAACCCTTTCATATATCGTCGGATGGTTAGTTTGGTGGGAGAGATCGAATTGTATTGATAAGGCATTGATAAAAATTAATTTTTATAAAAGTAAATTTTAGTGTTACCTAAAAAGTTACCATATTTAAAACGCGGCTGCCCTAGGTCCTTATCGGCTTAAAATTTATTTTACTCGCTTCTTGTTGACAAGTATACGGTTTTACCGTACAGCTTGATTTATGCAAATTCGAACTATCCGCCACAAAGGTTTAAGGTGTCTTATCGAAAATGATGACCCGAAAGGTATTCGGCCGAATATGGTTAATCGGGTGAGAAATATGCTTGCTGTTTTGATCAGTGCAGTAGATATGGACGGGGTTCAAGGGCCGCCAGGTTGGCATATTCATCAGCTTACGGGCAATCGTGCCGGTACATGGAGTCTTTCGGTGTCTGGAAACTGGCGGATAACATTCGATTTTGAGAAAGGGGAACTTTGTAACCTTGATTTGGAGGACTATCACTAATGAGCGAAGCCATTGCAAAAATAGGGATGAAACCTCCTCATCCAGGCGCCTTTATCCGCGTGGAAATCCTTGAAGAGTTAACCCTGTCGGTCTCTCGCGCTGCCGACATCCTTGGCGTTCGCCGGGCGACGCTTTCGGATCTTGTGAACGAGAAAGCAGCACTTTCGCCAGAGATGGCGCTTAGAATTGAAAAAGCCTTTGGCGTGTCGATGGATACGCTTCTGCGGATGCAGGCATGGTTTGACAGTTATATGATGCGCCAGCGTGAAGCTGACATTATTGTGCAGCGTTATGAACCTGTCTAAACACACTATTCTTTTTTAAAAAACCTCATCATCCTCCGGGCCTGCTAACGCCTCGCCTGGCAGGGTGGTGGGTTACGGATTGCGGGGTCGCTTAGGAGTGGGAGGACGAATGCGGATAGCATCCACCATCTTTGCCCGGAAAGGCACGCGAGCCGGGTATAGCTCCACCGCCTGCCCTATCCAGTGGTCGCTATCCTCCCCATAAAGCTCTGCGATGGCTTCGGCATTGGTGCGGTTCAAAACCAATTTAAGAGACGTATTTCGAAAACCCAGCACAGGTTTTGTTTCATCATCACCTACAGCCTCTAAGTTACAGGTGTCAATCACCACCACCTGAGGACGGTTTTGAAGATCGGCGGCTTTCAGGTAATGGTTAGGAAACATCCGGTTAATGTGCATCGATGACCACCTAGTGGTATAGGTTGACAGGAAAAACTTTTCTTAGAAAAACACGGTGGATAGACATGCTTAAAAAAGTGCTACCCATCTATTCAACACATTCATATTCACCCCATTTCTGGGTATAAGTCTAAAGAAACTAAGTGGCCCTACTGCGTGGGCATTGGTTCAGACCATGGCAAGGACCCATAAGCCACTTATAGCATTTGAAGAGGCACTTAAGACATAATAGGGCATAGTGAAAACGCAGA
>CAZGON010000120.1:0-11591 GCA_964527085.1 uncultured Candidatus Competibacteraceae bacterium
CAGGATGGCGAAAAGTCTGCTTATCCCAGTTATTGGGAGCAAGTTGTTGCAGCTCTCGGCGCACGACCCGGTTTCGATTTTTTGAAAACAGTCCCCTCAGGGCAGTGTTTGATAGGCTCAGGAACCGCTGTAAACTCCCATATTGTTATTCATGTGGTGGATAAGCAGGGATGGGTACAAGGATTAATAAAGTGTACACGCTTCCCGGATCAATCCCTGGCGCTGGAAGAGAAGCGTTGCGAAGTGATTATCAATCTCCTGGGCAGCGATTTAGCCGATAAGCTCATGATGCCTGGCGCAATGATAAACCTTGGTGGGTTTGTGGTATCCGCTTATCGTTTGCAGTCCGATTGGCTTACCATGGGTCTGCGCCGACGTTTGCTCAGTTATCGTAAACTGCTGTGGGCAATCACCCACTGGTTGGCGAAAGTGGCTTATAAGACAGCCCATCCGCTGCCGGTGTCCCAGTTTTGGGAAAAGCATGGTTTACCACTCGAACATTTGCGAGACCAAAATCTCCTTCCTACCCCGCTCAAGAACGCAGCGGATGAAGCTTTAGTAATGCTAGAGAAATCTAGCTTTCGCGCCTTTTCTGTGTTGGAGCACGGTAATTTGGGTATTCACAATGTCCAAATTACCCGTAAAGACGGTCAGGATTTTCGGATTAAGGATTGGGCGGGTGCGGATTTAGAGGGGGCACCGTTGGTAGATCTTTGTTATCTGTTGGCGTCTTCTAACGCCTCCCCAAAACTCGCTGCCCAATGTATGGGCGCTTATCTTGATCAGACTGGCTATCCAAGAGCTATGGCTTTACCCTTATGGCTTTCTTATGTGGCGCGATGCTGGCAATGGGAAGGTAAGGTGGTGTCTGGTGACAAGTCTCTTGCTAACAGTGCGAATCTACTTCGAATGACCCGGTTGATTCACGGCTATGTGCAGGTATTGGAGCAGAAAAGCGGTTTAACTTCATAATGGTCAGGACTTGTGCGTAAGTCCTAATGCTGATAACGCCTGAGGGAGCAGGAGCTAGGTTAGCGAGGCATCAAAATGATTTCCAGGCAGCTTCCCTTTTATTCCCCCTATGCCCATGGCTTTATTCGGGCATCGGTTTGCGTGCCTTGGTTACGGGTGGCGGACCCAACCTATAACCTTCAGCGCACGGTGCATCTGGCTCAACAAGCGTCCACGTTACAGGCGGCGGTGGCATTGTTCCCTGAGTTAGGTATTTCGGCCTACAGTAACGATGATTTGTTTCATCAGGATACCCTGCTGGATGCTAGCGAAACGGCTATTCGTCGCTTACGGGATGAGAGTCGGCGTTTAACGCCTGTGTTAATCGTAGGAGCGCCGTTGCGATTTGAAGGAAAATTATTCAACTGTGCAGCGGTGATTTATCGGGGGCAGGTGCTCGGTATTATACCGAAGACTTACTTGCCGAGTTATCGAGAGTTTTATGAAAAGCGCCAGTTCACGTCTGGATCTGTTGCCTTAGGCAAAGACGTTATGTTTCTCGATCAGCGGACGCCATTCGGTGTTGATTTGATTTTCGAAGCCATCAATGTCAACCATTTTGCCTTGGCGGTGGAGATCTGTGAGGATGCCTGGACGCCTGTTCCCCCCAGCAGCTATGCAGCTCTAGGCGGAGCTACTGTGCTTGCCAATTTGTCCGCCAGTAACATTACCATCGGCAAAGGCGAATATCGCCGGGATCTTTGCGCGGCTCAGTCAGGTCGCTGTCTGGCCGCCTATCTCTACTCAGCGGCGGGACCTGGCGAGTCTACAACGGATCTGGCTTGGGATGGCCATGCGTTGATCTATGAAAACGACGAACTGTTGGCGGAAGCGGAGCGTTTTGCCAGCCAAGAGCAAGTCATTACGGCGGATATCGACCTGGAACGACTTGCCCAAGACCGTCTCCGGGTGACCAGTTTTAACGATACGGTCAGCGAGCACCGGGATCGTCTGCAGGCACTGCGGCGAATACCGTTCGAATTCCAGCTACCCGGCGAAGAAATAAAGCTATTGCGTGCCGTAGAACGCTTTCCTTATGTGCCAAACAGCCCTACAAAGCGGGATGAACGTTGTTTCGAGGCTTACAATATCCAAGTGCATGGGCTTATGAAGCGTCTTGCCAGCACGGGTATCGAACGGCTGGTGATCGGCGTCTCCGGTGGACTCGATTCCACCCAGGCTTTAATGGTCGCCGCCAAGACCATGGATCGGCTAGGTTTGTCCCGGGAGAATATTTTGGCGTTTACCATGCCTGGTTTCGCCACCAGCGACACCACTTTGACCAACGCCCATGGGCTAATGAAAAGCTTAGGCGTGACGGCCAAGGAAATCGACATTAGGCCCTCCTGCCTACAAATGTTTCGAGATATCGGGCATGGCTTTGCCCGGGGAGAGCCTGTTTACGATGTGACCTTTGAAAATGTTCAGGCAGGGGAGCGAACCTCGCATCTTTTCCGGCTCGCTAATTTTCACAACGGGCTGGTGCTTGGTACCGGTGATCTCAGTGAGTTGGCGCTAGGCTGGGCGACCTATGGGGTTGGGGATCACATGTCCCACTATAATGTCAATGCGTCAGTCCCCAAGACGTTGATCCAACATTTGATCCGCTGGGTTATCGAGACAAATCAATTCGACAAACAGGCGAACCTCACCTTGCAATCCATCTTGGATACGGAAATTTCACCGGAACTGGTTCCTGCCAGCACCAGTGATAAGGCAGAGGAGCAGCCCGCTCAAAGCACCCAGGAGGTCATAGGACCCTATGAACTTCAGGACTTCAATGTCTATTACATTACCCGCTACGGTTTTCGTCCCAGCAAAGTGGCTTTTCTTAGCTATCATGCTTGGCACGATAAAACAGAGGGTTCCTGGCCGGATTCATTACCCGTTGCACAGCATAATGAATATGATCTCGCCACCATCAAGCGGTGGTTGGATGTCTTTCTTTACCGTTTTTTTCAGATTAGCCAGTTTAAACGTTCTTGTGTTCCCAATGGACCAAAAGTTGGTTCCGGTGGTTCCCTTTCGCCGCGGGGTGACTGGCGGGCCCCGAGCGATTCAGAAGCCGCCATATGGTTAGATGAGTTACGCCGGAATGTTCCAGATCGGTAAGTTAACCTTGCAAGATATTGGTTGGAAAATCTTTGTAGATAGCTGATCTGTCGAGAGTACCCTCAGGCGTATGTACAGTAACGTTTCCCTCATTGTCGCAAAGCCATATCTCTTTAGCGCCTTTAGCCAGATAAAGATCAATTTTTTCTTCTATTTCGGGCTTGGAATTCGATGGAGATAAAATTTCTACGCATATTTCTGGGGCTACCGGTAGAGGCGTCTGTTCGCCATATTTCTTGAAAAATGCTGCTGACCCCCAGGCTACATCTGCGACGCGAATTCCTTTTCTGGTGTTGATCGAGCACTCCAAATATAATTCCCCTGTCATCCTCTGGCGCCCAAGGAGTGAGTAAAGCCTGCCTTGCAGACGACCATGGCGATTCGAGGCTGGACTCATCAAAATTGTCCCGTATTCGTTAAGCTCAATTTTGAAGGGCAAATCTTGTAAAGACGGATGTTCAATAACCTCTTGCCATCTCATGGAAATAAAGCCTCTTTACGAAATTCGTTTACTGATTAATATTAATTTGCTGTTAAAAATCGTGGTGATAATCATAGTGTGATTGATATTTGCATAGTCATGGACTATTCGGTTGCGCAAACCAGCCGCCTGAGCAAATTTATCCGCAAGAGCATGGGTGAGTACCCTGTTCTCAGCGAGAATGAGAAGAATATCACGCAGGCTTGCTCAATCGGGTGGCCAGTATCTCCCAATCAACCAAGAAAATGACCTTCCGCCAATAGCTGAAATAAGGCTTTATCGTAGACTTGAAAATAATAGCGAAAATCCATACCTAAGCGCAGAATAAGCACTTCGAACTGTCGTGGGGAAAAGGTTTTTTGCTGAGTGCTGCAAGTAGTCACAAAACGCATAGAAGTAATGTGCAGTTGTACCGTAAACGTTGCCTTGCGCTTTATTCAAAAGTGCGCCTTTAATCCAGACAACGTTCTAGTAGACCTTTAAAGGATTAACATTCCACTGTTTCGGTTCTTTTGACACTATTTTGCAAGTGTGTTCATAAGGTGTGAGATAATTTTTTAGATTTATCGGTGAATTTCCTTTCTCTTGGTTGAAATTGGAAATTCACCATTCACCGAATGAATCTCTTGTCCTGTCCACAGATGTTGCCCCCTTCACCAGCGTGGCCGAAGGCGGCGAGGGCCACTGCTATCTATATTATGCTTTCAAAGTGACGAGGTGTAACTACTCCGGCGCCCGAAGTTCGCTGTTGTCACCAATGTTAAAAACATTAACGCAGTTATCACCAGTAAAACTAAAATTGCTAGCCCCTCGTGCTTCAAGTAATAAACCATTTGACAGTGCCGTGTTATCATACACAGCGCTGGGGCAATCAACCTTTATTCCTCCACCTGGGTTACCTCGGGCGACGTTATCGCTAACCGTACTGTAAGGACCCACAAACATCCCTGCTCCATCGTTAGATGAGGCAGTATTGCCACTAATAATGTTGCCCTCGTTGACGGCTATCCCAGAAGCAGCATTTCCAAAAATAGCGTTATCCCTGACGATGCTATCAAATCTGACTCTCATACCAGTTTGAGTATCGTTGTTACGGATGATGCCAGTTTCAACTACTATTCCCCAATCCACTGCGAAGTTAACTACGTTACTACCGCTGACTCTACCGTAGCCGACTCGTATACCTTGTCTGTCATAGTTAACAGAGTTCACGTTCTCGACAATAGCAATGGCGCTACTCTCAAGAAAGTCAATACTATACTTAAACCCTTCAATCGTACCATTGCGCACAACAATATTGGTAGGAGGATTGGTAACATCGCCCGTAACACCAGCGCCAGTATCGTAAGGGCTAAAGAGTACAAACCCACCTAGATCAAGGGTGACGTGATCGGCTTTGATGACAATGCAATCGCCCTCCTCTGCGGTAAGGTCTCGCGCTACCACATAGGAACCTGGTTTATCAATAGTGCTGCACTTAGTGATCTTTGTCGGTCCGTCTGTCCCGTGCTTTAGCGCATCATCCGAAGCATAAGTAGAGGCTATTGAGGACAGCGCGATTAACGAGGTAGCTATAATGGCGATTTTTAAAAGTTTCATTGCGTTTCCCTCCTAGATAACTACTACGGCACCACAAGCTCGTTGATGTCGCCAACGTTATAAACATTAAAGCACTCATCAGCATCACCATTAAATCGGAAATTTCCAGGCCCCAAGGGTTCGTCTGAGAAGCCGCTGAAGGTTGCCGTGTTGCCATACACAGGGCTGGGGCAATCGACCTCTATTCCCACACCGCCGTTAGCGCGGGCGACATTACCGTTGACCTCGCTACCAGAACCCACGGAAATTCCATCACCCTCGTTGGATGAGACATTATTACCTCTAACCAAGATCTCATTAACTCTAACCAACATAAAGCGACCAATTATCCCGCTACCGGTATGGCTCGAAACGTGGTTGCTAACAACACCGCTTCCAGATCCGGTGACCAATATACCACTACCAAAACCTCCAGTGATGTTGTCAAAGATATAGTTCCTGCGGCGGGTTCGTATCCCAAAACCCTCGTAGTTGTCAAAAGTGAGACTACTAATGACCCCCCTGCCAAAAGAGCCGGTTCGTATTCCGTCATTTTGGTTCTTGATAGCTCTAACACTTGCAATGGATGCTGAGCTAGCAAATAGATCAATACCGTTCTCAAATCCGGTAACTGTACCATCGCGCACCGTAATAGATCGGTGATAAACCTCGTTATCTGTAACACCAGCACCCGTACCATCACCGAAAAGCACGAACCCATCTAGATCGATAATAACGTCATCGGCTTCAATCACGATGCAATTCCCTTTTGCGGTCAGGTTTCGGCTCACTATATAGGAGCCCGCCTTGTTGATGGTGCGGCACTTGGTAATCTTTTTAGGTTCCGACCTTCTTGTCTTTGATGCGTCATCCAAAGCATAGGCAGACATTGAAGCCAAAGCGACTAAAGATGCAGCTACAATAGCTAGCTTAAGTCTCATGACGTTTCCCTCCCCTGTCATATAAATCGCTAACAAGCACACACATGGGATTTCCATCCTCATGTATAATTTTGTATAGCATTTATGATCTGTCAACACTTTCCCGGACAAATTTTCACACACATGTGTGGGTCTGTTCATAAACCAATGGCGCCAGATAGCCGAGGGTGGAATGACGCCGCTGACGGTTATAAAAAACTTCGATGAATTCAAAGATAGCCCCTTGTGCCTGTTCTCGGTTTTCAAAACTGTTGAGGTACATCAATTCGGTCTTAAGGCTGTGGAAGAAGCTCTCAACGACAGCATTATCCCAACAGTTGGCCTTGCGACTCATGCTCGGTTGGATGTCATAGGCGTTGAGGATAGCCAGGCAGGTTTCCGAGCCATATTGACTTCCCCGATCGGTATGCATAATCAGCCCCGGTGGTGGTTGGCGGCGTTCAACGGCCATCATGAGCGCTTGGTTGACCAACTCAGCGCGCATATGCGAAAGCCATCGACCAGCCAACCACCGCACGGGAGAATAGGTCGATTACCACCGCTAGGTACAACCAGCCCTGAGCCGTTGAGAGGTAAGTAACATCACCGACGTAAACTCGATCCGGCGCTGTGACCTCGAACTGGCGTTGTAGGGTATTCGCCGCCACTCGAGCCTCTGGCGTTGAGTCTGTGGGCGGACGAAACTGCTTGTGCGTCTTGCAGCGCAGCTGCCCCTCGGCCATCAACCGGCCAATGCGTCGGCGACTGACCTGCCAACCGTTCTCGGCCAACAGCCGTTGGATCGGTCGTGTGCCGTAAGTCCCTCGGCCTTGCTCAAAGTAGCTCTCAATCTGTGCTCGGAGCTGTTGATCCTCCCGGCTATGGCCACTAGGCGCACGCTCCAGCCACTCGTAATAGCCACTGCGCGAAACCTCAAGCACCTTACACATGACACTGATCCGAAACAGGTGCTGATGAGGTTCGATCCAGGCGTACTTCACGGCTGGTTCACCGCAAAGTACGCCGCCGCCTTTTTCAATATATCGCCCTCCTCCTTCCAAGGGCTTGTTCTCCTGACGCAGCCGTTTAATCTCCTCATATAAGTGCTCTTCGTGGAGCTCGTTCGTCGGTTTTCAATCCCCGCCATACTGGCGAATCCATCCATAGAGCGTAGTCTTGCTAATCCCCAGATTACGCGCCACCTGGGCCTGGGAGTTCGATTCCACAGCCAGCTTCACCGCCTTTTGCTTGAACTCTGCATCAAAGCTCTTTACCGGTTGTTTGTCCATCTTATCTAACTCTTAATGCGTTCAATTTCGTTTGTCCTATACTGTCTGGTAAAGTGTAGCCACATCAGTATTTATGAATACAAGCACTCGTTTTTTAAAGGATGTTGGCAGTAAAAATGTTCTCAAGCACTTAACAATTAAAACTATTTTTCTGTAGCTCTAGCGTTTCAACGGGTCGTCTTTGGGTTGAGTTTTTTCTTGCACGAGGTGAGGGGTGAGGGGCTTGGTTGGGGCGACTCTGTTCTGAATTGTTAGCAACCTGAGCTCTGACCTTTTTTAAAAGTGAGCACGATTAGCCTTTTCCGATGGGGTCAATAGAGGCGGTAGCCTTGATGGCCCATTAGGGCATATTGAGGTTTTCAAACTTGACTATTAGGCGCGACAGGCAAGTAGCCCGGATAGCGTGTAACAAAATCCGGGTAAACTAATTTCGTCCCGGATTTTACGTTGTTATATCTGGTTAACAAAGAGAGAAAGTGTTCTTGGAGGCCCGGAAAGCCGCTAGTAAGGGCAGTGCTACAGGGAGTATTCACCGTCCGGTAACTCTCATAAGTCTGCCATAAGATGCAAAGAATTAAACTACCATTCAGCATTGGCAGCATTCTCGTTGTCACAGCAACCATACATCATTCAAACTCACTGGAAATAATAATATGGCATTAGCAATTACCCTGCATGTATTAGCCGCCGTTGTATGGGTTGGCGGGATGTTTTTTGCGTATATGGCCCTTCGCCCAGCGGCTGCCTCATTGGAAACGCCACTGCGTTTAAACCTTTGGTCCCAGGTATTTACCCGGTTTTTTCCTTGGGTATGGATGAGCGTGATCTTATTACTGATCAGTGGCTATGGGATTATTTTCGGTTTCTATGCGGGTATGGGAAACATTGGCCTGCACATTCACTTGATGCAAGGGATTGGCATCATCATGATGCTGCTGTTTGGTCATATTTACTTTGGTCCGTTTCGGCGTCTTAAGCAAGCCGTGGCCGCCCAAGATTGGCCAAAGGGCGGGACTAAACTGAATGAAATCCGTTTTTTGATTAGTATTAATTTAATTCTGGGAATTGTGGTGATCATCATCGGGGCAGGGGGGCGCTATTTTTAATAGTGCGTAAGTTCTGATGGAGTTGTCCAATAAATATCAGCACTCAAGCAGGCCAAGACAATATGACAAAAGTTATTAAGTTTTCAGAGCTGGGCGGACCCGAGGTGCTTACCCTCGTGGATGAATCTCCGCAACAACCACAAGCTAGCGAAGTTCGAGTACGGATACATGCGACGGGCTTAAATCGGGCTGAGTGGTTATTTATGCAAGGACAATATATGGTGCAGCCGAAACTGCCTTCCCGAGTCGGTCTGGAAGGATCGGGTATTATCGAAGCGGTTGGCTCCAGCGTAACGGATTGGCAAGTGGGTGATGCTGTCTGTATCACCCCTAATCTCGATGCTGTGCAATACGGTGTTTGTGGTGAAACAGCCGTTGTGCCAGCAGATGCGTTGGTCAATAAACCTGATAATCTTAGTTTTGAAGCGGGTGCTGCGGTGTGGATGGCTTATCCCACTGCTTATGGAGGACTGGTTTATCGCGGCGGGTTAAAAAAGGGTGTTGACCAAGCGGTGGTTATTTCAGCGGCCAGTTCTAGCGTTGGCATTGCGGCGATTCAAACCGCTAAAGATCACGGTGCAACCGTTATTGCCACCACCCGAACGGATGCCAAGAAGGAACCTTTAATGGCGGCAGGCGCTGATCATGTGATTGTCACGCAGCAAGAAAACTTAGTTGATCGAGTGTACGAAATAACCGCCGGTAAAGGTTTTGATATCGCTCTCGATCCGGTGGCTGGTCCATTTCTCTCGGAACTGGCGGAAGCTGCCAAACCGGAAGCGCGTATTGTGGAATACGGTGTTCTCTCTATGGCGAGAACAGATTTTCCCCTTTTTCCAGCCATCGGTAAAGGATTTCAGGTGAGCGGTTTTCACGTCGTCTATCATCTGTTTCAACACGCACAACGCTTTGCTGGGGCAAAGGCGTATATTCTAGACGGATTACAACGCGGTGCATTGCAACCTGTCATCAGCCAAACCTTCGATTTGACGCAAGTAGTGGAGGCATACAACTACATGGGGCAGAATGATCAGTTTGGCAAGATTGTGATTAAAACCAGTTAGCTCAAAGCAGACGCTGCGCCACCCAGCAATACGAATAACCTAAAACTTAGCAAATCGGTTGACAGGAAAAGGATATTGTCATATTCCCAACTGAGTGATGCGACTATTAGCATGATGCTTAGGCGATGCTTAGGTGATACTTATCATCTTATATCAATCCTCCCAATTAGGGTTCTACCAGACCTTACCGTTTTAGTGGTTTGGGCGCGATAAGGTAGAGCCGTATTTCTTATACGATTGATATTACACGCCAAGACTAAAGTATGCTCTTTCGACTCCTACAAAATGTATAAAGTCGAGCTTTTTTTTGATGAAAATACGTTCTTGCGAAAGAAAAGATATAGAAAGTATCTGTGATATTTATAACTACTATATCGAACATACCGTCATCACCTTCGAAGAAGCACCCCTGTTCCATCAGGACATGGCAAGTAGAATTGCATCTTATAGGCCAAGATTCCCTTGGCTAGTGTGTGAGGTTAATAGTGAAGTGGTCGGCTATGCCTATGGAACAAAATGGCAGCAAAGGAGTGCTTATAAAAATTCTGTAGAGGTGACAGTCTACCTAAGGTACGGAAAAAGTGGCAACGGTTATGGTCAAAGGCTTTATAAAGAATTATTGCAATCCTTATCCGGTCACTGTCACACCCTAGTGGCAGGTATTGCGCTACCCAATGAAGCCAGTATAAAGCTTCACGAAAAGTTTGGTTTTGAAAAAGTTGCTCATTTTAAAGAGGTTGGGCAAAAGTTAGGGCGTTGGATAGATGTGGGATATTGGCAAAAAATTATGCAAAATGTTTAAAGGGGAGCTAGCTTTCATGTAGCAAGAAATTATTCTTAGCGGAAGCGATTTCACGAACAACGCCTTGTTCTTCGTCTTTTAGGTTAACCCCGGAAAGTTGCCGCTGCTGTGCTTCGTTCAGAAGATAAAACAGTTTGTTGGCAGCGGCTTGATAGCTTAATCCCTGCTGGCGAATGTTGGAAATACAATTGCGATGGGCATCGGTCAAGCCAACCCGTGGTTGATAAGTGAGATAGAATCCTAGGCTATCGGGAGAGCTTAATCCCGGTCGTTCGCCAATCAGCATCACTACCAGTTGTAATCCCAATAAGGCGCCCACAATGAGTAAACCGCCCCAGCCTCCTTGCTCGAGACCGAAGTTCCAACCGGCAAAATCACCGGAAATAACATAAGCTACACCCAGGCCAGCTAACAAAATCTAGCCAGCAGCGCCTTGTTTTAGTTGTCTCTTTTCAAAGTAATCGGTGCCGACCTGCTCATAATCGACCCCACGAACATGGATGGGTGTGTCGTCTGCCATATTGAAATAAGCTCCTCATTTTTGAGCTAGCGGTCAATCATAAACGGGGGCTGAATTTCCCGATCAAAGAAAAATGGGTTACTTAAACGTAGATAGTAGTACAAACCGGTATTTCAAGTAATAAAACCGACATTCAGAGGCTAATTATAACCTTTTGATTATATTATATTAAAATTCATTCAAAACTATATTAGAAATACTTTATATTTTTGCAAATCAATAGCTTATGCTTAATGGTCTACGAATGTCAGATAAAAAAGTAGGAAGCTTGAGAAGATGGCAAGAGATAAAAAAAAAGACCCCGTCGGTGCGGGGTCTTTCTATCGAGCTAGGTTAAAAACTTACGCAGGTTCCACATTGGTCGCCTGCATGCCTTTAGGGCCACGCTCGACCTGGAAGCTCACTTTTTGGCCTTCCGCCAGGGATCGGAAACCGCCCCCCTGAATCGCCGAAAAGTGCACAAAAACATCATTTCCACCATCTGTAGGGGCAATAAAACCAAAGCCCTTAGAATCATTAAACCACTTTACAATGCCTGTCTTCATATCAAACAATACTTACAAAAAAAGTTAAATAAAAACCGAGTATGCGTGCTAATGGTGAATGGGTACTACATTGGGAGGAACTACCGTGAGACTTCCAAAACCACCGACATCCAGCAACAGCTGCAATGCTCTTTGTTAGCTTTTCCCTGCCATCGACGATCCA
>CAZGON010000121.1:0-294 GCA_964527085.1 uncultured Candidatus Competibacteraceae bacterium
GCCTTGGGAGACTTTATCCCCTGGTTTTATCCTTAATTCTTTGATCACACCCGCCTCGGGCGACGGTACTTCCATGGAGGCTTTATCACTCTCCAACACAATAAGCGGTGTTTCCACATCCACACTATCGCCGGGCTTTACTAGCACGTCGATCACATCGACTCCCTGAAAATCTCCAATATCGGGCACCTTCACTTCTTGTAAGGCCCCTTGGGAAGCAGCAGCTGCGGTAGGCGGGGTGGGTGTTTTCGATTGATCCGACGTAGCCGCCGCAGCAGCGGTGGACTGCTCAAC
>CAZGON010000121.1:304-6302 GCA_964527085.1 uncultured Candidatus Competibacteraceae bacterium
GCTACAGCTGCATCAGCTTCCAATAACACGATAACATCGCCCTCGGAGACTTTATCCCCGGATTTGACCTTTACCTCTTTCACTACGCCCGCTTCCGGCGACGGCACTTCCATGGAGGCTTTATCGCTTTCTAGGGTGATTAACGGATCTTCAACAGCGACGGTGTCACCAGGCGACACCAGTACTTCCACCACATCCACGCCACTAAAATCGCCAATATCTGGCACATGTACTTCTTTGATGGCGCCCATTATAGATTCTCCTCAAACGGGTTTTTCTTAGACAGTGACCGGATTTGGCTTGTCAGCATCAATGCCATACTTAGCAATGGCTTTACTGACTTTAGCAACCGGTATGGCGCCCTCATCCGCTAGGGCCTTCAGGGCAGCCACCGCCACATAATAGCGGTTCACTTCGAAATGGCGTCGTAGGTTAACCCGGGTATCGCTGCGACCAAAACCATCGGTTCCTAACACCACGTAACGCTGCTGAATAAAGGGCCGCAATTGGTCGGCATAAAGCTTCATATAATCGGTAGCGGCGATCACCGGCCCAGGCCGATCAGCAAGGCATTGTTCAATATGGCTGATACGGGGTTCATCTTCCGGATGCAGCATATTCCAGCGTTGTACCGCCAGACCATCTCGACGCAGGAGATTGATACCCGGCACTGACCAGACATCCGCCGCCACATCAAAATCTTCCGCCAGCAATTCAGCTGCCGCCATCACCTCGCGCAAAATGGCCCCACACCCCATCAACTGGACCTTTGCCTCACGCTCCGCTGCTGGCTGTAACAGGTACATGCCTTTTAAGATAGCGTCCTGAACGCCTTCCGGCATGGCCGGGTGATGATAGTTCTCGTTCAAGGTGGTGATGTAGTAAAACACATTCTCTTGCTCCTGAAACATGCGTCGCATTCCATCTTGAATAATCACCGCCAGCTCATAAGCAAAGGTAGGATCATAGGAGACACAGTTAGGAATGGTGGCAGCCACAATATGACTATGACCGTCTTGATGCTGCAACCCTTCTCCGGCCAGGGTGGTGCGCCCCGAGGTACCGCCCATAAGGAATCCGCGGGCTTGAATATCCCCGGCCGCCCAGGCCAAATCGCCAATACGCTGAAAGCCAAACATGGAATAAAAGATAAAAAACGGCACCATGTTCACATTATGATTGGCATAGGCGGTAGCGGCTGCTATCCAAGAGGCAACGGAACCCGCTTCGGTAATACCCTCCTGGAGAATCTGGCCACTTGCAGCTTCCTTGTAAGATAACAACTGATCAGAATCGTGGGGTTGGTAAAGTTGCCCCTCCGGCGCATAAATAACCAGTTGCCGGAATAATCCCTCCATACCAAAGGTGCGCGCCTCATCGGCGACGATGGGCACCACATATTTGCCCACTTGGCGATCCCGGCAAAGGCTAGTGAGCAAACGCACAAAGGCCATGGTGGTGGACAACTCTCTGTCGCCGCTGTCTTTAAGGAGGGACTCAAAGGCGGACAATTCGGGGACTTGGCGAGGTTCAGCCGTCAGTCGCCGTTGCGGTAAATAGCCTCCTAAGTTACTGCGGCGATCTTTCAGATATTGAATTTCTGGACTGTCATCCGCCGGCTTATAAAAAGGCGCATCGGCCAGATCGTCATCGCTGATGGGAATCTGAAAACGATCGCGAAAATCCTTTAACGCGTCGTAACCCATCTTTTTCTGAGAATGAGTAATGTTTTGCCCTTCCCCGGCAATACCCATCCCGTAGCCTTTAACTGTCTTAGCGAGTATCACTGTCGGCTGCCCAGTGTGTTTAACAGCCGCCGCATAGGCAGCAAAGATTTTATGGGGATCGTGACCACCGCGATTGAGACGCCAAATATCATCGTCGGAAAGATGACTGACCATTTCCCGCAGTTCTGGGTATTTACCAAAAAAATGCTCGCGGGTATAGGCGCCGCCACGGGCTTTAAAGAGCTGATATTCACCATCGACACATTCTTCCATGCGCTGCCTTAACAAACCCTTGCGATCCTGAGTCAGCAACGGGTCCCAATAAGACCCCCAGATCACTTTAATAACATTCCAACCCGCGCCCCGAAAATCCCCCTCTAGCTCCTGAATGATTTTGCCATTGCCCCGCACCGGGCCATCCAAACGCTGCAAATTACAGTTAATGACAAATATAAGATTATCCAGTTTCTCCCGCGCCGCCAGGGCAATAGCGCCCAAGGACTCGGGCTCATCCATCTCGCCATCGCCCATAAAAGCCCATACCTTACGACCCGCGGTGTCTAACAAACCGCGTTTTTGCAGGTATTTCATAAAACGGGCTTGGTAGATGGCCATGATCGGACCGAGCCCCATGGAAACCGTGGGAAACTGCCAGAACTCAGGCATCAACCAAGGGTGTGGATAAGAGGACAATCCTTTGCCATCCACCTCTCTACGGAAATGCTTGAGGGGCTCCTCAGCAATGCGTCCTTCTAAAAAAGCCCGCGCATAGATACCGGGCGCCGAATGGCCTTGAAAAAACACTAAATCTCCGCCGTGCTGGTCAGACGGCGCATGCCAAAAATGGTTAAAGCCCACATCATATAGGGTGGCGCTGGAGGCGAAGCTGGCAATATGGCCGCCCAACTCCGAACTTTCTTTATTGGCTTTGACCACCATGGCCAAGGCATTCCAGCGGATAATAGAGCGTATCCGCCATTCCATAGCCGGATCGCCAGGGGTATATTCTTCTAATTCTGGCGGTATAGTATTAAGGTAAGGCGTCTTGGCGCTAAGGGGCATTTCCGTACCGCCCGTGTACGCTTTATCGAGCAGCTGTTCCAATAAAAAATGGGCCCGCTGTGGACCTTCCCGTTCAAGAACGGCGTCCAACGCATCCACCCACTCGGTGGTTTCCAGGGGATCTACATCGTTGTATCGCGTGTCTGCCAATACCGTCTCGTTTGCCATAACTGGACCTCATGCTCTGAAATATTGCTATACACTGCTTAGCTTCCGGGGACTAACCGGATAAGCCGCAGACTCCATTGCGCTGGTTGTTATCCCACGAAAATAACGCGGGTAATAAAAAACTATAGCCTTGTTCTTGGTTATCGCATTATCACGTTAATTTGTTGCAAAAACCCATGGAACTTATCCACCATTCAATTATCGAAACTTTAAGATGCTGGCAACAGCATTTGCCCGCTTTCCTCCCTGAGCGGGCCTTGCCCGGTAATCACTATCGGGTAAGCCTTAACCCCGGTTTCCCCCTAACCGGGGTTTTTTTCTTATCTACCTTCACCCATCAGACCCGATGTTGCAAGCCTACGTTCCAGCGCCAATAGACAAAAATCCATAACACTACAGGCAATAGCGGCGAATACTGTACAATTCACAGGTATACTCGTCTGAAGCTGAGATATTATATGAAGCAATTTCACGGAACTACCATTTTGGCGGTACGCCGCAGCGGTCAAGTCGTCCTCGGCGGCGATGGTCAAGTGACGATGGGCAACACCATCATGAAAGGTAATGCCCGCAAAGTACGCAACCTCTATCAAAACAAGGTCATTGCTGGGTTCGCAGGAGGTACTGCTGATGCGTTTACCCTGTTTGAACGGTTTGAGGGAAAATTAGAAAAACATAGCGGAAACCTTATCCGCTCTGCCGTAGAATTGGCTAAAGACTGGCGTACTGATCGGATGCTACGACGTTTAGAGGCGCTGCTTGTCATTGCTGATCGGAGCGCTACGCTGATTATTTCCGGCAATGGCGATGTCATTGAGCCAGAACATGACTTGGCCGCTATCGGCTCAGGGGGGGCCTACGCGCAAGCAGCTGCCCGGGCGCTACTGGAACATACTGACCTGGATGCTCGAACTATCGTTGCTGAAGCCCTCAAAATCACCGCTGATATTTGCATCTATACTAATCAGGATGTAACCATTGAAGAGCTCTAACATTAGTTTTTCTAAATCTGATAATGCCGCCTTGTCCGATATGACCATGACGCCCCGGGAGATTGTCCAGGAATTGGATAAACACATTGTCGGTCAAACTCAAGCTAAGCGGGCAGTGGCCATTGCTTTGCGCAATCGCTGGCGACGTATGCAAGTTGCCGAAGCACTGCGCAACGAAATTACCCCAAAAAATATCCTTATGATTGGCCCTACCGGTGTTGGCAAAACGGAAATCGCCCGCCGTTTGGCGAAATTAGCCAATGCGCCGTTTATCAAGATTGAAGCCACTAAATTCACCGAAGTGGGTTATGTGGGCCGGGATGTGGAATCCATCATCCGGGATTTGATGGATGTGGCGGTCAAAATGATGCGCGAATTTGAAATTCACCGGGTTCGCCACCGTGCGGAGGAAGCGGCTCGGGAACGGGTGCTAGATGCCCTGTTGCCACCACCCCGTGCAGTGGGTTTTAGCAATGAACCTACCCCGTCGGACACCTCTAGCACGCGCCAAAAGATGCGCACTAAATTAGAGCAAGGGCTGTTTGATGACCGAGAGATCGAGGTAGAGGTTTCCGCCCATCCCATGGGTGTTGAAATTATGGCGCCGCCGGGTATGGAAGAAATGACTAATCAATTGCAAAATATGTTTCAAAACTTAGCCACCGGCCGTACCAAAACCCGCAAACTCAAGGTTAAAGACGCCTTAACCCTTCTGCAAGAGGAAGAGGCGGCCAAAATGATCAATGAAGAAGACCTCAAGGTGCGCGCGGTGCAAGCCGTTGAACAACACGGCATTGTCTTTCTTGATGAGCTAGATAAGGTCGCTAAACGCAGCGAGTACGGCGGTCCTGACGTATCCCGGGAGGGTGTGCAACGGGATCTGTTGCCGCTGGTGGAGGGTTCCACGGTATCCACTAAATATGGCATGATCAAAACCGACCACATCTTATTTATCGCCTCGGGAGCGTTTCATCTTACCAAACCCTCCGATCTTATTCCTGAACTGCAAGGGCGGTTACCGATTCGAGTGGAACTCACTGCACTCAACACAGAGGATTTTGTGCGCATCTTGACAGAGCCCGATGCATCTCTGACGGAACAGTATGCCGCTCTAATGACCACCGAGAATGTAACCCTTGAATTTACCCAAGATGGTGTAGAAAGGATTGCGGAAATGGCCTTTCAGATTAATGAACGCACTGAAAACATTGGCGCTCGCCGTCTCCACACGGTGCTGGAACGGCTTTTAGAAACCCTTTCCTTTGAAGCGCCTGACAATGGTGGTAAAACGGTTACCGTCGACCGGAGTTATGTGAATACCCATTTAGAAGAATTGCTTAAAGACGAAGATTTGAGTCGCTATATCCTATAGCCTAGCCATAACCTTAATAAATGAAGACTTGAGTCGTTATATCCTATAGCCTAGCCACAACCTTAATAAAGATTTATGAGCACTAAACCTAAGCCAACCGAGATTAAACTGCATCAGAATTCCCGTATTCTCGAAATTGCATTCGAGGACGGCCAACACTTCAAACTGCCCTGTGAATATCTGCGGGTTTATTCCCCTTCAGCTGAAGTACGCGGACACGGCGGACCGGGCCAGGAAGTGCTTCAGTTGGGTAAAGAAAACGTCAATATCATCGCTATCGAACCGATTGGCAGTTATGCGGTAAAACTGGTTTTTTCAGACGGACATGACACAGGACTCTACTCCTGGGATATTCTCTATACCTTAGGCATCAACCAACAGAGTAATTGGCAGCGTTACTTAGAGCGCCTTGCCGAGGCGGGTCATACCCGGAAACAGGCATAACAAGATGGATAAAAAAACCACTGATTTTGGCTATCAGCAGGTTTCCATTTCTGACAAAGCCGTGAAAGTAGCCGGTGTTTTTGACTCGGTAGCCAACAAATACGATGTCATGAATGACTTGCTATCGTTTGGCGTCCACCGATTCTGGAAACGGTTCGCCATTGGTCTAACAGGTGTCAAAAAAGGCAATTGGGCGCTGGATTTAGCCGGCGGCACCGGGGATTTAGCCAGCC
>CAZGON010000121.1:6312-11538 GCA_964527085.1 uncultured Candidatus Competibacteraceae bacterium
CCTCTGCGGTAGGACCCTCGGGCTATGTGGTGCTTTCTGACATCAATGCTAATATGCTGGATGCTGGCCGCCATCGGCTGACTGATGAGGGTATTGTAGGCAACCTTGCCTATGTACAGGCGGATGCCGAGCAATTACCCTTTCACGATGGTATTTTTGACTGTATCACCATCGGCTTTGGTTTGCGTAATGTTACCCATAAAGAGCAGGCCCTAGCGGCTATGTATCGCACATTAAAACCTGGCGGCTGCCTGTTGATACTGGAGTTTTCCCATCCGAATGCGCCTGGCAT
Organism: uncultured Candidatus Competibacteraceae bacterium; assembly: GCA_964527085.1. GTDB lineage: Bacteria > Pseudomonadota > Gammaproteobacteria > Competibacterales > Competibacteraceae > CAYRGG01. Next base: position 6,605 of record CAZGON010000121.1, read on the forward strand.
GAAAACCCTTTATGACTTCTATTCTTTTAAGGTAATGCCCTTGGTCGGTAAGATGGTGGCTAATGATGCAGACAGCTACCGCTATTTAGCAGAATCCATCCGGATGCATCCTGACCAGGAAACCCTGCGTGATATGATGATCCAAGTGGGCTTTGAACATTGTACCTACTTTAATCTCACCGGCGGTATCGTTGCTGCTCACCGAGGCTATAAGTTTTGACGGACACCGACTTTACTGAGCTTTTTAAAAATGGATTGAGGGTAATACCTGATCAGTTAGCTAGCCGTTTTGAAACCCTCCTGAATCATTATCTGCGTCTTGACCCTGAGACTAGCAAACGGATGAGCGCATTAACCGATAACATTATCGCTATCGACATGTTGTTGGGTCCTTTTGAACAAAGCACGCCGCAAATCACCCTCTATTTTGTACCAGGAAACCAGCGCTGCCAGGTAACTACAACATATCCTGGTGCACCTGATGTGGTGATTCGCGGCACTCCGCTGAGCCTAATGGGTCAACTTTACCAAGCCAGTCGAGGGGGAGCAGTCAATGACTTAGAAGTAACAGGAGATTTGTCCTTGGGTAAAGCCTTCCAAGAAGTCCTGCGTGACGTCCATATCGATTGGGAAGAACAGCTAGCTCAGCGGGTAGGCGATGTGCCTGCCCATCAAATGGGTAATGCTGCACGTCAACTACGGGCCTGGACCCAGCAATCTTTACAAAGCTTGTTTCAAAACACCGGCGAGTATCTGCACTACGAAGCCTACGATCTTCCACCTCCTGGGGCACTCAACGAGTTTATGGATGCAGTGGATGAGATTTATAGTGATACAGAACGCCTCGAAGCACGCATCCAGCGTCTACAAAGGGCTGCTATGACAACCCTGTCGAAGACTAAAAAACCTACTCATAGCTAGTAAATAACGCCATAAAGTCATCGATAAAAATCCTCGTCACGTGTTTTTAATAATAAGCGTACCTCACCTCATCCTCCTGAAACGGCATCCCCGATGCTATTGAGTTTCAATACACCATGATTCGTCCTGCTCAGGTTTTCCGCCTGATTCATATTAATTTTGTGTTGGTCCAGCATGGCTTGGATGATCTGGTGCTGGCGACACCAGTCCTGCGTCCCATCAGCTTTTTGCGCTATTGTCTGCCCTGGCACTGGTGGGGCACGACGCCCCAACAACCGCGAGGGGAACGCATACGCCTGGCGTTAGAAGATTTGGGGCCCATATTTGTCAAGTTTGGGCAGACACTGTCCACTCGACGCGATCTTTTACCTGACGATATTGCCCTGGAACTCGCTAAGCTGCAAGATCGGGTACCCCCCTTTCCCGGTGCTCTAGCCATTGCTTTGATTGAGAAAGCTTATAATGTACCACTGCAGAGCATGTTTAGTTATTTTGAAGAAAAACCGTTAGCTTCGGCCTCTATTGCCCAAGTACATGCGGCCCGCCTTTTGAATGGGGCTGAAGTGGTGGTCAAGGTGGTTCGCCCCAGTATTGAGCGAACCATTCGGCGTGATATAGACCTTCTTTATATCACAGCCTCATTGGCTGAACGTTACTGGCGGGAAGGACGGCGGCTACGGGCGCGAGAAGTGGTTGCGGAATACGAAAAAACCGTCTTTGATGAACTGGATCTGTTGCGGGAAGCCGCCAATGCGAGTCAACTAAAACGCAACTTTAATAACTCCGGTATTCTTTACGTTCCGGAAATATATTGGCCGCAGACGCGCCGTAACGTCTTGGTTATGGAACGTATTCGCGGCATTCCCATTAGCCACACGGATGAACTGCGAAAACGTCACGTAAATTTTGAAAAACTCTCTGAACGAGGGGTAGAACTCTTTTTCACCCAAGTGTTTCGAGATAGTTTTTTCCATGCGGACATGCATCCCGGCAATATTTTTGTAGATGCTAGCGACCCCGATGACCCTAAATATATCGCTGTGGATTTTGGCATCATTGGCACCCTAAGCCCTGTCGACCAACAGTATTTAGCAGAAAATATCCTAGCCTTTTTTTATCGGGATTATCGACGTGTCGCGGAACTTCATATCGAGTCGGGTTGGGTGCCTCCAGGCACCCGGGTGGATGAATTTGAATCTGCTATCCGCACTGTCTGCGAACCCATCTTCGAACGCCCCTTAAAAGATATTTCTTTTGGATTATTTTTACTGACCCTTTTTCAAACAGCGCGTCGATTTAATATGGAGATTCAACCACAATTGGTTTTGCTGCAAAAAACTCTGCTTCATATTGAAGGTTTAGGACGGCAACTTAACCCTGATCTCGATCTTTGGAAGACGGCTAAACCTTTTTTAGAGAATTGGATGAAAGGCAGGATAGGACCAAAATCCGTCGCTGATCGATTGAAGTATAACTTACCCCGCTGGGCGGATCAGCTGCCGGATTTGCCTAACTTGATTCAAGGAATATTGCGCCACGCTAATAGCGGCGAAGTAAAAGTAAAGCTGCAACAGCATCAGATTGACCAGATGCGTCAAGAGATTCGGCGCGCCAATCGGCGTAGTTTTTACACCTCCGTGGGCGCCGCCTTGATCGTAAGCGCGTCTTTGATACTGAGTTTAGATGGGTTTCATCCCTTGATGGTAGGTGATGCCCCTTTGTTGACATGGATTTTAGGCGGACTCGGTGCCTTATTACTGATTTCTACTTGGCCTGCGGATTCTTGATGAAAATGCACTAAGAACGTTGCAAGGCGGCTTCAACAGAGTCGCGTTTATCTTGATCGCATAGAATCTCAATCAAAGTCAGCGCAAAGTCCATAGCAGTACCGGGACCTCGGGATGTGATAATGCGGCCATCCTGCACCACGGCAGCCGTACTTACACTAATCAACTGTGAATAGTCATCTAAAGTGCCTGGATACGCTGTCGCCTGACGCCCCTCCAGTAGACCTGCCGATGCCAGCACTTTAGGGGCAGCGCAGACAGCGGCAATATAGCGGTTTGCCTTCACCATACGCTGCAACAATTCGGTAATGCGTGAATCAGCCTCTAAACGCTGAGCGCCCCCTAGTCCACCTGGCAACACAATCATATCAAAATCATCTGATAATACGTCAGCCAAACTGACATCAGGCAGCAACACAACACCTCGTGAGGCGGTAATGGGGCCTTCTTCAAGACCTGCAGCCACCACCTTGATTTCGGCCCGTCGCAGCAAATCGATGATCGTCACCGCTTCTAGTTCTTCACAACCTGGCGCTAGGGGGACAAGCACGTTTGGCATAGCGATCCTATTCCTCAAACTTATTTGTAATTAATTTAGCCTTTATTGCTTTTCTGCAACAGGGTTAGACCTTTTAGCAGATTAAGTGCTTCATAAAGCTGATAATCACTTTGGGCGAGTGGGACACCTGCTTTTTTCCCCTGATCCGTCTCGAACAAATCAGATTGCGTGTTATCTTTTACAGCGCCATTTTCAAGATGCCTTGATAAATCCGCTTCCTTAATAAGTCGAGATGCAGCATCCTCAGCTAACGAGACTTGATACCTTTGCAGTCTAATATCCGGTTTGATGCCTTCGGCCTGAATCGACCGACCGTTAGGGGTGAAGTAACGGGCTGTAGTCAGTTTGACAGCTGTGCCATTGGCCATAGGCAAAATAGTTTGCACAGAACCCTTACCAAAGGTTTGTTCACCCATAATCACCGCCCGCCCATGATCTTGCAACGCGCCTGCTACAATCTCTGACGCTGAAGCTGATCCACCATTCACCAACACGATAAGCGGCGCTCCTTCCATGGAATCTCCAGGGGTTGCTTTAAACTTTTGCTGTGCACCGCTGCTGCGACCCTCTGTATACACAACAGTGCCATTTTTTAAAAAAACATCAGAAACTTCTACTGCGGCATTTAGCACGCCACCAGGATTATTACGCAAATCAATAACCAGCCCCTGCAGTGGTCCAGCATTTTCTTTTCTTAAATTGGTTAGAGATTGGCTTAAACTGCGTGCAGTGTTTGCTTGAAACTGAGTGACCCTGACATAACCATAACCCGGCTCTAACAGACGGCTTTTAACGCTTTTAACACGAATAAGATCACGAGTAATACTGATATCCAGGGGGTTGTCTTCTCCCGACCGCACGATAGTAAGAATGAGTTTTGTATTTGGCTTGCCGCGCATCATTTTGACAGCTTCGGCAAGGGACAATCCTTTTACCGGCTTATTATCGAGCCGAATGATTAAATCCCCTGCCTTTACGCCTGCTTTCTCAGCGGGTGTATCGTCAATAGGGGCAATGACTTTAATAAAGCCATCTTCAAGCCCCACCTCAATACCAAGCCCCCCAAATTCTCCCGATGTACCTGCTTGAAGATCATTAAAGGCATCTTTGTCCAGATAGGCAGAATGGGGATCCAAACCATTTAACATGCCACGAATGGCATTTTCCAAGAGCGCTTTATCTTCGACAGACTCTACATAGTCTTCCTTAATGCGATCCAATACATCGATAAAACCGCGTAACTCAACTAACGGCAAATCTTGCGCTTTGACAGGGATTTCCCGTTCAGCCGCAACACGATGTCCAGCAGTGATGGAAATTCCAATTAGCAAACCTAGACTCAGTATTAAGCCATGACGAGTTATAACGCTCATAATCAAATTCCTAAAAACCCGCATATGGTGCAAACAATCTTCCCGTTAAAAAAACTTCTTTTCCCGTATCGACCAGAATATATCTGTCTATATAAATACATACATACTTACTTGCTTACACTCGAAACAGTACAGAAAAAACTCTACTAAAAATAGTGGTTTAATTTTTGACTTTAGCACTACTATTTAGTTCGGTTTATGGCATAGGCCACTTTGTTAGCTAACCTGTTCCCATAGGTTGCAAACCGATGCGGTTGACTAGAGCATTTCCCATTCAACTGTACACATCGTTAG
>CAZGON010000122.1:0-1576 GCA_964527085.1 uncultured Candidatus Competibacteraceae bacterium
GTCAGTATTAAACAAGTGTTAAAGCTCGTCGGGTGTCAGGGCCTTAATGCTTAAGGCATGAATTTCCTGGGGCATCATTTCATGCAGTGCAGCGTATACTTGGCGGTGACGTTGCAACAATGTTTTGCCATCAAATGCTCGGGATACAATAGTGACATCAAAGTGTCCTCCACCGCTTTTCGCACCCGGATGGCCTTGGTGCGCTGCGCTATCATCAATGATCTGTATGTCCTGGGGATCAAGGGCGTCCCGGAGATGTTTTTCAATGAGCGCAACACGGTCTGTCATGAGGGTAAGACCTTTTTAAAGGGCATAACTTCTACATTGGCGTAAACCCCCGCTTTCATATACGGATCCGCCTCCGCCCAAGTTTGGGCATCGGTCAGGGAGGAAAATTCCGCGACTACTAAACTGCCCGTAAATCCAGCCGGTCCAGGATCAGGACTGTCAATGGCTGGTAATGGTCCCGCTAAAACAAGACGACCTTCAGTCTGTAATAACTGAAGACGTTCCAAGTGAGCAGGCCGAACGGCTAGGCGTTGTTCTAAACTTTCCGGTACATCGCGACCAATAATAGCGTAAAGCATTGGGTTTACTCCTTTGATGGGGCGTTGGGTTTAAGATATTGAGCTATGAAAAAGGCTTGTCCCAGGACAAAAGCCAATGTTAGGCCCAGCATACCAAACAGCTTGAAGTTAACCCAAGTGTCTGTGTCAAACTGATAGACCACGTAAAGGTTTATCGAACCGAGCATAAAGAAAAACAATCCCCAGGCTGTGTTAAGCCTAACCCAAATAACATTAGGCAAAACCATATTGGCGCCCAAGAGTCTTTCCATCAGGGTTGTTTTGCTGATCCATTGCGTCGCAAAAAGCACTAAACTGAAAAGCCAGTTAGCGATAGTAGGCTTCCATTTCACAAATATTTCATCTTGAAAGATTAATGTTGCGCCCCCAAATAAAACAACCAAGAGGGCGGTGATGAGAGGCATCCGTTCTATGCGCTGATGGCGAAACCACATCCAACCCACTTGAGCCAAAGAAGTGAAGATAAGCACACCGGTGGCAACGTTAATGTCGTAACTTTTATAGGCAATAAAAAATAGCAAAATGGGCAAAAAATCGAATAAAAATTTCATTACTAACAATACTTAATAATTTGTTTGTTGAATCATTGTGACGAAATAAAAAACGCTTACTGAAGCGATTCGTTTAAGGCGCTGTTGTTTGCTATTAAGTAACTGGCCATATGTTATTCGGTGTTATGACAGGGCCTTCGCCGTTGGGAGACGGCGATGGAGCGTACACGGACGTATTTACAGCGTTCCTGGAATAACATCGGGTAACTTAAAATGTGTTACTTAAAAGGCAGTTTTGTCACTGTTTTGTACCCTAGGGTTGGGTCAGGGTTCCATCATGATTTTATTGGTTTGCTATGTAAGTTTTGAACGGATAGAACGGTTTTCCCTCAATTTGGGTTTTTTATTGTGACAAGTCAATTTTTACAGATTCATCCGCAGAATCCGCAACCTCGGTTGATCCAACAAGCCGTGGAAGTTCTGCATAAGGGCGGCGTC
>CAZGON010000122.1:1586-11509 GCA_964527085.1 uncultured Candidatus Competibacteraceae bacterium
CTGGAATAACACCGGATAACTTAGGATGTTTCACTTAACACCTAGGACTGTCCGATTATTATTTGGGGAAAACACTGCAAAAGGTAGTGGTAATTTTGACGAATGAATCGTTTACAAACAACCCTGGGCTGGATATATGTTTTATAACCATTATAGTTAATGGAGTAAGAAGCGCTGCCAGGCGTTGTCTTGTACAATCTCTACCTGGTAGGAGGGTTAGGGAGCTGAGCTAAAAAAACGAAGGGTAATGACATTTCAGGAAGACAATTAAACTTAAAGAATGGACCCTTGCCTGCATCCCGTTACATAACATAACACACCCCTTATTTAGGAGATTGCCGAATGTCTGAAGCGACTGTAACCCTCACGGATAAACGGTCCGGCAAAACCATAGAAATGCCAATTTACGAACCGACCCACGGCGATGAGTCGGTTATCGATATTGGCGCACTACGCAAAGAATTAGGTTATTTCACCTATGACCCTGGCTACTTATCCACCGCCAGTTGCGATAGCACCATCACCTTTTTAGATGGGCCTAAAGGCGAACTTATGTATCGCGGCTATCCCATCGAACAGCTGGCTAACAAATGTAATTTCATCGAGATTTGTCATTTGTTATTGAATAACAAGCTGCCAAATACTGAAGAATTACAAGAGTTTAAGCATATGATTACGATGCATACCATGCTTAACGAAAATCTTCGTAATTTCTTCGACGGATTCAACTACGATGCTCATCCCATGGCTATGATGACCGGTGTAGTCGGATCACTGGCGGCTTTCTATCACGATAAATTGGATATTCAAGACCCCATTCATCGGATGATTACGGCGCATCGGCTGATCGCCAAGATGCCCACCATTGCCGCCGCCTGTTATAAACACAATGTCGGTCAAGCCATTATGTATCCGCGCAATGATTTGAGTTATTGCGCCAATTTACTGCATATGATGTTTGCCGTTCCCTGTGAGGAATATCAGGTTGATCCGGTTGCTGAAAAAGCCTTGGATATCCTGTTTATACTCCATGCCGATCATGAACAAAACGCGTCTACTTCAACAGTACGACTCGCCGGATCTACCGGCGCTAACCCTTATGCAGCCGTGGCGGCAGGGGTTGCTTGTCTATGGGGTCCTGCCCATGGCGGCGCTAACGAAGCAGTGCTCAAACAGTTAACAGAAATCGGCAACGTATCGGAAATTGATAAATACATTGTCAAAGCGAAGGATCGTAATGATCCCTTTAGGCTGATGGGATTTGGTCACCGGGTTTATCGCAATTTCGATCCCCGCGCCAAACTCGTCAAGGAAGTCTGTCACGAGGTACTTTCCAAATACGGTAATGATCCTCTTATGGAATTGGCTATGCGTCTGGAGGAAATTGCCCTTAAAGATGAATTCTTCATCGAGCGTAAGCTTTATCCTAATGTGGATTTTTATTCCGGTATTATTTATAAAGCGCTGAACATTCCGGTGAATATGTTCACCGTCATGTTTGCGGTTGCTCGTACTGTGGGCTGGATTAGTCATTGGATGGAAATGATTGGCGATCCTAAACAAAAAATTGGGCGTCCACGGCAACTCTATCGGGGAGAAACTAAACGCGATGTTCCGTCTTTAGAGGATCGCTAACTATAAACCGATTTCCATAAGTCATTGTTCAGCAAAAAACTCGCCATCCTTGCTTAGCTATGGCTTGGATGGCGATACCCTGTGGAGACAATCGCTTTTCAGCAGGCAAGCAAAGCTTGAACTTCTTTTAAATTAGCCCGTTCCATGGGCCCATTATCTACTGGGCTACGGGGCAGTTTGAAAGCATAGGCCGGTGTAAAGACGGTCAAATCGGTGTTTACCCCATTAACTATAACGCTAAACATCGGCAAAAAAGCGTACTCGTCTTGTCCTAGGCGTAAGCGCCGCTCGCCCGTTTCGAAAGGAATATTATGCTCCATAAGAAAAAAAATGACGTCTTCTGGCGTATCAGCGAATACATGCAGATTCACGTCAGCATGGGGACCTGCGGTTCCGGAAAGTACCGAGCCCACCAAACGTGGATGAAAAGGCGCCAAAAATTCCATGGCTTGGATAGCGGATTCCCGCAGTAAACGTAACTGACTGTTTTGTTGTGCTGATTTAAAAAGACGTTGGTACTCAAATAATGCCTGTTCTATTTCCACATTATTTGGAAGTAAGGCTTTGTTTGATACCCCAAGTCGAGTGGCTGCCTTGCGCTTTGCCACAAAAAAATCTTTCACTCCTTCCTCCGCCATGATTCGCGCACTCTCCTGAGTGATGAGAATTCTAACTCTACTGGCGTCACGTTGACGATTGGGCATGAGGAAACTCCGCACTTGACAATTTCGATGAGTCATTCACAATTTGCTGCAATACCAACACCAACCTGCTTTATTAACAACGCTCGGCACGTTTAAAAACAAAGATGCAACATAATATCTATTTAGACACAGGAACTCTTTGCAGACACGAAAACTTGTGCTAGCTTAAAGAGCATCAGAAAAATTATATATGGCAATTCTACGCTTAGACACCTTTAAATTTTAATAGCAAAGGTTGCAATTAAAGTTGACAACCCCAAGAGGTGGCAATTCTGAATCAACCAATAAAAGTGCTTATGAAAAGCTCTGTAATGACAGAATTGCTGATTCGCCAAGTTCTCTTTGAACTTCACCTCTGTTTTTCTCATTACTAATAGACCACTAAATTTGCAGCACCTGCGTACAGGCTTGGTTATGCTGAAAACTCGCTCCCCAATACGTACGCTGTAACTTGGTGATTTTAAACAGATGAACGCTACCAACAACAGGTAATCACCACTCAATTGTTAGTAGCAATAACCCATCGAGAATCTATAGGCTCGATCGATTTTTAATTAAATTGGACTGAGGGATCGCTAGTTTGGCCTTTTTCAAGACGAAAGATAGGGTACTGGGCATTGATATTAGTGCTTCCGCGGTAAAGCTCATAGAACTTAGCCGCAGTGGAATACGCTATACAGTAGAAGCCATGGCTGTGGAACCTTTACCTGAAGGAGCCATACAGGATCGTAACCCTGCCGATACGGAACAAGTAGGGACTGCCATTAAGCGCGCTGTTAAAAACTCTGGCACACGCCTAAGAAAAGCCGCTGTTGCAGTTCCCACGTCAAGTGTTATAACTCGCGCGATTCCCATGCCAGCGGAATTCAGTGAGGCTGAAATTGAGGGTAATATTCAATTAGACGCCTCGCAATACATCCCCTTCCCTTTAGAAGAGATTCACCTAGATTTTCAGGTTATGCCTGAATCCCAAAAAGAAACTCCTGGCACTCAAAATGTGATGCTGGTTGCTTCCCGACAGGAGAATGTGGATCTGCGCCAGGAAGCCCTCGAAGAGGCCGGTTTAAAACCGGCCGTTGTTGATGTGGAAGCTTACGCATTGGAAAATGCCTTCCGCTTTCTAGAGACTGCCCTTCCTAAGCAGCTAGGCAACCATGCAGCTAACACCCTAACAGCCCTAGTAGACATTGGCGCCGCCATCAGCACGCTTTATATATTACGAGGCGATAGGGTGATTTTTACCCGTGAGCAAAACTTTGGCGCCGACCAACTGACCATGACGATCATGTCAAGCTATGATCTGCCCAGGGAAAGAGCGGAGCTTGCGAAACGTTCTAATGAATTGCCCGATGGTTATCAAAGCGACATTTTTAGTCCCTTTTTGAAGTCTACCGCACTCCAAATTGAACAAGCGCTACAGTTTTTCTTTTCCTCTGACCAGTACAGCAGCGGTCAGCTAAACATCGAAAATCTTATTCTAGTGGGCGGCGGCGCCATGACGTCTGGACTCGACAAGATCGTTGGAGAACACTTGAGTATCCCCACGGCGATAGGCAATCCCTTTAGTCAGATGGGTAACGCCACTCGTATTAACCGGGCTAGCCTGATGCGCGACGCACCCTTATTCGCTATTGCCTGCGGCCTTGCTTTAAGGAGTTACGAGTAATATGGCTACACGGATCAATCTACTACCCTGGCGAGAAGCGTACCGTCAGCAGCAAAAGCGTGATTTTATCATCCTATTATCGGTAGCAGGGATAGTTGCCGGACTTGGGTTGTTTTTGGCTTATTTGCAAATCCAGAACCAGATCGATAATCAACAAGCCCGCAACACCTATTTGCGGGGCGAAATTGCCCGCTTAAAAAAAGCAGAAGCAGAGATCAAAGAACTAGACAAGGTGAAGTCGCGCCTGTTAAGCCGTCTTGAGATTATTCAAAACTTGCAGGTCAGTCGTCCTGGTATGGTTAAGGTGTTTGATGCACTGCCACGCCTGTTGCCAGAGGCTGTTTATCTCTCTTCGGTCAAAAATGAGGGAAATCGTCTAACCATCAAAGGCGTTGCTAGCTCTAACAACGTTATCTCTAACTTTATGCGTAACCTGGCTGAATCCACGGAGTTTGGTGAACCCGTCTTGCGGGTCGTCGAAACCCGAGAGCTTAACGAAAAACAGGTCAGTGATTTTGAATTGGTTGTTAACATTAAAGCGCAACCTAACGACACGGAAGACAGTGGGGAAAAATCATGAACCTTTCTGAACTTAAAGATTTAGACTTTAGCAATGTAGCTAGCTGGCCACCGCTTGCCAAAGCGGTGGCGGCTGTCTTGATGATCGTGGTGGTTACTGGACTTGGGTACTATTTTTTCACCCGCCATCAATTGGAATCCTTAAATAGCGTTCGCCTCACCGAACAGCAATTACGTGAAGAGTTTATGGCGAAGCAACGGGTGATGGCGAATATCGATGCCTACCGTGCTCAGATCGAAGAGATGCAAACCACCTTAGACGCCATGTTGCGGCAACTACCAACCCGTACCGAGATGCCGGATTTATTGGAAGATGTGTCTAATACCGGTAAACAAAATGGCCTCCAATTTGAGTTATTTAAACCCGAAGACGAACAACCTCGGGAATTTTATTCCGCCAAACCCATCTCTATTCGAGCCCGTGCTAATTACCATCAATTCGGTGCCTTTGTGAGTAGCGTTGCCGCCTTGTCCCGAATCGTTACTTTAGAAAACGCCACCCTTGTGGATCCTCAACAAACCGGCAATCGTAGTAACACAACAGCTAGCGCGAGTGTAGCAAGCAGCAGACCGCTGGTCATTGAAGCCACCCTACAGACCTACCGTTACTTGGATGAGGACACCGAAGAAGGCGCCTCGACGAGGCAAGGCGCAGGTGGTGGCTGACTCATCGGAGAAGGAACACAGCAATCATGAAACAAGGGAGATTTTATTTGCAAAACCCTTTAGTCCAGACTCAGGCAGCTACGCTGTTGCTGGGAACACTCTTATTAACTGGATGTGGAGACCCAAACCTTGGAGATTTACGGGAATTTGTCGCTGACGCAAGAGATTCTTCAATGGGTAAAGAACTGGAACCTCCCCCCGATATTGTCCCCTATCGCCCCTTTACTTACACGGCTCAAGGACTCAAAGATCCATTTGTAACTTCTCGGTTTGCGCAACCACAATCACCACCTGAAGAAGAGCTAGCCACTATAGAGGCGATTGACTCAGGGGTGCGTCCCGACCCAAATCGACCGCGGGAAGAACTTGAAAAATACTCGTTAGGCTCTTTGCAAATGATGGGCACGTTCAGTAACGCGCAGGGTGATCTGTGGGCTTTAGTGAAAGCGCCTGATGGGCTGATCTATCGAGTTCAAGAAGGTAATTATCTAGGCTCGGATCATGGCCAGGTAGTGAATATCACTGAACAACGTATTGATTTAACGGAAATCGTTCCGGACGGTGAAGCGGGTTGGCGCAATCGCGACGCTTTTCTATCGCTTGCCGAAGAATAAGACGAAAGGGAGGGAATTATAATGGGCATGCCCTTAAACAAGCGCCAGCAGCGCAGGGTTCTTTCGCAACTGCGGGCGAACCTGATGGTGCTTGGAGCAATGCTGTTTGGATGTTCCGTGAGCATTGCTCAGGAAACCGTTCTTGAAACAGTGGATATTAATAACCTGGCGGGGGGTGGCGTACAACTCCGGTTTCAACTTTCGGAACCGCTGCCAGCGCCGCCAAACAGTTTTACCATTAATGATCCGGCTCGCATCGTGCTGGATTTTCCCAACACCCGCAATGGTCTGCGCACCCGCAATCGAACCATTGATAGCAGCGGTGTGGCGGAAAGCATCAATGTGCTGGAAGGGGGTGATCGTACCCGCGCTTCCATCAGACTGGCGCGGTTAGTGCCCTACACGATACGTAGCGAAGGTGATTCAGTACTACTCACCATGGAAGCGGGGGCTGCTTCAGCGGCACCTAGCGCGGGTGCAGGGCCAGGCACTGCCGTTCCCGGCTCTATCTCTAACGTGGATTTTCGGCGTGGTCCTGGGGGAGGTGGTTTGATTACCATGACCCTGTCAGATCCCAACATTCCGGTAGAGGTCCGTCAAGAGGGTAACCAAATCATAGCTGAAGTGCGTGGCGCCAACCTGGGCCGAGGCCAACAACGCCGCCTCGACGTTACCGATTTTGCTACCCCCGTGAACCAAGTAGATGCCCTCAACCAAGGCGACAATGCCCGCGTCAGCATTCAGCCCACACCCCCCTTTGAATACCTGGCTTATCAAGCCGATGAGCAATTTACCATCGAAGTAAAACCCGTTGCAGAAGAACCCATCGATGATGAAGTAGACCCGCGCCGACGCACGTTTTCAGGAGAACTACTATCCCTTAACTTTCAAGATATCGAAGTGCGTGCGGTATTGCAGATTATCGCCGATTTCACCGGCCAAAACGTGGTGGTCAGCGACACCGTCCAGGGTAACTTGACCCTGCGTTTGCAAAACGTCCCCTGGGATCAAGCACTGGACATTATTCTGCGCACCAAGGGTCTTACCATGCGGCAAAACGGTAATGTCATGTATATCGCCCCCACTGAAGAAGTGGCAGCACGGGAAAGACTGGAGCTGGAAGCCCGCAGAACCGTGACTGAATTGGTGCCCTTGCGTTCCGAACTCATCCAGATTAATTATGCCAAGGCCGGCGAACTTGCCGCACTCCTCAAAGGCACCGGTGAAGATGACGAAGCATCGCTACTGTCAAGCCGTGGTCAGGTTACCGTCGATCCCCGCACCAATACCCTGTTGATTCAGGATATCCCCGACAAAATCACTGAAGTTCGTAATTTGGTAACCCGTTTAGACCGTCCGGTACAACAGGTGCTGATCGACTCGAGAGTGGTAATTGCCAACGACGATTTCCGTAAAGAAATCGGTGTGCGGTGGGGTTTTACCGGTGTTGATGACAATGGCGATAATGGCATCATCACCACCACCGGTTCTTTACAAGGCACCGATGGCACTGTCAACGACGCGGTGGGCAATTTGCAGGATTCTGGCCAACCGTTCCCGGTCAATCTACCCAGTCTTGATCAGCGTTTAGGGGTTAACTTGGGAGCCAGCGACCCCTTTGGCAGCATAGCCCTGGCTATTCTGGGCAAAGATTATTTGGTGGATTTAGAGCTTTCAGCGTTGCAAGCGGAAGGCCGGGGCGAGATTTTATCGAACCCCCGGGTCGTCACCGCCGACGGGGCTGAAGCCAGCATCCGTCAGGGCCGTGAGATTCCCTTCCAAACCATCAGCGAAGACGGCATTAACATTGAATTTAAAAAAGCCGAGCTGGAATTGACGGTAACACCACAAATCACCCCCGATGACCGGGTCATTATGGATCTTACCGTGAAAAAGAACGAACAGGGTGCATCGGTCACCTCTAGCTCCGGGGCTTTGATTCCCGCCATAGACACCCGCGAAATCGCTACCCAAGTTTTGGTAGACAACGGCCAAACCGTGGTGCTGGGCGGTGTGTTTGAACAAACTACCAATAACACCACCGACAAGGTGCCGCTATTGGGCGATATTCCAGGGGTAGGCCGTCTGTTCCAGCGCCGCACTAATAGCAATATTAAACGTGAATTGTTGATCTTCGTGACGCCGCAAATTGTGCGGGAAACAACCTCTACGCGCTGATTTTGCCTCGATTATTGAATCCTTTAATACTTAGAATATCCTAAGCGAGTTAGGGAGACCTCTGTGCATTCACTCATTCATGGAATCATCAAGTTTTTTTGTTTGACTTTTGTTGTATTACTTTTAGCCAGCTGCGGCGGCGGCGGCAACAGCGACGGTTTCGCAGGACCCGACCCGGAAGATCCTGTCGGTCCTACTGATCCTACCGATCCTACTGTTCCCGCAGTGAGCGATATTCAGTTGCTGGTGAGTAGCCCGCAAATAGCGTCGTCGGGCACTGATACTGTCACGCTGACCGCCGTTGTGCGTAATGAAAATAATGTAGTGGTGCCCGACATACCCGTGGGGTTTTCCACCGATGACGGCAACATTCGGGTGGTGCAAGCAACTACCGACGAAACCGGCACTGCAGAAGCTATTTTTGAGGTGGGTGCTAATCAAGCTAACCGCACCGCTACTGTTACCGCCAATGCTTCTGGGCTTGAGGATAGCGTGACCCTTGAGGTTGTAGGTACTAGCGTGGCTGTTTCTGGACCTAGTTCAGCGGTACTGAACGATAGAATTATCTATACCCTCACCCTACAGGATTCCGCAGGCGAGGGCATCGCTGGAGAAACGTTAGAAGTCACCTCTGCCCTAGGCGCTAATATCAACCCACCCACACCAGTCACCGATGCAAGCGGACAAGCGACAGTTACTTTAATACCCACTACGCCTGGCACTGACACTATCACTGTTACGGGAGCCAACGCTACGGCTAGCCAACAGCTAGAAGTATCCCCGGATAGTTTTTTATTTATTCAACCTGCCCCGCCACCAGCTGAGGTCAGAGACGTTCCCTTAGATACTCCATTTCCTGTGACAGTACGGTGGACTTCATCGGGAGTACCTGTTATAGGACAACCCATCAATTTCTCTGCAACCCGAGGCGACTTAACTCCTAGTCTTGCCTTGACCAATGGCCAAGGACAAGCAACCGTCGACATCCAAGCTAATAGCGCCGGGCCGTCCATCATCACGGCAGCGGATGTAGGCGGCGGTCCTAGCGCTCAGATTGAGATTTTGTTTGTGGCAACGGAGGCAGCTGAACTCAACCTACAAGCAAGTCCTGCTACCCTCGGTACCAATCCGCCAGGTTCCGATGGCGAGCAAAGCACAATCACGGCCATCGTGCGTGATCCCAACGATAATCCGGTCAAGGGCAAAATTGTCAATTTTAGTCTAGAAGATGTCACCGGCGGCTCCATTTTTCCATCTTCGGCTGTTACCGATGAATTTGGACGGGCTAGCACGGTTTATACCTCGGGTAGTGTGCCTAGTGCAGAGAATGCCGTGACCATTAGCGCATTAGTGGCTGATACCCCAGCGGCTAGTGATACCGTTAATTTGACGGTGGCGAGAAGAGAGTTGTTTATCACTTTGGGTACCGGCAATCAAATTTCAGAACCAGATCCTACTCGTTATCAGCTACCCTACAGTGTGTTGGTAACCGACGCAGTCGGCGGACCTGTAGCTGGCGCTCGGGTGACCTTAGATATTATTCCAACCGCTTATTACAAAGGTAACTATCCAACTTTTGATAACGTCTGGATACAAAACATCACAGCTGGACCTTGCCTTAATGAAGATGAAGATGGAGATGGCATTTTAGATCCAGGTGAAGATCTTAACGACAACAATCGTTTGGATCCCGGTAATCTAGCCACACTTTCTCCGCCTTCGGCAATCACTGGAGAAGACGGATTTGCATTATTTGATGTTTTATATGCTCAAGAATTTGGCAACTGGGTTGATGTTAGATTAGTGGCGGAAGCTAGGGTCACCGGAACTGAGGCTGAAGAGATAACAAGATTTACCTTGCCGGTTTTATCAGATGATCTT
>CAZGON010000123.1:0-4380 GCA_964527085.1 uncultured Candidatus Competibacteraceae bacterium
CCTTTAGATATTGTTTTTTTTGAAAGAAAGTTTAAAAAAGTGTAAAAAGAGTTAATCTGATTTAACTATGTCTGGTTATTTCTGTAGTCGTGTTGTTGTTCAAATTATTTTCAGCACTTTTAAACATTAACATGTTAGGTAACTGCTCACCCGTCATTCCGGCAGGGATTGCCGGCATCCAGTTGCCAGGGAGGGTGGCATAGGTTGTCACCAACGCTTGCCGTCCATGGCACTAGATTCTCGCCAGTCCATGGCGAGAATGACGTAAGGGTGAGTCATTGCTAAGAAAAATATGCTAAAAGCCAGCCCTAATGGGATGGTCCGCCTCGCTCCTTAAACGGCCTCAGATGGGCCATGATATCGGCGTCAACCAGACTCAACCAGACATCCAAACACACGCGGGGCGGACCCTATATGACCCTTAGCGCTCTGCTTAAAGTGGACCGCGTTGCGGCAACAGAGCTTTGCGAGGATCTAGCTGCTGTTGCTCATGGGCAAACTGTTCATTTTCTATGGCGACCTTGGTTGCGTGATCCAAACGATGACCTTGTTGTTGAAGCTGTCGTGGCATCAGTTGCGAAATACATTGTCACCCACAATATACGTGGTTTCACAAACCAGAACATTGAGTCCGTGTTCGGAATAACAATTCTCAGGCCACAAGAGATGTTGGCCCTACTTGAGCGAGGCTACAATGAGCAACCTGACCGTTAGACTACCAGACTCATTACATGAACGATTGAAGTTGCTTGCGAAGGCCGAAGGCGTTTCAATCAATCAGTTCATGGTTATCGCTGCAGCCGAGAAAATGTCGGCGCTCGAAACCGAAGATTTTCTGAAAAAAGAAGCAAGAAAGGGAAGTGCGAAAAGATTGAAAAGAACGCTAAGAAAAATGCCCGATGTAGAACCCAAAGAGTATGACCGACTGTGATGAAATATGTGGCCTAACTCCTTGTTAGCTGCTTTATATTTCATCAAATGCTCTATGAGTTTCCTTAGTTAATTAAGTAACAAGTTTAATTCCGAAGGATATGATTGAGCATTATATTAATTGTTTTTTTTGTTACCTGCATTTCGATAGCGTCGTACAAAAATATAAAAACCCACATCATTACACGCTCATTCCTGGTGGATGATGCAAATCTCTATTAATATTTTTAGAATTGTTATCTAATTTAGACAAATAGGAAAGCTCTTCAACAATAGTTTCAAATAGATGATTATTTACCGTTGCAGAACTATCCACGACCCACAGTTTACCGTGATTATCGTCTTTTATTATTTTCTGAATGCGCTCTTGTTTTTGCCACTTAGAATATTGACTTAATAAGCGTCTTTCGATTTGTTTATCCGTCAGTTTTTTATGGCGTAGTCTTTCCTGTTGTACCTTTTTATCCGCATCAACCAATATAATATTGTTATTGCATAGATACATCATTTCAGACTCAGCGATTAAAGCCGCGTTTATGATCACGATGCCTTTTTTATCATACATTTCTCGCTTTAACCGCACTGAAAGCGGCATATCCATAATCGCATTTAACTGTCGTAAGGCATCAGTATTATTGAATACAATCTCACCCAACGCTTTCCGATCGATAGTTCCATCCGAACGAGACACCTCATCTCCAAATTTCTTTTTAATCTTTGATCTTATGGTTTCATAAACCGGATCAGTCAACTCCTCTAGAATTTGATAGGCAATGTGGTCTAATTCAATATTGTGGACAGGTATGTTGCGGGCTTTGCCCCACGACTCAAATAATTTACCCACATAAGATTTACCCACACCGGGTTCACCGGTGATGCCTATCAAGTATTGCCCGAGCATTTTTTCATAAAGCGCATGTTGCACATGAATGGGCACATAGGTATGCACATCGCCCTGTTCGATGAGAATCGACTTAACAACACTGGACGCTATATGGATGAGGTCTTGCCGAGCGGGCAACAAATAGGTATCGATACCCAATTTTTGGCTTTCTCCTGCCTGATGCAAAAGCATCTCGTAGTCAAAATCATTGCTATCGCGGACGCCCTTTACCAAAACTTGGATACCCTTTTCATAGGCATAGTTGACCAGCATTCCATTGAAGGAAACAACCTCCACATGGGGCAAGTCGGCGACTGCCTTTTTTGCCATTTCGGTTCTTTCCGCCAATGAAAAGGTATATTTTTTACTGGGGTTTATGCCTATGCCTACGACAACCTCATCGAACACTTTAGCCGTTCGTTCAATGATATTGATATGACCATAGGTGATGGGATCACCCGAAAAAGCGTACATTGCCTTTGCCATCTGCTACCTCAAATTGCTCAAGCCATTAAAAGTCATAATGTAGTAGGCAAAAAGATTACCTGCTCACGAGTATTAGCAACTCCGCCAACGAAGGCTAGTTTATCTTTCTTTGCTTAAGAGTGATTGTCAATGGTGACTTGAATTAACGTTGGTTTAAGAATTTGACACAATTGTGTAGGATTCATACCAACCAAGTAACCACGCTTGCCACCATTAATATAGACATAGGATTGCTCAGCAATACTTGCCTCTAAATACACAGGCATACCCTTCCGCGTACCAAAAGGGGATGTGCCACCAACCAGATAGCCGGTATGTCTGTTGGCCACATTAGGGTCACAGGGTGTAATCCATTTTACACCGAGAAAACGAGCTAGTTTTTTGGTGGATACTTGTTTGCCACCGTGCATCAATACAATAAGGGGATGACCGCCCTCGTCTTCCATAATCAAAGTCTTGATAACGAGGAATGGATCAACCCCCAGGGATTGGGCGCCTTGAAGGGCTCCACCCCCTGGTTGATAATCATAAAGGTGGTTACTGAATTCAGCTTTGTGCTGACGCAATACCCGCACAGCCGCTGTCACAGGAAATTTAACTTTACCCATAGGGCTCACCCACAAGCAGGACTTGGGCAGCTCGTGAAAGAGATGTCGACGGCCTGGATAGCCGTCGTCAAGCCTGCCAAGAAGGATATATTTACGGCGTCCTCTAAAACGAGCTGGGTAAGTCCTAGCCCATATTTGTTTTGTTAAAACGCCGACTAATATTGACTTGGTGGCTTGATTTATAAAGCTAGCTCCTCTAAAGTCCGCTATGCAAATTTCTAAAGCCTATATAGTGTTTTTATAGAGAGACGAAGAATGCAAAAAGACGCAACCGCTCAGAGTTCAACCATTTTTAAGGAGAATTATGAAGGCGTTTCTGGCTTAAAACGACCTTTAAAACGACGTAGTTTTTTGAAATTAGCCACTGTCTCAGTAGGATTGATAGCAACAAACCCCTCGTTTGCAGGTATAAAACCCGACAAAGAACGCTTTTTAAATCTTTATAATCCTCGTCTTGACGGATCTTTTAAGTCCGTTTATTGGACACCCAATGAGGGTTATATTACCGAGGCCCTTAAAGAAATTAGCTGGGTATTGCGGGATCATCGTAATAATCAAGTTAAAGATTTTGACCCTGAATTGCTCGATCAAATGTATTTTTTGCGACTAAAGATGGATTCACAAAAAAATCCTCTCCATGTGGTAAGTGGTTACCGCTCCCCAGATACCAATGAAATGCTGCGCCGTAAAAGCAAGCGGGTTGCTAAAAACAGTTTCCATATGCATGCCAAAGCAGTGGATATTTATATGCCAAAGCGTTCTGTTTCCATGCTACATCGTGCTGCTCTGTCTATGAATGCAGGTGGTGTCGGCTATTATCCGCGCTCCAATTTCATTCACATCGACACCGGTCCAGTTCGGACCTGGTGACGACAACCAACCAACTTGTTGCAAGCTATTTAGAAAACTCTGTTACACAGAGTCATCAACCAGGCAGGATATAAGCCAAGCACCAATACCAGTAAGCCATTGGTGCTAATGGCTAGATGGACATCGGGGCGGATGTAGAGGGGTTCTACAGCCGTTTCCGGTTTATCGAAATAGATGGCTTTGACAACCCGCAAGTAATAGTAAACGCCGATAACGGTAAACAATACGGCATAGATGGCGAGCCATACTAAACCAGCGTCTACAATGGCCTGCAGCACTACCAGTTTTGCGTAAAACCCCACTAGCACTGGCATTCCAGCCAGGGACATCAGCAACAACAACATGAGAAACGCGAGCCAAGGGTTACGGTCATTGAGCCCCTTGAAATCGTCGATGTTTTCCGCTTCAAAGCCAACCCGGCTTAATAAAAGAAGAATTCCGAAAACACCCACCACCATAAGAACATAGGTGATGGCATAAAACAAAGCTGCCCCATAACCTTGGGAGGTGCCCACCAAAAGTCCCAATAGCAAAAAACCCACATGGGAGATGGTGGAATAGGCCAGCAGACGTTTGATATTGGTCTGGACAATGGCGATCAGG
>CAZGON010000123.1:4390-11504 GCA_964527085.1 uncultured Candidatus Competibacteraceae bacterium
GGTTACCCAATCCGATGGAGAGTATCGCCAGTATCATTAACATGTCTTGCCAATCCTCCTGTAAAGCGCTTAAACCCTCCATCAAAATCCGCACCGTCAAGACAAAAGCAGCTAATTTTGGCGCAGCCGCGATATACAGAGTGACTGACGTAGGGGCGCCTTGATAAACATCAGGTAACCACATATGAAAAGGCACAGCGCCCAATTTGAAAGCCAACCCAGCCACTAAAAACACCAGACCAAACACCAACACCACATTATCAGCACCCTGCTCGGCAACCGCAGCACCCACCATTTGAAGATTAAAACTCCCGGTGGCGCCATACACCATGGAAACGCCATACAAAAACATACCTGAGGCTAAGGTGCCCAACACAAAATACTTCATGGCGGCTTCAGCGGCCACGGGAGAATCTGTGTCAAAAGCCACTAAGGCATAAAGACAAAGAGAGAGCAATTCTAGCCCTAAATATATGGTTAAAAAGCTATGCCCAGACACCAAAATCATCATACCCAGGACGCCAAAAAGGCCGAGCATAAAGTATTCACCTCGAAACAGATCACGGGCTTTTAGGTAATCGCGGGAATACAAGAAAACCGCTGCCGAAGCCAGGTAGATTGCCAGCTTTACGGTGTCTCCAAAGGGATCTTTGATGTAATGGCCGTAAAAACCCGCCATGGGTCGTTCGGCAAAGGCAAATAGGGTAAGCCCTGCTGCCCCCAAGAGCGTTAATTGGGTCAATCGATAAGTGATATGACGTTGATCTTGGCGTAGATAAACATCCACCACCAAGAGCAAACACCCCATTAAGGTGACAAAAAGTTCGGGTAACGCCAAAACAAGATTAGCTGTAATAAAAGGCATGTTGGTTCGTTATTAGCTTTTTAAGGCGGTGAGACCACCAGTCGAAATTCCAGCAGCTTAGAGGTTGTCACCTGATCCAGGAGCTTATCCACCGAGGCGTGCATGACCGTCACTAAAGGGTCCGGCCAAATACCCAGCAACAAGACCATACCCGCGAGGGTTCCCAAGACTATCGCTTCCCGGCGGTTGATATCCTGCAGCTGTGCGACAGCACCATTGGCAACGTCGCCAAAAATCACCCGCTTTACCAACCACAGGGTATAGGCAGCCCCTAAAATCAACGTCAGGGCGGCCAGCACAGCAACCCAGACATTGGCTTCAAAACTACTGAGAATAACCATAAATTCGCCGACAAAACCCGACGTTCCTGGCAAACCGGCATTCGCCATACAGAAAAAGACCATCAGCGCGGCGAACCGCGGCATGGTATTAACAACACCGCCATAGTCTTGAATTTGGCGAGAATGCATGCGGTCATAAAGAACGCCAATACAAAGAAACAGCGCCCCTGAGATAAAGCCGTGGGAAATCATTTGCACCATACCACCCTCGACACCCAAGGCGGCGCCGCTTAGATCGCCGGTAGCTTCGACGATGGGAAAAATTAAAAAAAATCCCAATGTGACAAAACCCATATGGGCAATGGAAGAATAAGCAATCAGCTTTTTCATATCTTGCTGAATCAGCGCCACCAAACCGATATAAATCACTGCGATCAAAGAAAGGGTGATGACTACCCCTTGTAAAGCGCTGGCTGCGTCCGGGGTAACTGGTAGGGCAAAACGTAGAAAACCATAGCCACCGATTTTTAACGTAATGGCCGCCAAAATCACAGAACCGCCGGTAGGCGCTTCCACATGGGCATCTGGTAACCAAGTATGCACTGGCCACATGGGTATTTTTACCGCAAAAGCCCCTAAAAAAGCGATAAAAATCAAAATTTGCTCGGTAAAGCTTAGCGGAAAATCTTGTAAGTCCAGAATCGCAAAACTACCGGATTGTAGATACATATAAATAAGCGCCACCAACATCGGCACTGAACCCAGGAAGGTGTAAACAAAAAATTTTACAGTAGCGTAGACCCGCTGAGGTCCTCCCCAAATGCCAATAACCAATAACATGGGAATCAACATGGCTTCGAAGAAAACGTAAAACAAGATAGCATCTAGGGCGGCAAACACACCGATCATCAAACCTTCCATGATGAGAAAGGCGGCCATATATTGGCCAGCGCGATATTGGATTACCTGCCAGCTAGCGACAATCACCAGCACGGTCATAAAACTAGTGAGCAAAATTAACGGCATGGAGAAGCCGTCCACACCTAAGTGATAGTTGACGTTCAGAGGTGCAATCCAAGAAAAAAATTCCTGAAACTGAAAAAGCGCAGTGGTCGTGTCGAAATTTAGATAAAGAAGTAAACTCAGCAGAAAGGTGAAAATCGCAACACCCAAAGCGACTCGGCGGGTATCGAGCGGGTTTTTCTGCTCCACGTAAAGGACAGCGACACCCCCCAAAATAGGTATCCAAATAAGCAGACTGAGCAGAGGCACCTTTATGATTAGCATAGTGTTACCGGGCTACGAACCAAGTGAGTAAACCCAAAAGACCGATGATCATGGCAAAGGCATAGTGGTAAAGGTAACCCGATTGCACATGCCGCATCAGGGTGGCAAACCATCCCACCAACTTTGAGGTGCCGGTCACCAACAATCCATCGATGAGCGCTGTCTCGCCGTATTTCCAAAGACCGTGACCAAAGCGACGGCTACCGTCGGCAAAAAAGACTTGATAAAAATCATCGAAGCCGTATTTCTGCTGCAGAATGTCGTAGCCACCCGCAAAACGTTGGCGGAGAAGAACAGCTTGCTCGGGACGCTGCATATAGAGATACCAAGCCGCACCAAGTCCGACCATCACCAGCCAGAAAGCCGGGGTTTTTAGACCCTCTAGGGCAAACTGCCAAGGATTGTGAAAATGTTCGGTTAACTCAGCGAGGGTTTCATGGGCTGGCAACACGTAAACAGCGCCTTCAAAAACCTCTCCCAACAGCAACGGTTCAATGGTGAAATAACCCAGTACAGCCGAAGGAATGGCCAACAAAATCAACGGGACAGTCACCACCCAGGGGCTTTCTTTGAGATGGTCTTGAACGGAAGGCGTCATGCGGGGATTACCGTGAAACACTAAAAAGTAAAGACGAAATGAATAAAAGGCGGTGACAAAGACCCCACCCAACAGACACAGATAGGCCAAGCCTGCGCCAGGCAAAGCGGAGGCATGTACTGCCTCAATAATGCTGTCTTTTGAATAAAATCCGGAAAACCCTGGCGTACCGACGAGGGCTAAAGTGCCCACCAGGAAGGTCAGCCAGGTAATCGGCATAAACTTACGTAAGCCCCCCATGTGGCGTATATCCTGCTCATGGTGGAGGGCGATGATGACAGAACCTGCGGCGAGAAATAAAAGCGCTTTAAAAAAGGCGTGGGTCAATAGGTGAAAGATGCCAGCTGCATAGGCAGAAACCCCCAGGGCCGCGGTCATATAACCCAATTGAGACAAGGTGGAATAGGCCACTACCCGTTTAATGTCATTTTGGACGATGGCCACTAAACCCATAAACAAGGCGGTCAAGGTACCGATCACCATGACGACGCTTAACGCTGTGGTGGACAACTCAAACAAGGGTGACATGCGGGCCACCATAAAAATCCCTGCGGTCACCATGGTAGCCGCATGAATCAAGGCTGAAATGGGTGTAGGACCTTCCATGGAGTCCGGCAACCAAACGTGCAGCGGCACTTGCGCAGACTTACCCATAGCGCCGATAAACAATAAAATGCACATAACAGAGAATATCGACCAGTCGCGCCCTGGGATGATCTCTACCGTGACATCTGCCAGACCCGGCGCCGCCCTGAATACCGTCTCATAGTCTAGGCTATCGAAATACAGCAACACAGCCGCGATCCCTAACAGGAAACCAAAATCCCCTACTCTATTCACCAAAAAGGCTTTGAGTCCTGCAAAGGTGGCGCTGGGTCGTTTGTACCAAAAACCAATAAGCAGATAGGACACTAACCCCACCCCTTCCCAACCAAAGAAAAGCTGCAGGAAATTATTAGCCATCACCAGCATCAGCATGGCGAAGGTAAATAATGCGATGTAACAAAAAAAACGTTGATAACCGTCATCGTCGTGCATATAACCGATGGTATAAATATGCACCATCAGCGACACGAAGGTGACTGTGGTCACCATCACTGCGGTGAGTCCATCCACTAGAAAACCAATTTCAAAATTTATCTCTGCGACGGTTAGCCAGGTGTAAAGGGACCCGTTAAAAGCCTCTGCGCCGTCCATCGCCATCATCTTCAACAGGGGCAATGACAACAAAAAGGAAATGGCAACGCTAGCGATGGTCACCCGGTGCGCTCCGGCGCGACCAATACGCTGTCCAAATAAACCCGCGCTGAGGGCCCCTAGCAAGGGGAAAAAGACAATTGCCGTACAGAGGGTTAGCATACCGCTTAGCCTTTCATCGCGTTTAGGTCGGCCACGTTAATGGTACGGCGAGTGCGGAACAAGACCACCAATATAGCCAGTCCGATAGCCGCTTCAGCCGCTGCTACCGTGAGGATAAAGAATACGAAAATTTGGCCTGCCGTGTCGTTGAGAAAACGGGAAAAAGCAATAAAGTTAAAATTGACCGCCAACAGCATCAGCTCGATGGACATCAGGATGATGATGACATTTTTACGGTTGATAAAAATACCTGCGATACTGAGGCAGAAAAGAATGGCGCTCAGAATGAGGTAGTCGGTCAACGTAATCATCAATCCCCCTGTTTTTAACATTATTGTCGATTAGGGTAACTACTCACCCTCCCGTCATTCTCGCCATGGACTGGCGAGAATCCAGTGCCATGGACGGCAAGACAACCGCCTGCTACCATCCGTGGCAACTGGATTCCGGCAATCCCTGCCGGAATGACGGGAGAGCAGTTACTAATTACTTTATTTATCGAGTCTTATCATTGCTTTTCTTCTCGGCAGCCATTTTCACCATACGCAAGCGATCATCCCGCCGGACACGGATTTGACGCGCAGGATCTTGGTATTTTGTTTCCGGGCGATGACGTAAGGTTAGCGAAATAGCTGCCACAATGGCCACCAGCAAAATGACCGCAGCGATCTCAAAGGGATATACATAGACCGTGTAAAGTACTTGACCTAATGCTTTGGTGTTACTGTAATCGGCTGGATGGGGGATGGGTTCAGGAAAAGCCTGTCCCGCAAAGAACTGTGAGCCTACGACTAATCCCATCTCTATGACAATCAGTGAAGCTACTGCCACGCCCAAGGGTAGGTATTTTATAAACCCTTCCCGTAAGGGCGTGACGTTGATATCCAACATCATGACCACAAACAAAAACAACACCATCACCGCGCCTACATAGACCAACACCAAGGTAATGGCCAAAAATTCTGCCTCCAACAGCAACCATAAAGCAGCGCTGGTAAAAAATGCTAATACTAAAAAAAGAACGGCATGAACCGGGTTACGAACGGTGATGACCCGAGTGGCCGCAAAAATCAAAATGGCGGCAAATAGATAAAAAAGCGCTTTTTCAAAACCCATAATATTATCGATACGGCGCGTCAGCCGCCCGGTCGGCGGCGATCTGTTTTTCCAGTCGATCACCCACGGCAAGTAATTGTTGTTTTGTCATAATCTGTTCGCCTGGGTTTTCAAAATGATAATCGAGAACCCGCGTTTCCACGATAGCGTCCACAGGACAAGCCTCTTCGCAAAATCCACAATACACGCACTTAAACAGATCGATATCATAGCGCGTGGTGCGCCGGGTGCCATCATCCCGTTCTTCGGATTCTATAGTAATCGCTAAGGCGGGGCATACCGCCTCGCACAGTTTACAGGCAATACAGCGTTCTTCACCATTGGGATAACGACGCAACGCATGTAAACCCCGAAAACGGGGTGACTGGGGGGTACGCTCTTCGGGGAACTGGATAGTGACTTTACGGGTAAACAAATTTTGCACCGTGAGGCGCAAGCCTAGCAGCAGCTCCCAAAGCATAAAGCTTTTCAAATACTGTTGCATACTATTCATCGTAGTAGACCTCCACCTAGTTAAACCAGGGTGGCAGCTGGACCAAGATCGCGATACCTACAATGCCGATCCACACCAGCGTTAAGGGAATAAATACTTTCCAGCCTAAGCGCATAATCTGGTCGTAACGATAACGCGGAAAGGTGGCGCGAAACCATAAAAACAGAAACAGAAAAAAGGCGATTTTAAAGACAAACCAAAAAAGGCTGGGTTCACCGAGCCAAGATAGCCCTTCAAAAGGCGATAACCAGCCACCTAAAAAGAGGGTCGCCGCTAGTGCGGATATTAAAATCATATTGGCGTATTCGGCTAAAAAGAAAATGGCAAAAGCCATCCCCGAGTATTCCACATGAAAACCCGCCACAATCTCGGATTCCCCTTCCGCCACATCGAAGGGCGCCCGGTTAGTTTCGGCGACACCGGCAATAAAATACACCACAAACAGAGGCAGCAAGGGAAGCCAAAACCAATGTAAAATACCGCCTTGTTGAGCCGTTACAATCGTCTGTAAATTAAGACTACCCGCCGCCATCAGCACACCCACCAAAGCAAAACCCATGGCAATCTCATAAGCCACAATTTGCGCCGCTGCCCGCATAGCGCCCAAGAAAGCATATTTCGAGTTGGACGCCCAACCGGCGATGATGACGCCATACACACCTAGGGAGGTAAGGGCAAGGACATAGAGAAGACCCGCGTCGATATTGGCGAGAACCATACCCTGATCAAAGGGAATCACCGCCCAGGCCGCTAGGGCAGGAGCGATGGATAAAATGGGTGCCGTGACGAACAAAAAGCGGCTCGCCCCAGAGGGGACGATAACTTCTTTGAATAACAGTTTTAGGGCATCGGCAATGGGTTGTAACCATCCCCGCGGGCCTACCCGATTGGGACCCATACGGACTTGAATAGCGCCAATCACTTTGCGTTCGGCAAAGGTAAGATAAGCCACCGCCAGAAGCAGCGGTACAACGATGATGAACACCTTCGCGAGGATAACAGTAACGGTAAAAATATTTTCCACAAATTATCCTAAGATGCCCTCGTTTATAAGTGATTATAGGACTTACGCAGCTCGTTCCAGAGGACGCCGTGAACACTTCCCTGTGGGCTTG
>CAZGON010000124.1:0-11288 GCA_964527085.1 uncultured Candidatus Competibacteraceae bacterium
TTCTAAAAGCCCTGGCAAATTACGAGCGATGAATAAAATCAAACCTAATAAAGCTAGGGCAGTCCCTAAGTTGCCAAGGCTGATGGACATGATGTCGTCGCCGCTTTCGGTTTTTACCGTCTGCTGCCAGAGGATGACATCGTTCAATACGGTAAGCGCGGGTAGCAGGTCCTCCCAAATAAACCAGAGACCCACGCCTACCGCCAGGGTTGCCAACAAACGGATCAAGTCAAGGCTTTGGTCACTAATGGTTTCTAAATCAATCAACTCGCTTTCTAGAATCTCTGGGACACCCTCTCCGCTACTGGGTTGATTTTCCTTAGCTCGCGCCGCCAGCATGGCCTCTCGTTTGGCCCGGGCCCGGGCCCAAGCAAGACGGCGTTGTTCTACTTGTAGCCAGCGCAGTATCAGACTGATCGTGATGATGATCCCCACCAGCAGCCAACCGCTGGCAAAAAAACGGCCCTGTAGCTGCAAGGCGGTATAGTAGTATCCCAGCAACGCCAAAAACACCATGGCAATGGGTATGGCTACGGTTACCCCATACCAAAGATAGCGCAAGCGCCAGGCTAGATTACGGTATAGGGTCAGATAATCCCCCAGCACACCTTTACTAGGGTGAAGCACATGGAACAGCAGAATCGCTAGAGCGATAGACCCAATGGTAAAGGCAAGCCGTCCTAGGGTATGCCGATAGAGTTCATCGCCATAGTGTTCTGTCATGGCAACGAGAAAAACACAGGGCAGGGCGATGATGAAATACCGATTAATATAGCGTCTGAGCTGCTGGCAAGCGTGTTCTGGCCAACGAAAGTGCAGTCGAGCTAACCCTTGGGTTCGACAAAGTTGGCGCAATCCGCTGATGGTAAATATAAAAACTGCGCTTACCACAAGGCCGTAGCCAACCGATTCCACAAAGGCTGAATCTTCGTGTTGGACGAGCAGCAGCCAACCGGCGAGTCCAGTTAACAACGACCAAGGTAGACTCAATAAAACCGTAATCAAGAGTGCTTCATGGGTAAGCAAAACACGGTCGCGAGTGACCTTGCCCAGGTGGCTTGCCATCCCTTCAAGCCGTCGGCGGAGACGTTGGCCGTAGCGAAATAAGCCAAAGCTAAGCAACAAAATCAACATGGTCAGCCCTGGCTTAGCAAAAGCACCTTCGATCAGATCTTTTCTTACTCGGTTCCAGGGCGCCACAAAAGCAAACCGGTATAAGGCCGTTTGGAACTCTGCAAACCAACGCAGATCGACCCGTTTGTTGTTGGCGATCCAAAACAGTTTTTCATCCAGTAGCGCATCGTATTTTTGAGTTTCTTCTATCAGTCGGCGACGAAATTCATGCAAATTATTGAGCTGTTCGATATAACTGCCATAACTACCATGGAGTTGATCTAATAGTTGCCGCTGTTCGAGAAGAAGCTTGCGTATTTCCTGTCTTAAGACCTTTTTTTGACCTGATGTTTCGGCATCTTCCACTTTGAGCATCAGTTGGCGAAGTCTATTATCAATACTGATTGCCTTACGGCGTCGTTCATCCACATGAAACTGTTGCAAGCGGGCGTCTGCAATACGTTTTTCCAGTTGATCAGTGTCTCTTAGGTAACCGCGCACATCCGGTAAGTCGCGACTTTCCCGCAGCAAAACAGGCCCTAGGGCATTGCTCACCCCGGCGGTAATCTCAAGCTGCCGCTCGATGCTTTGGCGGCGCTGCTGTAAGGTTTTTAACTGCTCAACCAATTCAACTTGTTGGTTATTGATATCATCAATATGGTTGATAATGCCTGTTAGGCGTCGACTTAAAGAGGCATTGGTGTCTGCGACCTCGCGCACAATATTCGGTTGATCGGCTGCTTTTTGCGCACTTTTTCTAGCCTGCTCGACAGTTGCTTGGGCCTCGTTGCGGCGTTTTGTATTGGTTAGACTTTGTAGCTCCGTCAAGCGGGTTTCTGCGTTAACCACCTGCCGTGTCATCAGTGCTTGTTGCAAGTTAAGCACAGCCAAACGGGCATCGTAACTGGCTAACTCTTCCTCAAGCATGGTGATTTGCTGGTTAAGGGCCTGTCGGCGGGCGGCTAATTTCACCCGTTTCGCCTCAGCGAACGGTTGATTATCGTCAGCTGCAGCAAAGGTTTGTAGCGTTTGTTCAGTTTCCCGTAACGCACGCTGCGCACTGGCTAGCTCAATCCGCGCTTTATCAGGGCGTGCTTGCTGTTGACTGACCAATTGCTCTAGTCCGGTTGTCCGGTTCTGCAGTTCTGTGAGGCGAATCCGCTCCTCAGTGAGTTGTGCTTCAAGGGATGCGAGTGGCGTTTCAGTATTCGTCGTGACAGGGGGTTTTTGGGCACGGTTTAGTAATTCTTGAAATCGTTGAATCTCAGTCGCAGCGGTTGCCTGCTCTTGTTGGTAGTTTGCCGCAGAGGCTACATAAGTCTCGGCACTGCGTAACTGTTTCAGTGCGTCACGGTATAATTGCAAAGTTTGGTTACTGTCCATCGCGGATAGCTCAGTATTTTTAACCAGAGAATCGATTTGGGACTGAACTTGTTCAAGTGTGGGTGAGGGAAAATTATTGGAACCAACCGGCACCGCCGAGGGTAAGATGGATTGCGCGAAAACCACAACGCTAAAGATGTTTATAAAAAACATTCCAAGCAGCAAAAAGCAAAAACGCAAACCTGGCGAAGAAGAATATTTGCCGTGAGTAGATTTGAACTTCGCAGAATTCCTTGCTGATGATAATAAATACCTTAACATGGTTGTTTTAACTATGTTGGTTAGCAGGCAAGTTCTTGTAGGTGGCAGGTATCTTCCAGGGCAATTTCTAATTCTGCCAGGCGTATCTCAGTAAGACCCAAACTATGGGCTTCGGGAGTCATGGCCGGGATAATTGTTGGGTCAGGGTTTATTCCGAGGCCGATTTTCCGACAGGCTTGATCGACAAGGCGGACGATGACTAGCAAACTATTGTTGCTATCCCAATGGGCGTTATGGTGATCTCGGGCTATTACGCAATAGGGTTGCGGTAAATTCCATTGGGTCATCAATCGATAGCCTTGTTCTGTATGCAGGGGACTTTCCAGAACCTCAAAAATCACTGTATCCGACAGTGCGGTCACTTTTTTTTGTGCGCACAATTCTTCAAGAATCTTTACAATAGCCAATTTACCGATGTTATGCAGTAATCCCGCTAGAAAAGCGTTGTCGGCTTCCTGCGGATAGCCACACCGTTCCGCTACCCACTTGCTCCCCATAGCAGATGCAAAAGCGTGTTGCCAGAGTTTTTCTAGATAATGATGGAGTAGGGTATTGTCCGTGGAGTAGGCGCTGCGTTGCGAAGCAGCCATGGCTAAATTGGCGACCTGTTGCAGCCCAAGCCGGATAATCGCTTTGCGAATGGTGGTAATGGTGTGTAGACCTTTGAAAAAGGCAGAGTTGGCCATGCGAAGAATTTGGCTCGCTAAGGCTTGATCTTCCATCAAAATAGCCTCGATATCAGCAACGCTTATGTTTTCGTCACCGGCGATGTACTGAAGTTTCAAAGCCACCGGGTGGAATACCGGCAGCTCCAACCGATTAGAGGTCACTTCTTCAATGATGAGATCTTGCAGTGATTGTTCTTCGGTCATGGTCAAATTCCTATAAGACGCTTAATTTCACTCAAAGGGCGGGGTTTGCTGAGGCGTGGCAGATGACGGAGTACTTCGGACAGGGTGGTTTCGCCGCCAGCGGCTTTGGCGATACCGTCTTCCAATAACGTGACCATACCGGTGCTTTCTAGGCAGATACGGCGGATCTCATAGGATGTCTTCTTTTGTAAGATGGCGTCTTTCACGAGTTCATCGAGTACTAAGAGTTCAAACACACCCATGCGTCCTTGGTAACCCGTGTAGCGGCACTGGCGGCATCCGACACTGTTTTTAAACTCGACATTGCCTAGATCAGCAGGCATATAACCGAGGCGCTGCAAATCCGCGGGGGTAGGACGATAGGGTTCAGCGCAATGGGGGCATAGCTTTCGCACCAGACGTTGGGAAACCACCGCCACCACGGTAGAGGCGATAAGAAACGTCTCGATGTCCATATTCATCAATCGTAGCAGGCTGCCCACCGTGTCTTCCGTGTGGAATGTGGTGAGTATTTTATGGCCCGTTAGGGCGGCTTCAATAGCGGCGTCCGCCGAGAAATCATCCCGTATTTCACCCAATACAATCACATCGGGGTCCTGGCGGACGATGTAAGGCAGGGTAGTTTCGAAGGTCACATCGATTTTTGGATTCATAGAACACTGGGTGACGCCGTCGATCATATACTCCACCGGATCTTCGGCGGTAATGATGCTACGATCCATGCTATTAAGATAATTAACGCAGCCGTACAAAGTGGTGGTTTTTCCGGTACCCGTCGGTCCGGTAATTAAAATGACACCGGAGGGCATATCCAGCCCATCACAATAAAACCGTTTTAAAATCCGCGGAAAAAAACCAATCCTATCAAGTGAAAGCAATTGGTTTTTGCGCAGCAGGCGCAATACAATCTTCTCGCCGTGTAGGGTGACGTAAAAAGAGGCCCGAAGATCGATAAGCTGGCCTGTCTTGGTATGTTCAAAGACGATTCTACCGTCTTGATGACGGCGTTTTTCGGCGATATCCGCTTTCGCCAATACCTTAAGACGACTGGCTACCGCTAATCCTAACCGTTTATCAAAATTCTTGTGCAGGGTGAGCACACCATCCCGGCGAAAACGAACCCGCAACTTCTCCTGCATGGGTTCTATATGAATATCGCTGGCTTCCGCTTCCAGGGCATCCATAATAATGCCGTTGACTAAATCGATAACCCCCGTTTCAGCGACATCCTGTTGTGAAGATGACCGTTTAAAATGTCGTTCAAAGGCAGCAATCGCTTCATGGATGGATCGGCGCGAGGCAATATACGGTATGATGTTAGCGGCAAAAATCTGACCGGCCTCTTGGCGGGCTGTGCGGTCTAGGGGATCTGCAAAAGCGACCAGCACGTTGCCGTTTTCCACCCGTAAAGGAATCAAACTATATTGCCGACACCAGCGGGGAGTAATTCGTTGTAGCAGCTGCTTATCGAGAACAGCAAATTCGGGTTCGATATTGGCAAAACCCAGCTGATCGGAAAGCACTTCGATAAGCCGAGACTCTTCGATAAAGCCATGTTCCAGCAATATCTCGCCGAGCTTCTTGCCGTTACCGGTTTCCTTTTGTAAGGCTAGCGCTGCTCTTAAATCCGCTGGCTGCAAATAGCCCAATTCCACCAACAGGGCGCCGAGGCGAATGGAAACCTGGTGTTTGCGTAATGTGGCGCGTTGCTGTTCTTCGCTCACATAACCCAGTTCTTTAAGAATAGCTAAAAGAGAGCGCTGGGAGGCGAGTTTTTCCCGCACCCGTTTAGCGTAATGCAGTTTCTCCCAGCTCAGGATGCCTTCATGAATTAGAATTTGAGCGATTTCCGAGCCTGTCTCGGCGGCCGCTCGGGTGCCTGAGGACGGTTCTCTGGTTACATTTTCTGTGTTTATTGTCGTGGGGATATTGGTTTGCCCAGCCTTTCTTCCGATGGCCATGCTCGTTGAGTTCTCCTTTGACGTAATCAAACGATGACACGTAAAGTCATTTTTTTGTCACTTACGGATTTTGTGGTGATGGCGAATGACCGTCATTCTAAGATGAAACTACGATTTCCTTGACTTTATCAAACCATGTCAGGACTTACGCAGCTCGTTCCAGAAGACGCCGTGAACACGTCCCTGTGGGCTTGACGACGGCCTTACCTATCCGTCGACACTTCTTTTTCACGAGCTACGCAAGTCCTTTTTGCGTAAGTCCTACATGTTTGTCCTAAAATCTAGATTAAGCAAATACTGTGCCGAGTATTAAGGAATTTCAAACAAAAAAAGCCGCCTTTTTGGAGAGGCGGCTCAAGCTAGCTTTAGGACAGGAAGCTTTTTTTGTGGGCGAAAAAGGCTGCTGTCTTTAAATTTTTTCTTTAAGCAGCACTGTCTTTTGGTAGCCAATCATTAATGAGTAATTTCCTTCAACTGGCCACGAACTTCGCCATCAGGATACTGCTCTGTATGAATATTGATGTAAACATTACCTGCCAAGATTTCCGCCACTAACTCGTCTAACAAAGCGCCCTGTAGAGGACCTGTGAGATCTTGGGTGGTTAATTCGCCCTTTAGCCGTGAACGGTAACTGTTGGACTTTAAGCTGGTTAGACGTTCATCCCGATTGCTGTCATCAAACAAAAAGGCAACTACCGGTCCATTCTCTCCTGCTTTGCCCAGGTGTAGATGGGCCGCCACGATTTTTTCTTCGTCGAGGGTTAAGCGATGATGAAAGGCCAATTTTGTGCCTTCATCTAGCAACTGATAACGGGCTCTGCCGGTAGCGTCGCTGTCAACCGGCGGTACTTCCTGGTCGCCAGACAGGCGGCTGGCCAACTTAATATCATCGACAATGGCGGGCGCGGTGGCAAAACTAATCTTCACCACAGGGTAGCCTGGAACCGTAAAATCACTCATGGCAAAGCGCGGGTCCGCGAGGATATTGCCACCGTCTTCTGGTTGCATAAAGCCCTGGAAATTTTCAAGTTCCCCAACATCACCGATATTGCCGTTCTCATCGACGCCAGTGTTACCTTGTTGTTGACCAAAAAAGGCGGTGTTTTCAGGAATTTCGTCATTAATCTCGGTACCTGCATCGAGCACTTCTACGCCCGTCACAAAAAAGTCCTCGGCTATTAGGTTGCCGTGTTCATCAAAGATAGGATGTGCCAGCGGATTGCCATTGGACACACAAAAATCGTTACTGGGGATGATCATGGAGGCATAACTAAAATAACGGGTGTCGGGATCGAGAGGATCGACCAAAAAATTCTCCATGGTGGATTCACCGGGAGCGATAGGACCACTGGGTCCCAGTAGAGTGGCATCCACGCCATTGGACAGCATCGCGAAGTCTTCGGTGATGGCCATGGTGTCACCGTCCTCGCATAACCGCTCCATGGCTACGGAACCCGGTTGTGGGTCCGCCAAATTCGCCGGGGTGTTGCCATCATAGGTGTCAAACTCGCCGTTGTGCAAACCGACCCAAAACGGTGTCAGGAAAAAGCCCCGCTCTGGCGCTAGATTTTCAATGGTCACTTTAACCCGGACAGTGTCCGAGGGCATATCGGAACCAGTAGCGTTTACGCCTGAGTTAGCCAAGAGGGCCGTGATTATAGCTGTGGATAAAGCGGTTTTTTTCATGAGCAATCTCCCAATAGTGATAACAGTTCTCTTCGTGATGGTGAATGCGAAGATCATCACTATGATTGCTGTAATGGCTTTTCAGCACACGCATCAAAAGTTCCTTTCTACCCACGACTAAAGTCGTGTTGCTCATGGGTTTAATGGGCAGCAGTAGTTGAGTACGAAAGCATTAGCTATAAGGCGTCTCCCCAAGCACCATATCCCACTCGGCGGCAACTTCTCCGCTTGAGACGGGTTTGAATTGGGTCAGCACAAGATGGCGTCGGTCTGCTGGTACTCTATTAAATATAAAATCGTCCCCATTACGGGGTTCGCCCGCGATATAAAGCTGAGTGACGAAGGGATCTGTACCTTTTGGAAAAACCGCCACATGAATGTGGGGTGTGCGGCCTGGGTAGGATACTGGGCGGATGGTTCGAAAGCGGTAACGGCCTTGACTGTCGGTGAACCCATGACCATGGCCTTGAAAATTGGCATCCTTGGGGCGATTACCGGAATCCTGCATCGCATTGCCAAATCTCAATACGCACTGCTGATAGCGGTTTGCCGTTAACATCGCGGACCCTACCGGTGAGATCGGTGATGGTCCCACGGGCAGAACCCTTCTGCCCCTTTATGTAGGTAAGGTCATTGTCATCATCAAGGGGTAATTCGAAGGGATAAAAAGGGCCTGGGGTTTGAGGGGGTGTCGGCAGCAAGGGTTTCGCTATGGTTGCTATGGAAGGCATGGCCATCAGCCCCGCTGTACCTAGCATAAAACGTCTGCGTGTAAAGCTAAAGCTTTGCATACATTTTTTCTCTTCAGAAAATTTTCTTCACAGAACAAAGATTTACGTTTTTTTAAGAGGGTTTAACCGGCTGCGGTGGTTCCCATTCCAGCCCTGACCGATCCCAAGCATTTAAGTTAGCCGCCGCTTCATAGGTGCTTTGCAGAAACTCAAGCAACAGCTCATCGGGGGATTCAGCTTCCCGGACCGCCTCATAGGGCAACACAAACTCGCCCAATTCTGGGTTGAAATAAGCCTTATCGGGACCTACTGTCGCCGTTGCAAACTGTTGGGGTTGCGGATAAGCATAAGCATAAAATATCGGGTAAGGTAACGCTTCGCCTCCTGGCCAGAAGCCACAACTGCAGACCTCATGAGAATAGGCTTCCCGCGCCACCCAATCCGGGAAGTTGGGAACGCCACCAGGGTGAGGTGGCGCTGGTCGCCCAGAAAATCGCGTGACGGCAAGGTCAAAGCTTCCCCAAAAAAAGTGAACTGGGCTGCATTTGCCTACAAAACGCGCCCGAAATACCTTGAACACTCGGTCAATCTGAGTTAAAGCCCGCCAGAATCGGTGGGCGTACTCTGGGTCATAAGCACTGTGCTCATGGTCCTTCTCAAAGGGGATAGCGTCAGCTATCTCGCTGGGTGTTGTCCAAATTTTTATGGGAAAGCCGAGTTCTGCCAGCAGTGTTCCAAGCTCCTGATAAAAATCAGCTACCGAACGAGGTTGCAACGCCATCGTCTTGATGACGCCCTCGTTGGTCTGGATTATCAATTGGTGATCAATAAAATCAAAATCAATCTGAAAGTTGTGTGCGCCATAGGGAATAGGTGAGGTTGTTAAACCCCGCGAGGTGACATAAAGGGTTACATGCCAAGAATGGTTAACCCAAGGTGTTTGGATAAGCCGAATTTTACCGACAATTTGGGTCCACCTATGCAGGGTTGCACAGGTGTCCTGCCATTCCCGAAAGTCCAGGCTCGGCCATGGATTAGATCCCAAGCTGCTATACGAGGTGTCTGAAAACGCCATAGAGACTCCTGCAAATGTCACATGGGTTACTGGGCAGATTCAATTGCCAGTACGGCTAAAATCTTTCCATATTTTTTATTTTCTTGGTCTTGGCGCTGGTTCGCCTGGCGGGTCCATAAAGGGTTGAGCTGGTATGTTTTTCCGTTTAGCATGAACTCTTTCCAACTCGGCATCCAGTTCCATCAACCATTCTTCATGCAAACCTTTTCTGAGACTAAAGCTCATAAAAATGAGCACGATAGAGAAAGGTAGCCCTGTCAATATAGAACCAGCCTGGAGAGCACCTAGTCCTCCCGCTAGCAACAGCGACGACGCTACCACACCTTCCATGGTCGCCCAGAAAACCTTCTGCGCTACCGGTGGGTTGGGATGACCGCCCGAGGTAATCGTATCGATGACCAAAGACCCGGAATCCGACGATGTGACGAAAAAAGTCGTCACTACAATGATGGCGAGCAGCGATGTTAAACCAGCCAGGGGAAAATCGGCCAAAAGTACATACAGGGCTGTAGCCACATCGGCATTTACGGCCTCAACAATACCACCATCACCGGCTAATTCCTGATGAAGCGCCGTGCCACCAAAGACGGTTAGCCAGACCATAGCAAGCAGCGTCGGCACAAATAGCACGCCAAGTACAAACTCTCGTATCGTGCGGCCTTTGGAAATGCGGGCGATAAACATACCGACAAAGGGACTCCAGGCGATCCACCATGCCCAGTAAAAAATGGTCCAACCGTGTTGCCACTCAGTTTGATCGTAGGATTCTGTCCAAGTGCTCAACTGGGCTAGATGTTGTAGGTAACTACCAAAATTCTGTACCACAGAATCTAAAATGAATAAGGTGGGGCCTACGGCAAACACAAACAGCATTAACAATGCAGCAAGACACATGTTGAATTCCGACAGTAGGCGCACTCCCTTATCGAGTCCAGACACCACCGAACCAATGGCAATGCATGTGATGAGTGTAATCAAAATAATTTGCGTGGTGGTCGAGGAAGGTATATCAAAAAGTGTTGTGAGTCCGGCATTCACTTGCTGCACCCCTAAACCCAGCGAGGTGGCTAGTCCAAACATAGTTGCCAATACCGCAATAATATCGATGGCATGGCCGATGGGTCCATTTATTTTAGAGCCCAGTAACGGATAAAAGGCAGCCCGAATGGTGAGCGGTT
Source organism: uncultured Candidatus Competibacteraceae bacterium (assembly GCA_964527085.1). GTDB lineage: Bacteria > Pseudomonadota > Gammaproteobacteria > Competibacterales > Competibacteraceae > CAYRGG01. The sequence goes on from CAZGON010000124.1 coordinate 10,261, forward strand.
GTCCTCTATTAAAGGCAGCAAACGCAAGGGCTAACGCAATAACCGCATAAACACCCCAGGCGTGAAAACCCCAATGAAAAAAGGTAATGGTCATCGCCATGCTGGCTGCTTCAGCTGTTCCAGCCTCCACAGCCATGGGGGGAGAGGAAAAATGATAAATGGGCTCTGCCACACTCCAGAAAACCAGACCGATACCCATGCCGGCACTGAATAACATGGCAAGCCAGCTTTTTGTACTAAACTCTGGTTTTGCGCTTTTGCCGCCGAGGCGAATATCGCCGTATTTACTAAATAATAACCACAGGGTAAAGATCAGAAAGAAATTAACGCTCAGGATGTAGATCCAACCAGCATAGGTAGAGAAAAGGCCCTGGGCGTTTTCAAATGCATCGCTCATTTGTTGGGTATAGACGAAACTTAAAAACACGAAGAAGACGATTAGAACAACCGAACTCCAAAAGACAACAGGTTCAATGGTTTTGCGCATAGGTTAGCCTCTCTAAGTAGGCAAAAATTCCGGCTATTTAACAGTAAATGGCTGTCTCTTCGCAAAACTAATTGCGAAAAAGCGTATTGAAAAGAAGCGCTATAAACGATAAAAGCGTATAAAAAAGAAAAGGTTAATTTTCTTTATGAATTTTTTTTATCATTTTGATAAACAATCCATTTTAAAGTTGAATCCAATTTATATTGGTTGGATTAAGAAATACTGACAGCCGGGAAAAAGAATAGTGCCTTTACCCGAGCGACAGCCTGCGGCAAGTCTTGCAGGGGTGGTGGAGGTTGCAGAGATGCCTCTCGATTGAGCCAAGTGGCCCGTCCAGAGGTTACCAAAAAATCATGCACTAAGCGAATGTCGCGGGTTAAACGGCGTGGTCCAAAGCGCATCAATTGGCCATAGAGAAGCGCTTTAAGTTGGGCACTATTGCGAGGGACTGAGTAGGATGGTAAAGCTTTACGGATGTCGGGTGGCCCCATGGCCAAGCTACCCCGTCCAAAAGGAAAGATAGAAACCGGTTTTTGGGTGG
>CAZGON010000125.1:0-11286 GCA_964527085.1 uncultured Candidatus Competibacteraceae bacterium
AGATCGCAGCCCTACCCCAACAGCATGTCTATTTTGGTGATGACGAAAATTTTATTGACGAAGCCTATGCTTGGGAATTAGCGGAGGCGCTTTCAGCGCGCAATGTACATAAACGTTATTTTGCCTGGACTCGCGCCACAACAGTGAACCGTTCCCCAAAATTACTCGCTCGTTGGCGAGAAATTGGCTTGGATACGGCCTTTTTGGGGTTTGAGTTTATCGACGACGCAAAACTTCGCGCGGTAAAAAAAGGCGCCAAGGTAAATCTCAATGAAAAAGCGCTTCATCAATTGCGTTTCCTAGATATTGCAGTCCATGCAGCGTTTATGATTACACCGGATTACACGGAAGAGGACTTTGCAGCACTGACCACTTATATAAACAATTTGCCGCCCGTTCAATGCAGCGTCACTATCTGTACCCCCTCACCAGGCACTGAAGATTATCAACACATGCAACCAAATATCTGGGTGGACAACCCTTTCGAGCTGCATGACTGTATGCATCCACTAACCCCCACACAGTTGCCATTAAAGCGTTTTGCCAAACTCTATGCCGATTTAGTGGCAACCGGTATTCAGCGCACCCCCCAACGTTTAAAACGCATTCCAGTAACACCCCCTGACTGGTTGCGAGCCATCGCCGCAGATTTTAAATACACTAGAGCTTACCGCACCCTGTATCGAGATTACCCAGCCACGTTTAAAAACAAATAACATAGCCTAGCTAGGCTTTGCGAATAAGGGTTTATCAAATGATAATTATGGCTTGACACTGTCCAGCAAAACTTTTCGTTTGGACTGAAACTCTTCTTCAGAAATGAGCTTCTTCTTGCGCAACCGCTCCAAAGTCTCCAGACCTTCCTCCAAATCCTGCCAACGATTTTCTGCTATCTCACCCTGTTTTACCGTACTCGTCGTAGGAGGCGCCGATTCTGGTTGGCCCGATGGGCCAGATGCCTTACGTGGCTGACTCGGTTCAACAGGTACTGTTTTAAGCTGAGTTGCTTTCTTGGGAGCCGTCGCCGGTTGGCTGGGTTCTTGTTGACGAGCGGTTTGAGGGTTCATAGCAGCCTCTTTTTCAACACCCACAGACGCTTTAGTTTGAACAGTCTGCACTAAAGGGTACATCACCCAGTCTGTACGGTCATCTTTAAACTAGAATCCATTTGCCGCCTGGATATCGCCGCCTAATAACTTGGACTTATCGCGGTTACCTAGCTGAGCAGACTTGCCATTGCGGCTACGATGACTAAACTCATCCTGAAATTCATCCACTTGGCCAAAAATCATATTGAGATTGCCATCCCTGAAGAAAACTCGAATACCGGTGGCGTAGCGCCGAGTATTGAATAAACCGCCTTGGTTACGATAGGTCACCATATGGATGTCCTGCTTGTCATTGACTCGACGCAGGGCGTGGGCCAACTCCTGGGCTGCGTTGATGGCCGCATCTTGTTCCATCAAAGAAACAGCCTTATCCGCTTCTTCGGAACGAATCTGAAGAGACGCCAGTAATTGGGCAAGGGATTCTACATCCACAGCAAGCACGGGATGGTCATTGACAACGCCATTCTCAGCGGGACTAGAATATAGCGCTAGGGCATTAGATTTAAAAAGAGTAATTGCGTGTACGGCGCTACTGTGGACGAACACCACCGCCAATAACACGACGAGATAGCCTGTTTTCCGGTTCATCTTGTTTGCTTTATCCCCCGCAGTCGGTGCCTCACCTTCACTCTACGAAATATTGATTAATTAATCGAACTTCCACTCATCAGGACTTGCGTTGGCTCGTGGAAGAGGTGTCGACGGCCTGGATGGCCGTCGTCAAGCCCACAGGGAAGTGTTCACGGCGTCCTCTGGAACGAGCTACGTTGGTCCTGATCAACACAGAATGAGTCACCAATACTCAAAAAATGAGGCCGGTTAATCGGCCTCAACCTGGTTTTAAGTTTTAGCACAGCCTTTTAAAAGAAAATAATAGTGCCTAAATTTAAATTGTTAGTCTCATCCTCGCCCACCCCATCTAAATCACTGCTTTGGGTGGAAAACTCACCCACTAGGGTAAGATTAGGCGTTAAATTGTGATAGACGCCAAAGGTGAGTTTCTGATTTTCTACCTCAGTGACCTCATCCTGTTCGTTATAACTCCAGTTGACGCCAAACTTAGTATTCCCGAGAGTGTACGTAGCCTGCAGCATGTAGCCGGCGACTTCTTCTTCATCTCCCGTGAGGCCATCAAAACCAGGCAGTATCAAACCACCGATGGCAAGGCTCGTCATTCCTGTACCATTGAAGTAATAAGCTAACAAACCAAAATTATTATAATCAGCCCTAGCGAAAATATCCCAACCGAACACATCTGCTTCTTCCCGGGCGGTAACCACATCCATGTTTTGCGATAGGAAAGAGGTTGAAACAACGCCTTCCACATTACCTTCCCACGAGTAACTGAGCTTACCGTGCCAACCGATACCATTACCGCTGTTAGTATCCCCGAGAGTCGATTCACCATTAAGGGGATTAAAAATACCCACAGTCGCCTGAAAGCCACTGTATTCAGGGGTAATGTAATTCATCTGAGCTAAACGATCTGTATACACATAACCAAAGCCCAAACCGCCGAGGGAAGTATGATCAAAGTCACCCTGAACAAAAGCACCGCCCAACCCCAACAAACTCATATCGTTGATGATGGCGTCATAGCCAAATAGACCGAAATCCCTGCCAAAGCGGAAAGTACCAATATTTTCTTTGCCAAAGGTCAAGTAAACCTGACGCGCATCGACACTGGAAAAACTAAGCGCTTCATTACTGTTCGAACCATAATAAACATTCACATTAGCAGAGATGTCCCACTCTGCCTGAGTGGTGGATGCACTGATATTTAAAGACGACGGTAACAGACCATTGGTTACTGAGTTGACATCATCGAAACTACCCCTCTCATCCGTTGCCCCGCCACAGGCCAAACCTGCTAACGTTACGCCGCCTGTTGATAATACTTCCAGGTCATTGTCGGTGCATTCGGTATAAGCGTAGTAGACGTTAATATTACCGCCGATCCCTAGCGTCCAATCACCGGCTTGCCAGGTAACTGCTTGGGTAGTTGCGGCAGTGCTCAACGACGCCAACCCGAGAAAAATCGGCATAATTTTAGATTTCGTCATGGACGAATCCCCCTAGGTAGTTTTTTGCTATAAGGTTGTTGCAGTCCGTCTATTTGTTGGTTGTGTGATACACATAGACGTACATTTGATTGTAGTTTATCTGTACATGGATACGCGGACTAAATGTCTTATTATTTAACGGCGTAAGTCAGGGTGAGAGGCTACAGACATAGCATCCATAGCCTCTATTGAGCAGATAATCAACGGGTTGGGGGATAAAAGCGGTAGCAATGTTGCCAGAAAACAACGCTTGGGTTAGACAATCTTACCAAGATGAACGGCCACCCAAGAGTAGCAGCGCCTGGGGAGAATACATGTAAAAATATTTTTACTCGATTTGATAAACAGCTCGTGCTCCACCAATGAGCTTAGGACGGGTGCGTGCCGCCGTAATATGAGCCGCACCGATTTGGCGTAAATGGGGGCGCAGGGGAACCGCCACTGGTTTTAGATGCATACCAATCAAAGTGTCACCGATATCGATACCCGCATCGGCACGAATTTGCTCTACAACCACAGGATCTGGTAATTGCCTGTAAACATAAGCCGCCATGGATCCACCCGCAGATGGAACTGGCACTACAGTTACCTCGTCTATATGTAAACTTTCTTGCGTATTTCGGTCTATCACTAATGCTCGGTTGAGGTGCTCACAACACTGCCAGGCGATGGCAAAACCATAGCGTTGACGAACGGCTTCAAGCCCTTCATAGAGCGCAACTGCAGCATCTTCACTGCCCCCTTTGCCGATACGTTTACCGACCACCTCACTGGTGCTGCAACCGACCACCAATAACTTATCCTTGCCTAGTTGCGCCATTTCAGCAACTTCTTGAGCCACCGTTTGGATCTGTTGCGTAATCAATGTCATATCCATTTTATATAATCCTCTCAAATACTTAGCAGACAACATTAATAATAGAGTAGTATGTTTAAGGAAAAGTTGCAGGTCTATTTTGAGAAAATTTTTTGAGAACTCACTTATGCTTTTTCGTTACGCACCATCGTTGTTCGGGTTGCTAATCGCTGCCTGTGCTTCAATAACACCACCGCCCATCCCTGAGCATTCAGCCGCCGCAAACTGTTTAGAGCTTTATAGGGCCATGGACCAAGCTGTGGCAAGCTACGCCACAACACCGTCATCACCGGTCAAAATTGAAGGGCTTCCTCACTTGCGGGTAAATCGGTTTTTCGCCAGCTTTCAAACTGAAGCTATGAATCGCGACGAACGGACCGCATGGTTAGCCCAGTTAGCCCATCTCGACGGCCAAGCCCGAAAGGTAGAACTTGACACGCTACCGGCAGCCGTAAAGAGGGATTTGGTCGGTGAATATGCCATCCGGAGTTCATTAGAAGATGCACTAATGAGCTGTTCGCACACCTTGCAAAACCATGATCTGACCCACCCAAACCGTTTTGCCATGCTGGCCCAACGCGCTGTTGTGCCCTCGTCTTATAATACCCTGCCTCAAATTGTGGGTTTGTATCCCTTGATGATGCTGCCCGTACAGTTTGGCGTATCCCGCTGGCAACAAGAAACCCAGCACGTTTTTCAACAACCGCTAGAAAATTTACCAGTGCAGGGCACGCTGCGCCGTTTCCGTCCCGCGAAAACCAAAGGTATTACTGGTCCCACTCATTTAACGCAAGACGCACTGGGTGTGCCTAATCCTACTCCAAAAAAACTTGCTGATCTATTTGTCAAACACGCGCCTATCTGGGAGATAGATGTGGTTGGCGACTATGACTTACCGGGTATACCTGTTTGGAGAAACGACAGCGTACCGACGGTGGATACAGCTCAAAACGTGGTCTATCACTACGCCTCTTATACCCACTGGCAAAACGTCCCATTGCTGCAACTTAACTATGTGGTCTGGTTTTCTGAGCGCCCCCGTAGCGGTCGCCTGGATCTTCTTGGTGGCCCATTGGATGGCCTTATGTGGCGGGTGACTTTAAACCGGGACGGTAAACCCCTGCTCTACGACACCATTCATCCCTGCGGTTGTTATCATTTGTTTTTTCCCACTTCGGCCTTACGGCTACGTTCCGAAACCGAACATCTGTTAGAACCCCCGCTGGTGACTCAATCAGCGCCTGGGGTTGATTCCCATCAACGAATGGTGGTGCGTATCGCATCGGCTAGCCATTATGTACAGCGCATTTATGCCGCCGCGACTGAGCAAGGGTCTCGTTATGCTCTGCAATCCTATGCAGGGCTCTACAGAGTAAAAGATGGCAATCAGCGCCGCAGTTTATTCGCCGCTGACGGTCTAGTCCCAGGTACTGAGCGTGGCGAACGCTGGTTGCTATGGCCCATGGGTATCCCATCGCCGGGGGCTATGCGGGAGCGAGGTCACCATGCCACGGCTTTTGTGGGTCGGCGGCATTTCGACGATGCTGATTTATTGGATCGTTTATTTGAGCCTGTTGAGTAAAAAGTTCAGCACATTTAACGCCTACTAAAAAACTCTTTATCAAGGTGCTTTATCGGCGTCGATGCGGGCTTCGGTTCCCGTCCACAGATTGCGAATATTGGAGCGATGCCGCCAGATAAGTAACACCACCATGATAAGTACGGTGATCACATAGTGAGCGGGCAGATTAAACCACCAGGCATATAACGGCGTCAGCGCAGCGGCGGCAAGGGCGGAAACAGACGAGATACGCACGGCTACCGCCATGGCAAGCCAGGTGACGAGGGCCGCCACCGCGATCCAGGGCGCCAAGCCTAGCAGGGCACCAAAGGCTGTAGCCACGCCCTTGCCCCCGAGGAAACCAAAGAACACAGGATAAAGATGTCCCAGAAAAGCCGCCAGCGCCGTCCCCGCTAGCCCCCATTCGCTGGCTCCAAAACTGCTCGCCAGCAGCACCGGCGCTAACCCCTTTAATAAATCACCGCCTAACGTAATAGCAGCGGGTACTTTTCCACCCACCCGCAGGACGTTAGTGGTACCCGGATTACCAGACCCTTGCCTGCGCGGATCTGGTAACCGCCATAAACGGCACACAATAATAGCTGTGGAGATGGACCCACACAAATAACCGAGCAAGATTAAAGCGATATCTGTGATCATAACAAAAAAGCTGGCATAAACCGCTGCAAGCTTAGACTAAATATCCGTTTTAGCAAATCGCGAAAACCTCGCCTGCACGAGTCGCTTTAATCTTATGGTAACAAATGATGTAGACTCGTTATAAATTCCTACTATCTTAATAACCTAAGGTGATCTACCTAACGTGGATATTATTTTTATTCGAGGTCTGCGTATCGCAACCGTGATCGGCATTAATGACTGGGAACAGCACATTAAACAGACGGTCAGCATTGATTTGGAACTAGGCACCGATATTAGCAAAGCCGCCGCTACGGATCAGATCGACAATACGCTCAATTACAAGGCTGTTGCTAAGCGGGTTGTGGCATTCGTCAGTGAAAGCCATTTTCAGTTAGTGGAAACCCTTGCGGAGCGAGTTGCTGAATTGCTGCTGGAAGAATTTCCTATTGTTTGGTTACGACTCACTTTGAACAAACCAGGGGCTTTACGAGATGCCCGTGATGTGGGCGTTATCATCGAACGTCAAGCAGCTCGATAAACACGGCTATGGCTCGGACTTATATCAGCATCGGCAGCAATATAGAACCCGTACACAATGTCACTTCTTGTTTACGCACCTTGGAAGACTGCTTCAGTACGCTTAAGGTCTCCACCATTTATAGAACAAGAGCGGTAGGCTTCCGAGGCGATGATTTTTTCAATTTGGCAGTAGGGTTCAACACGGATCTCTCGCCGATGGCAGTGGCAGCCACGTTACGGACTATCGAGATCGCCCATGGACGGTGCCATAGCAAGCACAAGTTCGCTTCTCGCACCTTGGATCTTGATTTACTCCTCTACGATGATCTGGTTCTTGCAGAGCCTAACCTACAAATTCCTCGTTCGGAGATTACTCAGTTTGCCTTTGTTCTCTGCCCCCTGGCGGAGATCGCTGGCAGACACCGTCATCCTCTGTTGGGCATCACGCTTGCCGCTCTATGGCGAGATTTTGCGCAACGCCAGATAGAAGAATTGCTGCAACCTGTTTTATTGTAATCCTGAGTAACTGCTTACCCGTCATTCCGGCAGGGATTGCCGGAATCCAGTTGCCAGGGAGGGTGGCATTGGCTGTCGCCAGCGCTTGCCGTCCATGGCACTAGATTCTCGCCAGTCCATGGCGAGAATGACGGGAGAGCGAGTAGTTACAATCTTAATTATATTTTAAGGTGTCAGATAGACAAGGTACGGCCGCCGTCAACAGCGATGATTTGACCGGTGATATAACCACCATCACGTACCAAAAATAGCAAAGCGCGGGCAATATCGTCAGCATCGCCGGGGCGCTTGAGGGGAACGCGAGACAGAATATAGTTTTTAGTGGTATCGCTCATACCTGTTTCCGGCCACAGTATCGCCCCCGGCGCAACCCCATTGACCCGCACGTCAGGGGCTAAATCCCGAGCTAAGGATTGGGTGAGCATGGCTAGCCCCGCTTTGGCAGCGCAGTATATAGGGTGTTTGGCCATGGGTCGTTGGGCATGAACGTCTACGATATTAACGATGTTACCCTGCACTGCCCGCAGCTGCGGGGCAGCAGCTTGAGCTAAAAAGAAAGGCGCTTTTAAATTGGTGTCCACCAGATCATGCCATTGATCTTCAGTGGCCGCACCGACCGGTGTCGGATAAAAACTAGAGGCATTATTGACCAGCACATCAAGACGGTTCCATTGGGCCATCACCTGCTCCACTAAACCGTTAAGGGCAGCCACCTGGCGTAAATCTGCTTGCAATAAAATAACTGAGTTTGCCCGTTGGGCATTGAGTTCCCTTTGCAGAGTTTCCGCTTCGTCTGATGAAGAAAAATAGTGCAGAGCCAAGTTCATGCCAACCCCATGCAGAATGCGGGCAATGCTGGCGCCGATGCGGCGGGCGCCTCCAGTAATGAGTGCTGTTTTGCCAACCAGGGAAGTCAAAAGTATGCTCCTTAAAGAAGATAATGTTTACTAATACTCTACCCTACCCTATCAATTAAAATTTCCCAACGTTTATGGCTACTCATCTCAATTCGATGACTGAATTACCCCCTCCCGACCCCCAAGCAGTTGCCCATAGCGCTCGGGTGGTTGCTCATATCCGTCATGAGATCAACGCCCATGGGGGAAATATACCTTTTTCCCGCTTTATGGAGTTAGCCCTATACAGCCCCAATCTCGGCTATTACAGCGCTGGCGCTCGCAAGTTTGGCGCACAGGGAGATTTTGTAACAGCTCCCGAACTTTCTCCTCTCTTTTCCCGCTGTCTTGCCCATCAATGTCAGGAAATTCTTGACTGTACGGGCGGGGAAATCCTCGAACTAGGGGCAGGTACTGGCACGATGGCGGCTGAGATATTAGCTGAACTAAATGCCTTGCATAGCTTGCCAGACCGCTACAACATTTTAGAGTTAAGCGGTGATTTACGAGGACGCCAACAGGAGACGTTGAGCACCCGGATACCACAGCTTGTAGAACGGGTGAGATGGATAGATAGGTTACCAGATCCAGGATTCCAGGGAGTTATTGTAGGTAATGAAATTTTGGACGCCATGCCGGTCGAGCGTTTTCGTATCACCCCAAACGGTCCGCGTCCACTGCATGTCACTTGTGAGCAAGACCATTTTATAGAGTGCCAAGGACCAGCGAATCAAGAACTGACAAACCGTGTTGCTGGCCTCGAAGCGACATCAGGTTATACGTTTCCAATAGGTTACGAATCGGAAATCAATGATCATCTAAAACCTTGGCTAACAACCTTTGCAGAACGGTTGGAGAGGGGTGCATTATTAGTTTTAGATTATGGCTATCCGCGCCGAGAATACTATCACCCCCAGCGCCATATGGGCACCTTAGTTTGTCACTATCGCCACCGGGTTCACAGTAACCCCTTTATCTTGCTGGGATTACAAGACATTACCGCCAATGTAGACTTTAGCGCCGTGGCCGAAGCGGCTATCGATGCCGGACTCGAACTGGCGGGTTACACCAGTCAAAATTATTTTTTATTGGGTTGCGGTCTGGAAACCTTATTGGCCGAAGCAGACCCCAACGATACCCGTCGTTATTTAGAACTTGTGCGGCAAGTTAAATTATTGACCCTACCGGGAGAGATGGGTGAGCGCTTTAAAGCGATAGCCTTAACAAAAGGTTTGTCGCAACCCCTGCGGGGGTTTAGTTACTATGATGAACGTAAGCGGCTATAACAGCTTCCCTCGGCAAACTTCATTTTAAAGGCATTTCCTTAAACCACCTCAACCATGGGTTAATGTCACTCTCGATTATCTGCTTAAACTGGAAAACACTATGGCTATCTGGCATATCGAAGCAACCTTAGACGACCTGAACGCCCGCTGCTGCCCGAATACAATGCTGGGACATATCGGTATTGAATTTATAGAAATGGGCGATGATTATTTAACAGCCCGTATGCCTGTGGACGAGCGCACCATTCAACCCATGGGTATTCTGCATGGGGGTGCCTCGGTGGTGCTGGCGGAAACCCTCGGTAGCGTGGCTGCTTTTTTGTGCGAAGATGCTGAAAAGAAACACTGTGTCGGCTTGGAAATTAATGCTAACCATATACGCTCAGTGCGGTCCGGTTTTGTCTATGGAGTTGCTAGACCTTTACATCTAGGTGGATCAACCCAGCTATGGGAAATCAAAATTAGCGATGAAAATGATAGATTAGTGTGTATTTCTCGGCTAACCCTCGCTGTACTCACCCGCAACCAAGAAGTTGGATGAAAATCTGCTAGTTATTTATATCAGAACGCGGCGTCATAAAAACCCAAAAAAATAAGGAGACACTCTCTATGCTAGAAATTGAAATCGGTGGTATTTTTGGTTTGTTGCTTTTGATTGCCGATATATGGGCCATTGTCAATACCATACAAAGCAACGCAACCACGAGAGCGAAAGTTCTCTGGACCGTTTTTATTATCTTGTTACCACTGCTGGGTTTGTTAGTTTGGTTTTTTGCGGGTCCTCGATCTGCCCGCTAATTTCTACTTTATCATTTTCCCTATGGCTACAAGTTAGGATTAGCCCGTTACTTTAACCCCCATGCGTTTAGAAACTACTGCGTCCGCCGCTGTGAGCTTTATCCAGACACCGACCTCTATCGCCGTTACCACGCCCCTTGTATCTCTTTACGATAAAGCCAACGCCCTTGCCAAGGAGCTGGCTGTACCGTTCACGGCCTATTTTGTCGCTGATGGTTTTACACATCTTTTGGTGATAACGCCCGAGCGTATTGAACTGCACATGCAGGGAGCAAATAGGTTAGGACCTTTGTACGCAGATTTCGTGACCGGGGCGCTTGCCCATCGGCGACGTTTTGGTGGCGGTCGTCAGCAACCGCTGGCAAAAGCGGTGGGTTTAAAAGGCGGCATAAGTCCCTATGTGCTGGATGCCACTGCCGGATTGGGTCGTGATGGGTTTGTGCTTGCCTGTCTAGGCTGCAAAGTACTGCTAGTGGAGCGCTCTCCTATTATTGGCGTACTGCTGCGACAAGGTCTCCAACAAGCGCAAAATGACCCTCAAATAGGTTCTATCGTTAGAGAACGCCTGCACATCACCATTGCCGATAGTCGCACCTATATAACCACATTGACTGAGTCCCAACGGCCAGATGTGGTCTATTTAGATCCCATGTATCCCCATCGCAGCAAAACAGCCTTAGTAAAAAAAGAAATGCGTATGCTCCGGCAGTTGGTGGGCGATGATCCAGACGCCGGTGAACTTTTGGCTGTCGCCCGATGCTGCGCTCGGCAAAGGGTGGTGGTAAAGCGTCCACGGTTAGCGCCTGTTTTAGAGGGACCTCAACCCACCATGACCATCTTTTCTAAAAACACCCGGTTTGATGTTTATCTGGCTGAGATGTAAAGCCATATCACTTTTCACTTTGCCAATAAAATTTATCTCACATCGGCTGTCCCTTACTGATCTTTGCTATCCTCTGCTAATTCTTCTGTTCTTGATACTCCGCACAAAGCCGCTTTTGAATATCCCCCGGCACCGCTTCGTAGTGGCTAAACTCCAT
>CAZGON010000126.1:0-11086 GCA_964527085.1 uncultured Candidatus Competibacteraceae bacterium
TCCATGGCTCTGGATTCTCGCCAGTCCATGGCGAGAATGACGGGAGGGTGAGTAGGTAGTGTTGTAAAATAAACGATTATCATCAGGAATGGCATTAAGGGCGTGGCATATGGTAACCCCTAAACGGATGACATCCAGCGAGACTGATTTTGAAACGTGGTTAGCTAGCCTGCCGGTGGATTGGCGAGCCAATGACGTGGATGTGGTGCGTCATGCCTATGCTTTGACAACGCCCCAGGGTATGGCGGTGGCGGATTTGCTGGCCGATTTGCATATGGATTATGAAGTGGTGACGGCAGCACTTTTGTATGATGGGGTTGAAACGGGAGCGCTTTCTCTGGCCACAGTGAAGGAACGTTTTGGTGCCGCCATTGCGCAGTTGGTGGATGATGTGGCTGTGCTTAATGTGATCGCTCATCTGCATCAGCAGGGGTCCCATGCTCATCAGCAACTGGAAAGCTTGCGTAAAATGCTACTGGCCATGGCCAAGGATGTTCGGGTTGTGTTGATTAAACTCGCTGTGCAACTCAACAAATTGCGTCATATAAGTCGCTTTCCCGCCGCTGAACAGCAGTCTATAGCCCGCGAAACGTTGGATATTTTTGCACCGTTAGCTAATCGTTTAGGTATTGCTCAATTTAAGTGGGAGCTAGAAGATCTCTCATTGCGTTGTCTACAACCCGCTACCTACAAACAACTGGCAAAAGCCCTTGAGGAACGGCGCAGCGAGCGAGAATATTCCATCGCCAACGTTGTGCAGCAACTACAAGAAGAGCTGCAAAAAGCAGGCATTCGAGCTGATGTCTCAGGCCGTGCCAAACATATCTATAGTATTTGGCGCAAAATGCAGCGCAAACAGTTGCCTTTCGAAGAGATTTTCGATGTGCGTGCGGTGCGTATTATGGTGCATTCCGTGGCCGATTGTTATGCCGCTTTAGGCATCGTACATGCTCTGTGGAGCCACATTCGCAGAGAATTTGACGATTATATTGCGAACCCTAAAAACAACGGTTATCAATCTCTGCACACCGCCGTCAGAGGACCCCAGGGAAAAACTCTCGAAGTGCAGATTCGTAGCTGGGAGATGCACCATAATGCGGAGCTAGGTGTGGCTGCCCACTGGCGCTACAAAGAAGGGGGGCAATCTTCCGGCAGCGCCTTTGATCGGCAGATCGCTTGGTTGCGGCAGATCCTGGAGTGGAAAGAGGAAGAAACCGCTGACGCCAGCGATTTTTTGGATCGTTTTAAAGCAGAAGCCTTTCAAGACCGGGTCTATGTGGTGACACCGCAAGGCGCCATCATGGAAATGGCCCAGGGCGCTACCCCGTTGGATTTTGCCTATCATATCCATACCGATGTAGGGCATCGTTGCCGGGGCGCTAAGGTTAACGGGCGTATTGTGCCCTTGAGTTACGAACTAAAAAACGGTGAACAGGTAGAGGTGCTTACCGCCAAGAATGCCGCCCCGAGTCGTGATTGGCTGAGCCCTCATTTAGGTTATCTAAAAACTTCCCGCGCCCGTAGTAAAGTCCGTCAGTGGTTTAGGTTGCAAGACCAAGAGAAAAATATGGCGGCTGGACGCGTTGTGCTAGAGCGGGAGTTGCAGCGTCTTGGGGTGGATATTAAGCAAGTGGATTTGCAGAAAATTGCTGAAAAAGCAAATTTCAATAAACCTGAAGAGCTATTTGCCGCGGTGGGTTATGGGGATATCACCACGGCTTCCGTGGCCAGCAAGGCCCAAGAACTAATTCTACCACCGCCCCCGGAGACGCTACCCTTGGCCCGCAAATCCCATGTGGGGGAGGGTAAAGGGGAGATCAAAATTCGCGGCGTTGGTAATCTACTGACGCATATCGCGCAATGCTGCAAACCGGTGCCTCTTGAACCCATTATGGGTTATATCACCCAGGGGCGAGGTATCGCGATTCATCGCCAAGATTGCCCTAATCGCATGGATCTATCGAGCCGTCATCAAGAACGGGTCATTGAGGTGGACTGGGGCGAGGAAACCCACGCCGCCTATGCCGTAGATGTGTTGATTAAAGCCTACGACCGGTCGGGATTGTTACGGGATATTACTTTGGTATTGCTGCAAGATCAGATTAACGTGTTGGCGTCTAACACCCGCACCGACCCAAAAACCCTTATTGCCCACATGGTATTGACTTTAGAGATCAGCGACATTGGACAATTGAGCCGCATCCTCGACAAGATCGCCCAGATTCCTAATGTTATGAAGGCGCGTCGTAAAAGTAAGTAAAAAACTACTGACATTTGGAGTCGCCACAATTTAAACAGGTGAGGCAATCATCCATAAGAATGACCGCTTTGGTCTGGCATTTAGGGCAAAGAGAGGCGCTGTCTGGAAATGAGGTCTCGGTACGGGCCTCTTCGGTGACTTTTACGGCAGCTTCATACTGAGTCCGCTTTTCCTCCATCAGTTGGCGTTGGTGGGCATCGGGTCCATCGTCCGGCAACAAACCGATCATACGCAGATGGGATTCGATGACATCACCGATTTCCGCCACCAGGGAGGGCATATATTTACCCCCCTTTTTAAAATAACCGCCGCGAGGATCAAACACTGAGCGTAGCTCCTCAATCAGGAAAACCACATCGCCGCCTTTGCGAAACACCGCCGAGATAATCCGGGTTAGCGCCACAATCCATTGAAAGTGATCCATGTTTTTGGAGTTGATAAACACCTCAAAGGGCCGCCTAACCTCATGTTCGGTATCAGGGTTTAATATCATGTCGTTAATAGTAATGTATAACGCATGATCGGAAAGGGGTGTTTTGACCTTATAGGTGCAGCCCATCAATACTTCGGAGCGCTCCACCTTTTCGTGCATGTGCACTACATTGGTTTGTCCGGCAGTGGATTCGGTATCTGCGGCATCGGGTTTAAGGATAGTGTACTTGGTGATTTTTTTATCAACTTTAACGGCCATGGGTGTCTTTACCTCAGAATTTGCCGTAATAGCCCTCTTTGAGAGCATCAAATAAATTGGCGGCGGTGTGGATTTCCCCGTCGTACTCGATTTCTTCATTGCCTTTGACATCCATAACGGTGCCGTCTTCTAGGGTAAATCGGTAAAGGGTGTTTTCAAGATCTTGATCCTTGACTAGCACGCCTTGGAACGCCTCTGGATTAAACCGGAACGTGGTACAGCCTTTAAGACCCTGGTCATAAGCGTACATATAGATATTTTTGAAGTCTTCGTAAGAAAAATCGGTGGGTACGTTGGCAGTTTTAGAGATACTGGAGTCGATCCACGTTTGCGCCGCCGCCTGCACATCCACATGTGCTTTGGGAGTGACGTCGTCAGCGGAGATAAAATACTCAGGAAGCTGGGTTTCCGGTTTATCGCTAAAAGGCATCGCCTTGGAATTGACCAGTTCCCGATAGGCCAATAATTCAAAGGAGTATACATCGACTTTTTCTTTGCTTTTCTTGCCCTCGCGTATCACGTTTCTCGCATAGTGGTGGGCAAAGCTCGGTTCGATACCGTTACTAGCGTTATTCGCCAAAGACAGGGAAATGGTGCCGGTAGGCGCAATGGAGGTATGGTGGGTGAAGCGAGCGCCCAGTTCGGCAAGGGCTTTGACCAGCTCAGGGGCTGCTTGAGCTACCCGTTGCATATAACGGCTGTAGCGGGCATGGAGCAGCTTGCCTTTGACAGTATCGCCTTCCCGATAGCCATCATCAAGCAACTCGGGGCGTTTGTTGATCATATCAGCAGTCAGAGTGAAATCCTGCTCCATGATAGGCGCTGGGCCTTTTTCTTGGGCCAGATCTAGGGCCACCCGCCAGCCTGTCAACGCCATCTCTTGAGTCACCTTTTCGGTGAACGCCAACGACTCGGGTGCGCCGTATTGCATACCCAGCAACGTAAGAGTAGACCCGAGACCCAGATAACCCATGCCGTGACGACGTTTATCGACGATCTCCCGGCGTTGTTGTTCTAAAGGTAGCCCATTGATTTCCACTACGTTGTCCAGCATACGGGTGAAGATGGCCACCACTTCCCGGTACTGATCCCAATCAAATTGAGCTTTTTCGGTAAAGGGATGACGAACAAATTTGGTCAGATTGACGGAGCCTAGCAAACAAGAACCATAAGGCGGTAGGGGTTGTTCACCACAAGGATTGGTAGCCTGGATATTCTCGCAAAACCAGTTGTTATTCATTTCATTGACCTTATCAATGAGAATAAAGCCGGGTTCCGCATAATCATAAGTGGACGCCATTATCAAATTCCATAATCGACGGGCGGGAATTTGACCATATATTTTGCAAGCGACTTGGCCTTTCTCGTTACAGATCAGGTCATTTGTGGCGGGCCAGTTACGCCAGATAACGCACGTCGAATCTTGTAGGTCAATACTGTCTTCTGTCACTTCCTGAGTACGTAGGGGAAAAGCTAACACCCACTCGGTATCGTCTTTGACAGCTTTTATAAATGCTTCGGTGATCAACAGGGACAGGTTAAATTGCCGCAATCTGCCATCTTCCCGCTTGGCGCGTACAAACTCCATCACATCCGGATGCCCTACATCAAAGGTCGCCATTTGTGCGCCGCGCCGGCCACCTGCCGAGGACACGGTAAAACACATCTTGTCATAGATATCCATAAAAGATAGCGGTCCAGAGGTGTGGGCCCCGGCGCCAGACACATAGGCCCCTTTAGGACGTAGCGTCGAAAACGAATAGCCAATGCCACAGCCCGCTTTAAGGGTTAATCCAGCCTCATGGACTTTTTGCAAAATGTCGTCCATGGAGTCTGTGATAGTCCCCGAAACAGTACAGTTAATAGTAGAGGTGGAGGGTTTGTGAGCTTGTGCGCCGGCATTGGAGATGATGCGGCCCGCTGGAATAGCGCCGTGTTGCAGCGCCCAAAGAAACTTTTCGTACCATTGTTGGCGTAGTTCAGGGGTGTTTTCCACATCGGCCAAGGCTCTGGCTACCCGCTGGTAGGTACTATCGATGGTCTCATCGATGGCGCGGCCGTGTTTAGACTTTAAGCGGTATTTCTTATCCCAAATATCTTGAGAAGCTTCTTGCAGAGGAATATCTGCAGCATCTACCATGTTTCGGTCTGTGGCGGGTAAGCGGGCTATTTTCATAGGTTCCTTCTTTATCTTGTTAGGTATTATTACAACAACAGCGCCGAGTCTTCATAGACAAATTTGACCATTACTAGAAACATCTGGCTTGCAGTTAAACAGAGCCAGATGTCTTACCTCTAAACACTATAGGATGTGGTTTTAAGAGTCGTCAAGCACAACCTGATGTGTTTTTATAATTTTTATTTAACCTTTTGTCGAGCTTTAAAAGTGTCCTATTTAACGAAAAAAAGCGCTTTTTTTTGAACTAACCACATTGTATAAAAATAAAACCAATGGTATAACGCGCTACACTTGATGATAAATCATGCCAAAAAGCTTTAAAGCTTAAACATGGATATATGAATTTTTTAGGGAGGTTCCCCCATGAAGGCCCTGCATTCTACATTGATCGTAGCCATCTCGCTCGGGCTAGCAGCCTGTGCATCCCAACCCTATCCTGGGGTTGAAGAATCTCAAACTAGTTCGCAAAGAAAAATTATCGTTGCCCAGCACTGGGACAGTGTCGCTGCCCAAGTGGCGCAACGTTTGTCCAGCGCCCTCGCTGCTTCCCGTGAAGGCGATAAACCTTTAGTTTTGTACTTACAAAGGCCACGTAGTCCCTCGGTCTTTGAAGCCGCCTTTCACGATTTATTGGTCACGCGCCTGTTAGGGGAGGGTTTTGGTGTTAGCCATGACCCGAGCGTTGGTCTACCCGTCCAATACAAGGCGCAAGTCGTGACCCATCGGGTTGCCGATGCCGAGGTGCCGGATAGTGAAATCATCGTGACCACTTCAGTCATGAGTGGAGATCGGTTTTTGGCGCGTATCAGCGATATCTATTATGTGCCCAGCAGCGAATTAGACACTTATATAGTCTCTAGAGGAACACCTAATCGGCTCATGGGAGTGACCGGTCAATGAGTACAACTTTGTTAGCCCGTTTATTGGGAGTCGTCTTGTTAGGGAGTCTTTGTGTGGGGGCCATAGGTTGTGCCTCTAGATCGACCAATCAGACTAACGATCCATCAGCAGATTTAATTGAGAAAAGTTATCAGGCGGCAGAGGCTTTGCTTGCCCAAGTGCCATGGTTGAAAGATCAGCGTCGGCCGTTATTGACAGCGACCTTTGTCAATATCAATTCCCTAGAAAACTCGTCGGGGTTAGGGCGAATGATAGCTGAGCAGGTCTCGTCACGGTTTGCCCAAGAAGGCTTTACAGTGATTGAGATGAAACTGCGGGGCAACATTTTTGTGAAGGAAAATGCGGGTGAATTTGTGTTGTCGCGCTCGATCAGCGATATTAGCCAAGATCACGATGTGGCGGCGGTCATCGCTGGCACCTACGCCGTGGGAAGGCAATCCATCTATGTTAATGCCCGTTTGATCCGCGCGGCTGATAGTTTAGTATTAGCCGCCTATGATTATAGTCTGCCTGTGGGTCCGGATACTCGCGCCTTGTTGGCAGGCCAGTAGTTTCACTATCCTCTATTCCAATTTGTCTACTTAGCAGCTAACCAAGTAGTCTGCGTTTCTACCTCCCCGGGCTTGCTTGGCGGCCCGCGGGAATTTAACTTTCAATCTTTTCTCTAATCAATCAATACGTATTCTGCACCGCAATAAGGACATTGCGCTTGGCCGGTTGCTTCAATAGGTAGATAAACCTTAGGATGGGAACACCAAAGCGTCATGTTAGGCGTAGGACAAGATAACGGTAATTGTGCCCGGGTTACTTCATAGCGATTACGGGCATTAGGCAATTTATTATCATTCGGTGATATAGAGTTAGCAGCAGTCATGATAAAAAGGGTATTTCGTTTAAAGGGTAGTCAGCCATTCAGGGTAAACGTCTCGACGCCCCTTGACTTGATCGAAGTATAGGCTTTGTAGTCGGGTGGTGATAGGACCTCGGCAGCCGTCACCGATGGCCCGTCCATCCACCTCCCGAATGGGTGTGACCTCAGCCGCAGTACCCGTGAAAAACGCCTCATCGGCAATATAAACCTCGTCTCGGGTAATGCGTTTTTCCCGCACCACAAGACCCAAATCGGCTGCAAAATGCAGAATAGTATCCCGGGTAATGCCTTCTAGGGCGGAAGTGAGATCAGGGGTGTAAAGAATACCATCGCGGATGATAAAGATGTTCTCGCCGCTACCTTCCGCCACATACCCTTCAGCATCCAACAACAGCGCTTCATCATAGCCATCTCGCAAGGCTTCTTGCAGGGCCAGTATAGAGTTCATGTAGTTACCGTTGGCCTTGGCCTTACACATGGTGATATTGACATGATGGCGGGTAAAAGAGGATGTTTTTATACGAATACCCCGTTCAATGTTTTCAGCGCCCAGGTAGGCGCCCCACTCCCAAGCGGCAATCATCACATGCACCTGTAAATTATCAGCGCGCAATCCCATACCTTCTGAACCAAAAAAACACATGGGACGGATATAGGCGCTACTCAGTTGGTTTTCCCGTACCGCCGCACAGCAAGCGCTATTAAGGGTATCTTTATCGTAAGGCATGGCCATGCCAAGGATATGAGCGGAGCGAAACAGGCGATTGATGTGGGCCTGCAGACGAAAGATGGCTGTTCCGGTTGCCGTCTCATAAGCTCGCAAACCCTCGAAAACCCCCATGCCATAGTGCAGCGTATGGGTTAACACATGAATTTTAGCCTCGCGCCAAGGGACCATCTCACCGTCTAGCCAGATGACACCATCACGGTCATCCATCGTCATCTAATATTTCCTCCGAATTTGGTTTATTATCTTTAGGGTTGCGGTTTCCAAAAATATTTTCATGGCATGACACTAATCACCGGTTTCCATCAAACGCTGCCAAATTTCCACAACTCCTTGCTGATAGTCTGGCACAGCATTCTGAGGAATTAAATCGCCTCTCTCTTGCAAGGTCAAGCGATGCAATTGTCGTCGTAAACCCCGATAGGCATCCCGTAACAGCGTAGCATCTTCCGAAGATAAGATGCCCATCTGTTCTAAACCATCCAATTGGCGAATGTTATCGGTGTAGGTTAATAACACGGGATACCGATGGGCGTAAGCCAACACCGCATATTGCACCATAAATTCAATATCCGCGATACCTCCAGAGTCCTGTTTTAGGTGGAAATAACCGGGCTTGCTTGAACCTAGGTTCTCCCGCATACGTTGCCTCATCTCGCGTACCTGGTTACGCAGCAACTGTGGATCGCGTGGGCGGCTTAAAATTTCTTGACGCACTTTTATAAACTGCTCACCCAGCTTTGCCGATCCTGCCACAGGGCGGGCTCGCACCAAGGCTTGGTGTTCCCAGGTCCAGGCTTGGTTACGTTGATACTCGACAAAAGCGTCCAAACTGCTGACCAGCAAACCGGATCTTCCGCTGGGACGTAACCGCATATCCACAGGGTAGAGTTCTCCCGCCGCGGTCTGAGTGGTCAACCAGTAGATAATCCGCCGCACCAGCTTAGCAAAAAATGACGGGTTCTCAATTTCCCGGGGACCATGAGTCTGCTGGTGGGCTCCGCTGCTGTCATGGAGAAACACTAAATCCAAGTCAGAACTGTAATTGAGTTCAATACCCCCGAGTTTACCGTAAGCAATAATGACAAACTGTGCTTCTCGACGTTCGCCATCCATGTAATAGCATGGTTGCCCAAAGCGGGGTGTAAGGTCGTTCCAGGCTAGTTCCAAGACTCGGCGGAGCAACGCTTCAGCCAAGACGGTCAGGTAATCGCTGATGATCATCAACGGCATGGTGGCGCTCACGTCGGCGGCGGCGACCCGCAGTACATGGCTATGCTTGAAGTGGCGTAAAGCATCCAGCAGTTGTTCGGGGTCATCGGCAGGCACTTGCGTCAGTTGGTGACCCAGTTTTTCATGGATTTGGTCTCTATCCAGAGGACGATAGAGGGAAGCTGGGTCTAATAACTCATCTAAGAGGAGCGGGTAACGGGCCAGATAGCGGCTAATCCAAGGGCTGGTGTCACAAAGGCTCACCAGTTGCGTCAAAGCTGAGCTATTCTCAATCAACAGGGCGAGATAAACAGACCGTTGAGCAATAACCTCCAATAAGCGCAGGATACGTTCTAGGGTGGTTGCCGGCGTTTTGGCCGTGTCTTTTACTGCACTCAACAGGAGCGGTATCAGATTATCCATCCGTTCCCGGCCCCGTTGACTTAAGGTGCGATAGGTAAGGCTGTTTCGTAGGTTTTGTAGACAACGCCAAGCGGTTTCTGCGTCATCAAAGCCGTGCTCAATAAGCAAGTGAAGAGCGGCTTCCTGATCGATAGTTGCGCACCACAGGGTTGTCCAATCAACTACGGCTGCCTCATCGGTAGCCGGAGGCGTGACAAAAATTTGCTCAAATTGCGCCGCCACAACTCTCAAATGCTGGTTTAACGTCGCGTAAAACAAGTCCCAATCTGACCAGCCCATGGCATAGGCTAAACGTATTTGCCCCAGGGTATCGTTGGGCAATTGATGGGTTTGCTGGTCTGCCCATGCTTGCAGGCAATTTTCGGTGCGCCGTAGAAAATCATAAGCCGCCTTTAGACTCGCCACTGTTGATTGCGGCAGGTGTCTACTCTGACCCAAATAATCTAAAACTCTCAGGCAGTTACGCTCTCTTAGGGTTGGTTCTCGACCGCCGTAGATCAACTGAAAAACTTGCCCAATAAATTCAATTTCTCGAATACCTCCAGGCCCTAACTTAATGTTGTGCTGCAATCCTTTGCGTTGTCCCTGTTTAGCGATGAGGTTTTTCATGGTGCGCAGGGCTTCTAACGCCCCATAGTCCAAATAGCGGCGATAGATGAAAGGTCGTAGTCTTGCCAGTAATTCGTCACCCGCTGGGCGGTCACCGGCGATGACCCGCGCTTTGATAAGGGCATAACGTTCCCAGTCGCGTCCATGGGTTTGGTAATAGTGTTCCATACTGTCGAAATGCATCACCAGAGGACCTGAAGCGCCAAATGGCCTTAGACGAGTATCCACTCGAAACACGAAACCGTCAGCGGTAATTTCATTAAGCATTTTGATAAACCGCTGGGCTAGCCGCCGAAAGAATTCTTCATTACTGACGGTACGTTTGGCATCGGTGTCGCCAGGTTCTCGAAAAGCAAAGATAACATCGATATCCGAGGAATAATTTAATTCCTGTCCGCCCAGTTTTCCCATGCCAAGGACGACAAGTCGTTGGGGTTGTCCGTGGCTATCTCGAGGCGCACCAAAACGCTCCGTATGCCATGCATAGAGCCTTTGTAACGCCTGATCGGTGACGGTATCCGCTAATGTGGACAGTTCTAAAAGGGTTTCCTGGCTGCTGGCAAGTCCCGTTAGATCTCGCCATGCAATGCGCACCATGGCCCAACGCCGAAACTGTCGCAACGCCGATGCTAAGGCAGTTTCTTCGTTGACCCCTTCAAGTTGCGCTGCAAGTCGTTCAGTGTATTGCGTAGCGCTAAGTGAACCAGTGAGGTCGTCGTTGACCAACAAGGCTCTCAGCAGGTGAGGATGATCGGTGCAGGACCTAGCTACAAAGTCACTACATGCCCACACCCGAACCAGCTGCGCCAGGGTGGTCTCATCTGTCGGCAGGGAGTCGTTGTTTTTTGCAGCGTCTTCAACAAAACATTGCCAGTGTTTAGTGACCTCTGCTTGTAGCGCAGAAGGCAGTTTTTTTAACGCCTTTCGAAAGGCTGCTGTGGTGTTATCAGCGTCGGTCACGATGATCTGTGTAGATTAGCAAACAATAGACGAATAGCTTTTGCTAAGCTTACCGGATAAAGCTACTTTGGCCTACCGGGATTGTCATTAAAAAACCCCGCCGAAGCGGGGTTCTTGTAACACTAGAAGGCAGGGTAAAAAGGGCTTACATCATACCGCCCATGCCACCCATACCGCCCATGCCACCCATACCGCCCATGCCACCCATATCGGGCATAGCAGGCTCATCTTTCTTGGGATGCTCGGCCACCATA
>CAZGON010000126.1:11116-11264 GCA_964527085.1 uncultured Candidatus Competibacteraceae bacterium
TTGTAGCCGAAGTTACCTTCACCGTGAATAACCTTATTCAGCACCACCGAGGGTTCAGCCCCGGCATTGCCAACGATTTGACGCAGGGGTTCTTCCATGGCGCGGCAGGCAATCTTGATACCCACATCCTGATCGTGATTTTCCCCGG
>CAZGON010000127.1:0-7740 GCA_964527085.1 uncultured Candidatus Competibacteraceae bacterium
CGGTGGCTTTGGTGGTGGGGGTGGTTTTGGGGATATTTTTGGCGATGTCTTTGGGGATATTTTTGGTGGTATGCGAGGCGGCGGACGTACTAGCCAAGGCGGTTATCGGGGCGCTGATCTACGTTACAATTTAGAACTAACCTTAGAGGAAGCGGTATTCGGGACCACCGCTAAAATCCGCGTGCCAACCCAAGTCACCTGTGAGACCTGTAGTGGCAGCGGCGCTAAACCCGGCACCAAGCCAACCACCTGCCCCACCTGTAATGGGATAGGCCAGGTTCGGGTTCAACAAGGCTTTTTTTCTATCCAACAAACCTGTCCGCGTTGCTATGGGCGGGGTACCGTGATTGCTGACCCTTGTAAAACCTGTGGTGGCGATGGCCGGGTTGAGAAGCAAAAAACCCTCTCGGTCAAAGTGCCTGCCGGGGTTGACAACGGCGATCGCATCCGTCTTACGGGTGAGGGTGAAGCGGGAGAAGTGGGTGGCGCCCCCGGTGACTTGTATGTCCAGATCCGGGTCAAACTGCATCCTATTTTTACCCGTGAAGACAATATGCTGTATTGTGAAGTACCGATTAGTTTCACAACAGCCGCTTTAGGAGGGGAGATGGAAGTACCCACGCTAGACGGCAGGGTCAATTTAAAGATACCCACTGAAACTCAGACCGGAAAGGTTTTTCGCGTGCGCGGTAAAGGGGTTAAACCGGTCCGCGGTGGTATGACAGGGGATCTGCTGTGCCGTGTCATTGTAGAAACACCGGTCAATTTAACCAAAGACCAAAAAGAATTAATGCAAAAACTCGCCGAGACCATGGAACAAGGTGGTCGCCAACATGCCCCCCAAGAACGCGGCTGGTTAGATGGGGTAAAGAAGTTTTTTGAAGACATGAAACCCCTAAAATAGAGTTTACCTTTGCAGCAACAGCTCAAGCACCAGTTTGCTGCCAAAATAGGCTAATACGAGGGCCGTAAACCCCCCTAACGTCCAGCGAATGGCGGTTTGCCCCCGCCACCCGAAGCGCCATCGTCCCCACAACAAAATTCCAAATAGTAACCAAGCAGTAAAAGATAGAACGGTTTTATGCACCATATGTTGATCAAATATATCCTCCAAAAACAGCATTCCGCTGAGGAGGGCAAGACTCAGTAGCACAAAACCGATGTAAATCATTTGAAATAACAACTGTTCCATGGTAATAAGAGGCGGAATAGCCCGGACAAAGCCCCCTGGATGATGGTTGTGCAAGCGGCGATCTTGGATAGCCAGTAGAATCGCCTGCAATGCGGCTAGCGCTAACATGGAGTAAGCTAAAATAGAAATAAAAATATGCACTTCCACAGGCCAGCCCTGATAATCGGCTACAATACGTTGCGACGGAAAGATCAATGCCAACACAACAGTCAAGGCGCTAAAAGGTAACAAGAGGATACCAAGGCTTTCCACTGGCCAAAATAGCGTTGCCAAAAGTAGCACAATGGCGCATAACCACCCTGTGAACGAGAGCGCATTGAAGAAGCCGAGATTCATGCCTTCAGGCTGGAATAAGAGGAAATAGAGGATAACGCCGTGGAGAAAGACGGCGCCCCACCCAAGCATAAGTACTCTAAATTTATCGAATGTCTTTGCGACAGCGGTGCGAGACAGTTTCATGCCTAGCAAGCTGCCGGTCATAACATAAAGAATAGCGGCTAGACCGCCTAATGCAGTGCTGTACATGGCGTTTACTCAGTTTCCTGCGGTAAAACGTTTTCTGCTGTAAAACATAATGGCATAGACCAAGTCCCGCTTGAAGACTATTCGTCTTTAAAATGGGTAACTACTTACCCTTGCGTCATTCCGGCAGGGATTGCCGGAATGACGGATGAGCAGTTACGAAAGTGGTTTAAAAAAGCTGGCCGGTTTAAAAGCAGCATTATCGTTGATTTAACCTATTTACTCTCGAAAATTAATTTTTTTTAGCAACGGTACATTTCATGTTTGAAAATCTGAGTGAACGCCTTCAACAAACCATCCAAAACCTGCGTGGTCAGGGTCGCCTCACTGAAGAAAACATCAAAGATGCGCTGCGCGAAGTGCGTATGGCGCTGCTGGAGGCAGACGTTGCTCTCACGGTGATACGGGAGTTTATCGACCGGGTTAGAGAACGCGCTGTGGGTCGAGAAGTCACCCACAGTCTAACCCCCGGTCAAGTATTTATTAAAATCGTCAACGACGAATTAATCCATGTCATGGGAGAGGCCAATGAAGAATTGGCCTTAAAAGGTCCCCCCCCGGCGGTAATTCTTATGGCGGGGCTGCAGGGGTCTGGTAAAACCACCAGCGTCGCCAAACTGGCCCGCTGGTTAAAAGAACGCAATAACAAAAAAGTCATGGTCACCAGTTGTGACGTCTACCGTCCAGCAGCTATTGAACAACTGGAGATTCTTGCTAAAGAAGTGGATGTGGCCTGCTTTCCCAGTACGGCACAACAACAACCCGTGGCAATAGCCACTGGGGCGCTGGACACTGCCCGTCGTCAATTTATGGATGTGCTTATCATCGATACCGCCGGGCGGCTCCATGTGGACCATGACATGATGGCTGAGATCAAAGCACTCCATGCAGCCGTCAAGCCCGTAGAGACGCTGTTTGTGGTGGACAGTATGACCGGCCAAGATGCCGCTAATACGGCGCGCGCTTTTAACGAAACGTTACCCCTCAGCGGCGTTGTGCTAACCAAAACCGATGGCGATGCCCGGGGCGGCGCAGCTCTGTCCATACGTCATCTCACGGGTAAACCCATTAAGTTCCTCGGCGTTGGCGAGAAAACAACCGCTTTAGAGCCCTTTTATCCAGACCGAGTAGCCTCCCGTATCCTGGGGATGGGAGATGTGTTGGGTTTGGTGGAGGAAATTGAACAAAAGATTGATCGTAAAAAGGCTGAAAAATTAGCGCGTAAAGTCAAAAAAGGTAAAGGTTTTGATCTTGCGGATTTTCGCGAGCAAATGGGCCAAATGTTAAACATGGGGGGACTAACGAGTTTGTTGGAAAAAATGCCTGGTATGGGTAATTTGCCGCAGGCAGTTAAAGATCAGGCCAACGACAAACAAGTAAAGCGTTTAATCGCCATCATTGACTCCATGACACCCCAGGAAAGACGTTTCCCCAATATCATTAAAGGTTCTCGCAAGCGACGTATTGCAACGGGTTCTGGAACCCAGATTCAAGAAGTCAACAAGCTTTTAAAACAATTTACCCAAGCTCAAAAGATGATGAGAAAGGGCGGGCTTGCCAAAATGATGCGAGGTATGCAAGGTAGGTTTCCAGGCGGAATGCCCCCGCTGTAAGGGAAGCGGTTGGTGATAATACGGCCAAGCACTCTGTAGATGACAACCGCTGGGATAAATCCACCGTCGTTTGAAGTCATTGACGCAGCCTCCCACGCTTTGCCACGGGTATGGTTAGTGCTGGGCGACAAACTGGGCGATAACGCGCAAGCTCAAATCATTGCGGAGGGTTTAGGTTGGCCCTTTGAAGTCAAGCAATTGTACTTTCGCGAACCCTATGTATTTGGCAAACCCCCCTTTAAAGCCTCGCTTTATCACATCGACATAGACCGCTCGGCAGCCCTCCAACCACCTTGGCCAGATTTGATTATTACCGTCGGACGCCGACCTTGCATGGCAGCCCTGTGGGTTCGTGAGCAGTCCGCTAAGTCCGCCAAATGTGTCAGATTGGTGCTACTAGGCCGTCCAAAAAAGTGGCTTGAGCGGTTTGATGTAGTGATCGCACCCGTTCAATACCGGCTCCCGCAACGAGCCAATGTGCTCCATATCGATTTACCCCTGATGCGGGTGGATACTGCGTCTATTGCCGCAGCGGCCGCGGCGTGGACGGCGCGGTTTGCCAAGTTACCGCGGCCTTTGATTGCACTCCTTATGGGTGGCCCCACCAAACCCTTTGTGCTGAATACGAAGATAGCCCTGCAATTGCTCCACAGGAGCGCCCAAGTCGCTGTCCATAGCGGAGGAACATTATATGTAACCACCAGCCGGCGCACGCCTAACATGGTGGTGGAAGCAGTCCAGGAAAACCTTCCTCCGGAAGCATTATTTTACCGCTGGACGCCGAAAAATACCGATAATCCCTACCGTGCTCTGCTGGGCACGGCCGATAATTTTATCGTCACGGGCGACAGCGTTTCTATGTTGGTTGAAGTGGCGCGATTGGGCAAACCGTTGGCCATCTTTCCATTACCCTATCGTAGAGGTTGGTTAGATCGTTTTCAAAATCGGTTTGCCAGTTTACTGCATGGACCGCTGGAGGGTAGATCTAAACAGGTCCTTCGGACTTCTGGTGATGTCCTTTACAAGCTGGGTGTGGGGGGGTATTCACGGGATCTAACGGCTTTACACCGCCTACTCATTGAAAGGAACTTTGCAGTATGGTTAGGTGACCAATTCTTACCACCAGGCCGCAAAGCGCCTGATGAATTGCCCCGCGTCCTCAAACATATTAAAGCGCTGATGGATTAACGAGACAACAAACAACAGGGTCAAAAGACAACGGGATTTTAAAAGGATGAAAGATATGAGTGCCTCGCAAGGGCTGATGCAGATCCAAGCTAGCGACTTCCTGATAGTACTGTTGATCATATTGGGTTTTGTTAATACTGTCCAAGCTCAAGAGATAACCCAGTTAACAATAGATCATGCTGACGGTCGTTATATTATTCATGCAAATATTGTTATTGCGGCGCCTCTCCCACAAGTTAAAACGGTTCTTACCGATTTTGGAAATTTATCTGAACTTAATCCAAACATAAAAACAGTAGAGATTCTGGATAACGGAGATGCCGATCAAATACGCATGCAGATCAAATCTGAAACCTGTATTTTGTTCTTCTGCATAGATTATCAGTGGGTTCAGGAAACCAGAATATTAGCATCTAACGATATTATTACCCACTTCGATGCCAGTTTAAGCGATTTCCATGAAGGTTGGGTACGTTATCGTTTGTTAGCTGAAGAAAAGCAAACCCGTTTGATAACAGATGCTGATTTAGTACCCAGCTTTTGGGTTCCACCACTTTTAGGCCCCGCCTTAATCAAAAATGCGCTTCGTCAAGAATCTTTAGCGATAGCTTTGCGTATAGAACAGTTAACACGTTTACAGTTTTCATCGAGTACAGTCAGTATACCTCTCGATCTTCCCATCGCTACTCATTAAATGGCTTCTTAGGCTATAACCTTTTAGCAAAAAACCCATAACGTAGTTTGTTGAAAACCACACTGGCTATTTTTCTAATAGCATGGTTTGTAATGCGGCTGGACTCAAGTTATAGCTTTGCGCAAAACCACCTACAAAACGTACCCGTAATGGCCGAAACCGCATCAGCATAAAATCGCTAAACTCAAAAAGGCGTTTCGACATGGGCAATACTGACTGATAATGCTGCGCAGCAATTGGATAATCAGGGGCTGTTTTGGGAATAACTGCTACCTGTCCATCCACCATGAGGCGTGCTAATTGCTGGGGGTCATAGCCTGCCTTCTCGGTCTCACTCACGCCGAGAGAGGCCCAGGGATCTTGCAAAAGGTTGTGAGTATGGGCTGCTAGTTGACTGATATTAAGAATAAATCCTAATAATCCCTCTAATTCGGCAACATAAGCAACCCAAGAGACTTCTGGGCCGTTCTCGCCGAGTGTCGCTAGAGCAGCCCATCGGTGGTTATAGATAAGGGTTTTTATCCGTTGTTGGGTTTGTTTATCGATGGCTTTATTTAGACCCGTCATCAAAAACTTTAAACCGATAGTTTAAATAGCCGCTGATTCCTCGGTAATAAGCTTACGTTGATGCAACGCATCCTGTTTTTTTGCCACTTCTTGCACGGAAGAACGCTCAACAAATTGGGCCAAAGTAATACCGGAAAGAAACGTAAAGATTTGCTGGCTAAGATCGCTCCATAATTCATGGGTCAAACAGCGGCGGCCACTTTGGCAATTTTCCTTGCCAAAACAACGAGTAGCATCCACCTTTTCATCCACGGCGCTGATAATATCGGCAACCGTCACATGCGAAGCAGGCCGAGCGAGCCGATAACCACCCCCTGGACCACGCACTCCTTCTACTAACCCCCTTTTACGCAGTTTGGCAAATAATTGTTCTAAATAAGATAAAGAAATACCCTGACATTTAGAGATATCTGCCAGCGTGACTGGACCAAATCCATTGTGAATAGCCAGATCCATCATCGCAGTAACTGCATAGCGACCTTTTGTAGAGAGTTTCATGGTAGCGTCCTCATTTGCATTAGCAGAGCATCTATTGACTCGGATAAAAAATATAATAACCTAGTAAATTAGTCAACTTATCCTTGCTCTGACTTGGATAGCAGAAGGCAGATATTTGTAGACAAATCGCTAATGCTGATGCTTTAGCAGCTTATGGCTAAAGGGTGTTTACTGAACCATACATCAGACGGCCGACATGCAACGTGTAGATAACCTACCTAAACAGTCTTCAGTGGGATGGAAGCCAACTAAAGACAGCCAATAAATAGCAGAACCTAGCTAGCTGGGATGGCTAAAACGGTGACCTTGATAAAGACAATAATTTAGCCATTTGTAGAGAAACCGATTGACATGCCAACGAGAAACTAAGTGCATGTTGTGCTGCTCGTCTTGGTCAGCTTGAAACTTTGGCCAGTTGCGCAGCGCCGCTCCCGTCACCTCAGCCAGACGTGCATCATGATATACCCGAACCCGCAGATCCGGTTCCACAACTACCCCCGCTTCATGACTAAAATGATAGGTTAACGATAATTCGCTGGTGTAAGGAAAACGTTCCACTACCATCATATAAAGACTAAGTCCACCAGACACATGGGATGCCAAACAGGTCTGGGTTGGGGGCATATTAGGAATTAACCGGCGGATATTGATGTAGTTGCGCTCATAGAGATCCATCAGACCGGCAAAGGTGCCGGGCTGAGGCTGTAGCCCAGTGTGGGCAAGGTCATGATGGGTAACGATCATAATACAGTTTCATCAATTCAAGTTAACCAACTGAAAAGGGCGCGGCGTCATAACGATTTATCTCCAATTTGGAAAACTAGCCAACATCCACCCACCACCTCGTCATGTAAAAATGTTTTAGCCTTGTTTTGAGCTTACTAAGCACCCTGTCAAAAGCACCCTGTCACATGGCAAGAAAACGTTGGAGTTTACCCTATCGAGCACGATCAGTAACAGCTCTTTGCCGACGAGTATAGTTTGAATATCCTCGTGTTGATTAAAAAACTCCAGCCAACTAAAGTTTTTGGCAATCAAGGACTCGATTAGAATACTATGATAGCCTACTGTTACGATTAATTGATTTTAAACCTTGAGCATGTCTGGCAATACGTTTGGTAAATTATTTTCTGTCACCAGCTTTGGCGAAAGTCATGGCCCTGCCATAGGCGCTATTGTCGACGGCTGTCCGCCGGGATTGTTGCTATCGGAAGCCGATCTGCAAGCACAATTAGAACGCCGTCGTCCGGGTAAAAACCGCCATACCACGCAACGTCGCGAACCCGATGAAGTGAAGATTTTGTCAGGGGTTTTTGAAGCCAAGACCACCGGCGCACCTATCAGCCTGTTGATTGAAAATGTCGATCAACGCCCTAAAGATTATGGCAATATCATGGACCGTTTTCGACCGGGTCATGCCGATTACACCTATCACCAAAAGTACGGTCTGCGAGACTATCGCGGTG
>CAZGON010000127.1:7750-11245 GCA_964527085.1 uncultured Candidatus Competibacteraceae bacterium
TATTGCAAGAAAGTATCTCAAAGAACGCTACGGCGTCGAGATTCGCGGTTATCTGGCCCAGCTAGGACCTATTCGACCGCAGACGTTAAACTTAGAGGAAGTGGATAATAATCCTTTTTTCTGCCCTGATCCTAATAAGGTGGCAGAATTGGAAAGCTTTATGGATGCGTTACGTAAATCCGGTGACTCCATCGGTGCTCGAGTAACGGTGGTGGCAAGCGGTGTGCCACCAGGCTGGGGTGAACCGGTCTTTGATCGCCTCGACGCGGATTTAGCCCACGGACTGATGAGCATCAATGCGGTCAAAGGTGTAGAAATTGGCGCCGGCTTCGCCAGCGTGGAACAACGCGGTACTGAACACCGGGATGAAATAACTCCCGCGGGTTTTCTCAGCAACCACGCGGGTGGAACCCTAGGCGGAATCTCCACGGGGCAGGATATCCTGGTGAGCATTGCCTTAAAACCCACTTCAAGCATTCGTCTACCAGGCCGCAGTATTGATATGCACGGCGAAGCAGTAGAAGTCATTACCAAAGGACGCCATGACCCCTGTGTGGGCATCCGGGCAACACCCATTGCTGAAGCCATGGTGGCTTTAGTGTTGATGGACCACGCCTTGCGTCATCGCGCACAAAACCTAGATGTGGTTACGGAAACACCTGTCATCCCAAGCGCTCCCCGTCTGAAAACCGGTGACGAGTAAGTTGATCTAAAAAATATGAGAAAGTCTAGCGGAATTTCATAGATGCGTTACATAATCAAGAGAGTAGTACGATCCCTGATATTAGGGCTGGTTTTTTTTCTACCTAAACAAAAAAAGATAGCTATAGAGCGATGGCTGCGGGGTCGTGAAGAATTTTCCAAACTTAATGAAGCAGATTGTGTTGTGGTATCGTTTGGCAAAAGCGGTCGCACCTGGTTGCGGGTGATGATTTCTCGCTTTTATCAAGTAAAACATGGTTTACCTGAGCGTAATCTGATGGGTTTTGATAATTTACACCGCAAATGTTCAGCGATACCAAAGGTTTTTTTTACCCACGATAATTATCTACGGGACTATACCGGTAATCGAGAATCAAGAGCAGATTTTTATCATAAAAAGGTCGTCTTATTGGTCAGAGATCCACGAGATATTGCCGTGTCGCAATATTTTCAGTGGCAACATCGGATGCGACCGGCAAAAAAGCGTTTGAATAATTACCCCCTCCATGGAAAACCTATTTCCGTTTATGACTTTGTCATGCAACCCGAGGCAGGCTTGCCTAAGATTATTGGATTTTTAAACCAATGGGCCAGTGAAATGGCGCGAATGCAGGCTATTTTAGTCATTCGTTATGAGGATATTCGCACCCACCCTGAAGAAAATCTAAAACGGATTGTCGATTTTATAGGTACTCCAGGCTCAGAAGAGCACATTAAAGCGGCGGTTGCCTTCTCATCCTATGAAAACATGAAAAAGCTAGAAGAAAAGAAAGTGTTTTGGCTAAATGGCGGGCGTTTAGTCCCCAAAGATCGCAGTAATCCCAATTCCTATAAGGTGCGGCGCGCTAAAGTAGGTGGTTATCAGGATTATTTCGACGATCAACAAACTACCGAAATAGATCATGTCGTGGAATCTACACTAGCGCCCATCTACGGCTATGGGAAAAAAGACAACAACTTGCAGCGTGACCTGGCATAACAATATTGTCGTTTGTTGAACTGAACATCAATATTGGTAACTACTCACCCTCCCGTCATTCTCGCCATGGACTGGCGAGAATCCAGTGCCATGGACGGCAAGCACCGGTAGACAACCAATGAATGCCACCATCCATGGTGCCTGGATTCCGGCAATCCCTGCCGGAATGACGGGTGAGCAGTTACCAATGTTTAATCTAAAAACTCAGCTTGTCATGGCAAACGGGACTTTGTTATAAAGTTGCTCTGATAAAAAATTGAAGTAGGAGTTTTTATTCGTGCAACATTGCGTGTTTATCCATACTAATCAAAAACAGTGGGTCGGCGCACTGGTAGCGCAATACGCCTTACGACGTAATTCAAAATATAACGAAAACTTCGACGTTAAAATTATCAACCATCAAGACTATGGGTTTTTCCAGGCGCGAGAAGGGCAATTTTATCTGCGCGATGGCGTCAAACGCTGCTGGCTCAACGATGATTTGCAATCGTTTACCCCGCTGCGGTTTATGGTTCCTGAACTGATGAGCTATGAGGGCCGCGCTATTGTCATGGACCCAGACGTATTCGCCGTCGGCGATATTTGGGAACTGCTTTCTCGGGACATGCAGGATAAAGCCATTTTATGTCGGCGCCGTTCTGGACCCAAAGGGTTCATTGATCGTTGCCTGGCTAGTAGCGTGATGCTGTTAGATTGCGCCAAATTGACTCATTGGCGCTGCGCAGAACAGTTCGATGAACTGTTTGAATTCAAACGTGACTATGCACCTTGGGTTTGTCTTAAACTTGAACCCTGGGAAACCATTGGCTTTTTTGAAAACGAATGGAACGATTTTGATCGGTTGTCGGAGAAAACCAAGCTACTGCACAACACCCGACGTAAAACCCAACCCTGGAAAACGGGACTACCGGTGGACTGGCGACCAGCAGAACGATTCCGGTTGTTCCCGCCGGTTGCTTGGCTTATGCGCGCTCGACGACATCTTTTTGGAGAGTACGGACTGCTCGGCAACTACGTGCGTCATCCCGACCCTAACCAGGAGCACTATTTCTTCGGTTTGTTGCGGGAGTGTCTAGAACAAGGCGTCATCTCAGAGTCATTATTGCGTGATGAGATGAACCACAACCATGTCCGTCATGATGCCTTTGAGGTGATACAACGAACACCGCCGCTTCCTGCTTAGAGCATTTTCTTAAGGTTTCAAGTATCAGGTGCTTAGAAGCTGTTTTAAAACCCCGCGACGTTCGCTGAATCAAGGCGCAGCGCCTTCGAGCAGCGCAGTTTACAGGCGGTAAATGAGCAGCGGAGAAGGTGCTGCAACGCCGAGTCAGTGGACATGAGCTGGTTTTAAAACAGCTTCTTATTCTGGAAAACGCTGTAAATACATCCCTGTACGCTTGACGGCGGTATCCAAACCGCCGACATTTCCTCTATAAACACCTAACACTTGAATTTCATTCTAAAGTAATCAACCCCATTTATATGTCGAACTCAAGTTACCAGTAAATCCCGAACCCGCTTAACAGACTGGGCTATATCATCGACCAGGGTCGGCATTGGCCCTGGCGGAAAAGTTTCCCCAAGCCATACGGCTCGTCCTGTAGAAATCAACCACTCATGCATGATACGGATGTCGCGCTGCATCCGGCGTGGCCCCATCGCAGTGCCTAGCTTATGGGTTAGGGCTTTTAGAC
Source organism: uncultured Candidatus Competibacteraceae bacterium (assembly GCA_964527085.1). Lineage (GTDB taxonomy): Bacteria > Pseudomonadota > Gammaproteobacteria > Competibacterales > Competibacteraceae > CAYRGG01. The sequence continues at coordinate 11,126 of CAZGON010000127.1, forward strand.
GAAAACTTTTTGCAGTCTGGGTATTTCTACTACAAACGTTATGCATATTCTCGTTTTCTGTTGATCCCATGGCCAAGCTACCCCGTCCAAAAGGAAAGATAGAAACCGGTTTTTGGGTGG
>CAZGON010000128.1:0-11151 GCA_964527085.1 uncultured Candidatus Competibacteraceae bacterium
TTTCAAATCGACTCCACGTTATAACCCCTCAGCTTATAGCTGAGGGTTGTTTAGTAAATAATTTAATCAATCATATAAAAGCTATCTATTAAAAACGAAATTAATAAATACGGATCTAGCGCGTTTTATGACGGCCTAGATCCGTATTTTTTGTTTATTTGTTTATTTGTTTATTTGTTTGTTTGTTTGATATAAAAAGGTAAACCTTTCGATAGGGTTCAGCGTAGACTTATATGGCTACCACTGGTAAGGTGGAAATACTGTCTGTCCTATCAACCACCAGCGGTCTAGCCCCTAAGGCCGAAGACCGTTATTAGCAAAGCGAAACAGGCTCTTTTGTCCTCCATCGGCATAGTTTGGATTCCTACGCTAATGGTTAGTTTGCAAAGTCATTAAGAGAATGCAAGTAAAAGTATTATGTTTCAAGGTACTGCTGTTTTTCCTCAGTTATCGCGAACCCATTTGGAGCTTATGGCGACCTGTGGTGTAGTCAGGAAGTATTCTAAAAATACTGTCTTGGTGAGCGAAGGAGAACTCAGTGATTCCCTCTATATTATTCTCGATGGCAAGGTTAAAGTTTACGTGAGCGACCAGCATGGTAAAGAAGTCTTGCTCAATATCCTAGGTCAAGGCACCTATTTTGGTGAATTGTCCCTGCTTGATGACGAACCTCGATCAGCGTCCGTTGTGACAGTGGAACAATCTCAGATCGCCGTTGTTTCCAAGACTGATTTTCAACATTGTCTTGCCGCTCATTCTGACATTGCTCTTGAACTGATAACTGCCCTGGTTAAACGCGTTCGCGCACTGACCGATAGTGTAAAAAATCTAGCATTGTTAGATGTTTATGGAAGAGTGGCCAGGACTTTGATTAGTCTCGCGCGCAAACAAGATGACAAATTAATCATCGAGCAGCGTTTGACCCACCAAGATATCGCTAGCATGGTGGGCGCCTCTCGTGAAATGGTCAGCCGCATTATGAAGGACCTCACCACAGGCGGTTACCTTGAAATCAAGGATAAGCAGATCATTATTCATAGTAAGCTACCGCCCGGCTGGTAAGAATCCTTTGTTACCTCATCTTCATTGAGCAATTGCTTAAAATACTTACAAAGAAGTTGACGTAAACATTTTATTCAATTTCAAGGAGCAAGAAACCAAATAATGTTGGTTGTTTGAACTCTACTAATCAAACAATTTTGATTTGCTAGGTTAAATCGTAGTTAGGTTTTGAAACAGCTTCTAAGGATGACTGGGAACTAAAGTAAACGTATTTATTCAAGCCGTCGTGGAGAAGCCGCCATGCGAGGTTGGCCCTTATTCGAATCGTTGAGAAATGACTTTGTTGGTTTTAAAACGCACTATCCTTTAGCGGATGGTCGGTTTACCCAGCGTCATTATTTAGATTCCGCCGCGTCCACCCTTGCCCTACGTCCTGCACAAGAGGTTGCTCAGGCATTTTTGCAACACTACGCGAATACCCACAGCCAACTCCATTATGCCGCTCGTATTGCCAGCGCAACTTACCATTGGGCACATCAACAAGTCTTGCAGTTTTGCCATGCCGCTGGTGGTCCCTATACCTGCTTTTTTACCGGAAGTGGCGCTACCGCAGGTCTTAATCGGCTAGCACGCATATTGGCTGCCCAACGTCCCCAGCGGGATGTGGTGCTAGTTTCGCAGATGGAGCATCATTCTAACGACTTACCCCACCGTAAACATGCGGCGCACTGTGTTTCTATACCTTTACAAGGAGAACCACCTGGGTTAGGACAAATCGATCTGATTGCCCTGGAGCAGTTGCTAAAGGAATACGGTGAACGGGTAAATTATGTCGCTGTCACCGCTGCTAGCAATGTGACAGGGATAATCAATCCAATCCACGATATCGCTGAATTGGCCCATGCTTTTGGCGCCTGGATTGTCGTAGACGGCTCTCAAATTATGGCTCATGCCCCGGTTCACGTAGGTGACCCGGCCCACCCGGAACGAGATTTGGACTTTCTGGTGTTTTCTGGTCATAAACTTTATGCTCCCACATCACCAGGGGTTGTGGTGGCTTCCCGAGCATTGCTGGAAAACTGGGAACCCGACGAGGTCGGTGGTGGCACGGTGGATCAAGTTTACTTGGAACACTACCAAATCACTCCTTATTTTCCAGAACGAGAAGAGGCAGGTACCCCCAATATCGTTGGCGCCGTGCTCTTGGCGACGGTCTTAGAAATACTGCAACGCATAGGTATGGAGCGTGTTCACCAAGCAGAGACGCAACTGGTGCGGCAAACCCTCGATGCACTCGCTAGGATGCCAGAAGTTACTGTGTATGGGCCAGTGGATCAGGTGCCTCGCACCGGCACTATTGCTTTTAATGTGGCAGGATTAGACCATGGCTTAGTCGCCGCTGTGCTCAACGATTATCATAATGTGGCTGTGCGTAATGAGTGTTTTTGTGCTCACCCCTATGTGCGCGAAATGCTTAAACCCGAGCTATGGGCTTTGGATATTGACCCGGATGCCGATGATGCCCTAGGAGAAATTAAACGCAAACAAGGTATGGTGCGAGCGAGTCTAGGTCTCTACTCCAACGCAGCGGATATTGACGCACTGCTGACCGGGCTCGGTGACCTAATAGCCCGGCGTGAGCATTATAAAACCCTTTATCAAGCGGATTCAGAAGGTAACTATCGCCATAAGACGTTTGTCATGCCGGCGACAGATTTGTTCGATCCACTTCAAACCCTCGATACCTTATTGCCATAAGATACTGTATTGATTAACCTTTGAAGGTTCCAGAGGTCTGCTGATCAGCATGATACGAGGAACGCACGAGAGGGCTTGAAGCCACTTGAGTAAAACCCATTTTATGACCTACCTCCCGTAGATGGTTAAATTCCTCTGGCGTAACATAACGTTCCACTTTGAGGTGATAAGCACTGGGTTGCAAATATTGTCCTAGCGTCAACATCTCTACCCCATGATTGCGAAGATCTTCCATCACGCTTTCCACTTCGTCTAAGTTTTCCCCCAGTCCCAGCATAAGGCCGGATTTTGTAGGTACAGGGGCATAATATTCCTTAAATTGTTGCAGCAGATCTAACGAGTATTGATAATCGGCGCCAGGTCGAGCTTGACGATAGAGTCGTGGCACTGTTTCCAGATTATGGTTAAACACATCGGGAAGTCCTGCTTGAAAAATATCCAGAGCTACATCCTTACGGCCGCGAAAATCAGGGGTCAGTATTTCAATGACGATGGCTGGGTTGCCAGCCCGCACGGTTTGAATACATTCTACAAAGTGACGTGCGCCGCCGTCGCGTAAATCGTCTCGATCTACCGACGTAATAACCACGTAGCGTAATCCCATGGCTGCGATGGTATCCGCTAGTTTTTGGGGTTCGTGGGGATCTAAGGGATTGGGTCGGCCATGCCCCACATCGCAAAATGGGCAGCGCCGAGTACAGATATCCCCCATAATCATAAAGGTTGCGGTGCCCTGGGCAAAACACTCTCCCAAGTTAGGACAATTTGCTTCTTCACAGACCGTGTGTAAGTTGTTTTCCCGCAATAGTTTCTTCAAACGCAACACCGCCGGAGTACCGGGAAAAGGCGCCCGAATCCATTTCGGCTTACGCAGACGTTCTTCAGGAGGCGTCGGTGCGATTTTTACAGGAATACGCGCCATCTTTTCTGCGCCACGCAGCTTTTCACCACGCTGTACGGATTTCTTGGCGGTCTTGTCGCGCCCCTGAAACTCAGTGGTTTTTTGCTCAGGCATGGACTACCTCCTTAATCAATGGGACCGGCAATTCGGTCAGCGTGTGGGTGTGCGTAAGGCCGAAATGCTGTGGAATTCGCTGGGACAAAAGCGCTCTAACTTCTGGTATTCCTACGTCAATACCTAAATCCTGCAATTGGGTCACTTGTAGGCCTGGATAACCGCAGGGATTAATACCTGCAAAAGGAGCCAAATCCATAGCTACATTAATACTCAAACCATGGTGACAACAACCCCGCCGAACCCGTAATCCTAATGATGCGATTTTCGCGCCCTTCACATAAACGCCAGGAGCTTCTGGCTTTGCATAGGCTTCGACCGCAAAAAACGCCATAAGGTCCACCACTGATTGCTCCAGCAGGGTCACCAACTGGCGTATGCTTAGCTGTGCTCGGCGTATATCCACCAATACATAGACGACTAATTGACCAGGACCGTGATAGGTCACTTGACCACCCCGGTCTACCCGGACAACCGGAATCGTGTCTGGCGCCAACACATGCTCTGGCTTACCGTTTTGCCCTAATGTGAAAACCGGCGGGTGTTCTAAAAACCAAAACTCATCCGGTGTCGACGGATCACGCGCCGTGGTGAAAGCTTGCATAGCCCGCCAGATGGGCAGATAGTCCTGCAGACCAAGATGACGTATGTGGCAATAGTCTGGCATAAGAGGTGTTGGTTTAGGACTTACGCAGCTCATTCCAGCACGAGCTCCGCAAGTTCTTTGTGCATAAGTTCAATAATGGTTATAAGGCGATAACTACCCGTTCATGAGCGGTCAAATCCCGGTAGATGGCGTCCAGTTGCGCTCGGCTACGGGCGCGAATAGTGAAGGTAATGGATTGGTAACGGCCATGACGACTGTCTTGAATACGCAGCGTTGTGGTGTCTAAATCCGGTGTATGTCGTGCTATGATATTCGTCACGAGATTCTCAAAATCATCGCTCCGAAATCCCATCGCTTTAATGGGAAAATCGCAAGGAAATTCAAATAATTGTTCGATATTCATGGATTAGCCTCTTCAAAGAGGTAATGTTATGTGCATTAATCCTAAACTAAACATATTCACGATGTGATTGAACACGCCTCGCATTTGTAGGATTGGTAAAGATCCATCATGCGTCGCCAATGGGCTCCCGGTACACCATCACCGATCATTTTCCCATTGATCTTTATCACGGGTACAATTTCCCGGATAGAACTGGTCAACCAGACTTCGCTGGCGTCAGCCAGAAAAGCAATGGGTAAATCCTGTTCTCGGTAGGAAATGTCATGATTTTCGGCCAATTCTAGGATCAAGTCGCGGGTAATGCCTGGCAAAACACGCCAATCTTTAGGCGGTGTCATAAGAACACCGCTGTGTACCAAAAAAATATTACTGGCGGTTCCCTCGGTGAGACAGCCATCGCGCACCAATAAGGCATCGCTCGTCCCTGCACTAAGCGCCTGCTGGCGAGCCAGTACATTGGCCAACAAGGCAATGCTTTTTATGTGGCAAGCGCCCCAGCGTATATCTTCTAGGGTAATGGCGTCGATGCCGTGTAGCAGCGCGTCCCCCATCGGATGCAGTGGGTTCACCATAGCGAAGACTGTCGGGCTTATTTGCTGAGGCGGAAAGCCATGATCGCGACTATCCGGCGCGCCGCGAGTGATCTGTAAATAAACCGTTAGATTACCGCCCCCATTACGCTCTATCAGCTCATGCAGTAGCTCTTCCCAAGCGGCGGACTCTAAACCACTGCTTAACACAATACTCGCCAAGCTCTTATCAAGTCGCTGGAGATGCTCCGCAAGACGGAAAAGACGCCCATTATAGACTGGAATAGCTTCGTAAACCCCGTCGGCAAAAAGAAAACCTCGATCCAAAGGCGACACAGTCACCTCAGCTAGGGGCAAAAACGAACCGTTGAAATAGGCTATTGCGTCCGACATGGGCTACTTAAATAAAGAACCCACGCTAAGCCGCATTTGATCCACCATACGGCCAAAGAAACCCGCTTGCTCCACGTCCCGTAAGGCAACTAAAGGTCTATCGGTTATGCTTTTGTCATCCAACGCCACCGTCACTGTGCCATAAGGAACTCCTTTTTTTGCCGGCGCCAGCACGGTGTTATTGACGGTCATGGATGCCTGCATGGCCTCATAACTACCTCTAGGGATAGCGACGTAGAGGTCTTCCACCAGACCCAGAGGTAAGGTATTCACGACGCCTTTCCAGACGCGAACTTCGCTAAGGGCTCGATTAGCAGCATAAAGTCTATGGGTTTCAAAAAAGCGAAAACCGTAATTCAATAACGCTTGGCTTGCGCTAAAACGGTCTCTTTCCGTATCAGCGCCCAGCACCACACTGATGAGACGCATGTCATCGCGGCGGGCGGAGGCCACCAAACAAAAACCCGCGGATTGAGTATGGCCGGTTTTGACCCCATCCACCGTTTCATCTTGCCAAAGAAGACGATTACGGTTGTATTGTTTAATACTATTGAAGGTATACTCTTTGATAGCATAGCGCTCATATTGTTCAGGAAATTCATCAATAAGCGCCCGTACTAAAATGGCAATATCTTTAACCGTTGTGTAATGGTCAGGATCTGGTAAACCGGTGCTGTTGACAAAATGAGACTCAGCGAGACCTAGGCGGTTCGCCTCCTGATTCATGAGGGCAGCAAACGCTGCTTCGCTGCCGGCAACGTATTCCGCCAAGGCCACGGTGGCATCGTTACCGGATTGCACCACCATACCCATCAACAGATCTTCGACAGAGACAGTGGTATCCACTTCTACAAACATGCGAGAGCCTTCCATGCGCCAGGCTTTCTCACTGATCCTGACTTGATCGGTTAATTTGACGGTATCATCCTGTAGAGCCTGGTAAAGAATATAAGCCGTCATCAATTTGGTAATGCTAGCCGGTTCAAGCCGTTCATCGCCATTTATCTCGGCAAGCACTTGACCACTTTGAAAATCCATAAGAATGTAACCACGCACCGGTAATTGAGGGGCTTCAGGAATTGACGCCGCCCCGGCAGAAGTGGTTAGCAATCCTAGTATCAATATCCAAAAGTAAATGTGTCTGCAATAAACCATAGATCCTTTACTGACAGTTTTCATGAAAAAGCAATTAAAAATATTAACTTAAAATTATTTAATCAAACACTACGGGATGAGCGTCAATACCCAGCGTAGCGAGTCGACCCTGCAGTTGTTTTATCTCCTCTAGATTAGTAAGAGGACCAATTCTCACCCGGTAAATGGCATCGTTGGGTTCAGCGATATGCACCGGGTGCTCGACAAGATTCGCCAAACGCCCATGCAGTTGTTCAGCGTTAAAAGATTGGCTAAAAGCACCCACCTGAAGAAAAAAAGCCGACTCGCCAGACGTTTGTGTGACCTTTCCTCCCAAAGCCAAAGGTGGCGATGGAGCTTTATCTGATGCTGATAGATCTGTCGAAGAATAAGCAACCGCGACCAATTCAGCTGCTGGTAAACTGGCTGCAGGTTCTTGCGCACTGTTTGTTGATGCTTGCTCAATGCCTACGACAGGTGGCGCGGTTTCTTGGCGAGTGTCGGCAAGTCGTGGAGCAGTTTTAGACGGTTGATAATCTGCTAAATATTGATAGGGTGGCAAAGCAACCACTTCTACTGGGGCAGTACCGCTATCGATCATGTCCAGTTTCACTGCTGCTGCGTAAGACAGATCGATGATTCGATCCCCTACAAAGGGACCGCGATCATTGATTTTAACCACAATACTGCGGCCATTAACTTGATGGGTCACCCGAGCATAGGTGGGAATAGGCAAACTCTTATGAGCCGCCGTCATGGCATACATATCATAAGGTGTTCCGCTTGAGGTGCGTTTGCCGTGAAATTTTGGACCGTACCAAGATGCCAGACCCCGTTTACGATACCCTTCGCTGGTTTTATCCACCGTGTAATCTATACCAAAAACATTATAGGAGTCTGGGTTGCCAGTGCGACTAGGAGGTTCTTTGAGCAACTTTTTAGGGGTAATATGATTATCCACATGAGCTGTTGCTTGTATGGGTGGTGGTGTCTGAGGTGGGCTAGCGCAGCCGCCTAGAACGCTAAAAAAGAAGCCTCCTAATACACTACCGATAACGCCCTTACTCATGTTTTAGCCCACCTATGTTGGTCTATACAGAATCGCTGACTTCTTTTTTAAGACGACGAATATTTTGACTTAATTGATAGACCGCCATTGCATATAGCGGACTGCGATTATAGCGTGTGATCACGTAGAAGTTGTCAAAACCTAACCAGTACTCTAATCCCTTACTCCCCTGAAACCCTAACAGCATAGCTTTGAGGGAATCATCTAGCGCCTTTTCAGGAATAACGCCTCGCTGCTTAAAGTTTGCCACAGTGCGGGTTGGTTCGCTAAGAGTCTCATTGACCAGCGTCTGGTATTGTTCACCTTCAATTTGAGCCTGGGTTGTAATGGGTTGGTCTCGTTGCCACCGATGCTCTTTCAGATAATTGGCCACACTGCCAATGGCGTCTTCTGGATTATTCCATAAGTCACGCTGTTGGTCGCCATCAAAATCCACGGCATAGGCCCGGTAACTACTGGGCATAAATTGGCCTATACCGGTTGCCCCGGCATAGGATCCCCGCAGCGACAATGGATCGATGCCCTCTTCGCGGGTAAGCAATAGATAATTCTCCAGCTCCTTGCGAAAAAAGTCAGCCCGTTTCGGATAATCAAAAGCTAACGTTGCTAGCGCTTCCAATACCCTATGCTTGCCCGTATGTTCTCCATAGGCCGTTTCCACGCCAATGATCGCCACGATGATTTCTGCTGGCACCCCATAAACCTTTTCGGCGTGCGCTAGGGCGGCTTGATGGGTTTTCCAAAACGCCACGCCCCCTTGAATACGCTTAGGCGTGATAAAAATCTCCCGATAAGCATGCCAGGGTTTAGCTTCGGCAGGACGGGTCATGAGGGCGATAACATCGGATCGACTACGGACGCGACCAAACAGGGTCGTTAGTTCCTTAGCAGCAAAATCGTGTTTGGCCACCATTTCTTGGATAAATGTCTGTACATCAGACCGGGCTGCTAGGGAATTAGGGTCAAGGGTGGTGCTGGATTGATGACCTTCAGCGGCCGAGTTTTTCGCAGACACCAGCAAAGCACTTTGCCTTTGACCTTGAGCGTCGGCTGGTGGTGATAGTACTGCGGCCCCGTCGGACAAAGTGACCGAGGGTTCAGTAGGGGGAGCCGAATCCGGCTGCGCTGAAGAACTACAGGCACTCAAAAGCACCCAACAAAAAGTAGCCGGTAAAGTTTTTTTCATAGTGAATTACGGCCATGTCCTAGGGTGAAAAGATACTTAATATCAGCATACTCAATCCCACTGTTATCGTCACTACACATTAGATTAATTGAATGTAAGCATCCACTGTAAACCATAGCTTTATGGCGTATGTTGAGTAAACCATCGGCAGGGATTGGGAGCAAGCAGATAATATGATACCGTGACGAAAAATTTTCCTTGATGAGGATAGCGGTTATGGAAAAAAAAGCCATGTCTCTAAGACCTGCTGAGGTGGAAAAAATTGCCCACTTAGCACGTCTCGCCATCGATTGTGAGGATATTCCCAGTTATGCGCGGGATTTGTCGTCAATCCTCGATTTGGTAGACCAGATGAATGCTGTGGATACCAGTCAGGTGGAAACCATGGCGCATCCCCTCGATATGGCCCAGCGTATGCGCTCTGATGTGCTTTCGGAAGAGAACCAGCGGGATATGTTTCAAGCCATTGCGCCTCAGGTAGAGGCGGGTTTGTATTTGGTGCCAAAGGTCATTGAGTGACGTCTATGTATGATAAAACCATCGCTGAACTGTCTAAAGGTTTGCATAGCAAAGCGTTTTCTAGTGTTGAACTGACCCAAGCTTTGCTGGCCCGTATCGATAGCGTAGACAGCCAACTTAATGCTTTTATTACGGTAACCCCAGAGCAAGCCTTAACCCAGGCAAAGCTCGCTGATGAGCGACTTGCGGCGGGACAGGGCGGACCGCTAACCGGTATACCCATCGCCCACAAAGACATTTTTTGTACCGAGGGTGTGCGCACTTCCTGCGGTTCCCGCATGCTGGATAACTTCATTGCCCCCTACAACGCCACCGTCGTGGAAAAATTCGCCGCTGCGGGATTAGTCATGGTGGGCAAAACAAATCTGGATGAGTTTGCCATGGGCTCTTCCAATGAAAACAGTTTTTATGGACCGGTAAAAAACCCCTGGGATGTAAAAGCCGTGCCGGGAGGGTCTTCGGGCGGTTCCGCTGCGGCGGTTGCGGCGCGTTTGGTTCCCGGCGCGACCGGTACGGATACCGGCGGATCTATTCGCCAACCTGCTTCGCTGTGCGGCATTACGGGTATTAAACCGTCCTACGGTCGCGTTTCCCGCTGGGGCATGATTGCCTATGCGTCGAGTCTCGATCAAGGGGGTGTGTTAACCCGGGCTGCCCAAGATGCTGCGTTGCTGTTGCAAGTCATGGCAGGCTTTGATGAACGGGACTCCACGTCTGCCGCGCAAGTTGTGCCTGACTACGCAGCCACGTTGAATGATAGCCTCGAAGGTCTCAAAATTGGTCTTCCCAAGGAGTACTTTAGTGCTGGCCTCGATGATCAAGTGGCGGTTGCCATTGAGACCTCGTTAGCCGAGTATCGTCGGTTGGGCGCAGAGGTAATCGAGATTAGTCTACCCAATGCCAATTTGGCTATTCCGGCTTATTATGTCATTGCACCGGCGGAGTGTTCTTCCAACTTGGCCCGTTTCGATGGGGTGCGTTATGGCTACCGCTGTGAGAATCCTGACGATCTGCTGGATCTTTACACCCGTTCCCGGGGAGAGGGGTTTGGGGCCGAGGTCAAACGACGCATCATGGTGGGAACCTATGTGCTGTCAGCAGGTTATTATGATGCTTATTATCTGAAGGCACAGCGCATCCGGCGTCTCATCAGGGATGATTTCGTGGCGGCGTTTAATCAGGTCGATGTGATTATGGGTCCCACTTCCCCAACGGTGGCCTTTGATCTGGGCGAGAAAGTGAATGATCCGGTGACCATGTATCTTTCGGATATCTATACCATTGCAGTGAATTTGGCAGGGCTGCCAGGGATGTCCATTCCCGTGGGATTTGTTGACGGGCGTCCAGTGGGTTTGCAGTTGATTGGCAACTATTTTGATGAGGCGCGTCTATTAAATGTAGCCCATCGTTACCAACAGGTGAGCGATTGGCATACACGTAGCCCTGACGGGTTTTAGAGGTAGGCAGGACTTAGGACTTAGGTAGCTCGTTCCAGAGGACGCTGTAAATACGTCCTTGTAGACTTGACTGCGGCC
>CAZGON010000129.1:0-11102 GCA_964527085.1 uncultured Candidatus Competibacteraceae bacterium
CAGTCCAGACCGGGAGAACCTGCCCAGCAGGGGCAGCCAAATCAGTAGTCGCCGTGACTGCTGGGTCTTTTTCAATGGCCACTTTAGCGAGTATTTCTTCGATACCTTCATGACAGGCGGAACATCCACCACCTGCCTTGGTATAGTTCATAATATCTTGGACTGTATTGAGATTATTAGCTCGCGCTACCCGCTCAATAAGGAGATCATCAACGGCGTAGCATTTACAGATTAACTTACCCTCTTCGTGATCGTCCTCCCAAGTTTCACCTCGGTAATTGGCCACCGCCGCCCGGAGCGCCTCCCAACCCATCACCGAACAATGCATTTTTTCAGGGGGTAATCCATCGAGATACTCGGCGATATCTTGGTTGTTGATTTTAAGCGCTTCGTCGAGGGTTTTACCTTTAATCATTTCCGTTAATGCTGACGACGACGCAATGGCCGATCCACAACCAAAAGTCTCAAAACCAGCATCCTGAATAACATCGTTGGATGTATCCACCTGCAATGATAATCTCAGGGCATCGCCACAGGCCACTGAACCCACATCACCCACGGCGTTAGCTTGTTTTAGGGTTCCTGCATTGCGTGGATTAAAAAAATGATCTTTTAATGTCTCTGAATAGTCCCACATGATGGTCACCGCGTCCTTATGCCGAGAAAGATTGCCCGCAAGCGCAACTAGACAGCGCATTGGGGTTTTCAAATTTAAACCCGGTGCCTTCGATGGTTTCGATAAAATCTACTTTAACGCCCTGCAATAAGGGAACGCTCATGGGATCGATCAACACTTTAATTTGATTACACTCGATAATACTGTCGTCGCTATTGGTCTCTTCTTCTAGACGCAACCCATATTGCAGACCAGAGCAGCCGCCACCGGTAATCAAAATGCGTAGACCAGCGATAGGCACTTCTGAGCTATCGATAAAACGGGTGATGGCTTGAGCAGCGCGGTCGGTTAAGGTGATCATCAGGTGTTTCTCCCAGTGGCAACGGTGGTGTTGGGAAAATCCTATTGGCAAACCTTGTGCCATAAAAACAAGTTATTGTTTTTAATAAAAATAAGTAAATATAACAGACTAAAACTAATGTCATAAAAACCACTTGAAGTGAGCTTTGTCGGAAGTACCACACAAAAGATGTACGAAGCCGCCCCTTTAGCAGGCACTGCTTGTCTTCCCGCAAACGTGCAACGCTTTCCTGCATTGCACGTATGATTATCGCCCGCTCCGGCTCCCAGCCTTCGCAGGCGCTAAACAGCGCTCCGCCAACAGCACCCGCTCGGGGCGGTCACGCTGCTACAAAACCATATTCAATTGACGCTCACCAACGTAAAATAACAAGGCCTATTTACATTTCATGACTTACGCTAAAAAGGACTTGGGTAGCTCGTGGAAGAAGTGTTGACGGCCTGGATGGCCGTCGTCAAGCTCACAGGGAGGTGTTCTCGGGGCGTCTTCTGGAACGAGCAGCAATAGTCCTGTTACTTATTTGCATTCCGTCTGCCGCGCCAGATTGCCTTATGCCATATTGCTGGTATTGCACCGCGTCGCCAGGCATTGACAGTAGTGCAGACTAATTGGCTAGGCCGATAGTTCATCAATGGTATTTTAAACACAGTCATTCACCCCGGTAACTTAACCTATGCATTATCAAGATTTACGCGATTTCATGCTAAAACTGGAACAGGAAAAGCAACTGAAACGGGTAACCCTCGAAGTAGACCCCTATCTGGAAATGACCGAAATCTGTGACCGTACCTTACGGACTGGTGGGCCTGCCATACTTTTCGAAAATCCCAAAGGTTTCACTATACCGGTATTGGGTAATTTATTTGGCACCCCCAAACGGGTAGCCATGGGTATGGGGGAAGCAGATGTTAACGCATTACGAGAAGTAGGCAAACTATTGGCTTTTCTGAAAGAACCCGACCCACCAAAAGGCATGAAGGATGCCTGGCAAAAACTGCCCATCTTCAAAAAAGTCTTTGATATGGCCCCTAAGAAAGTCCATCGGCCCCTGTGCCAAGAACATGTGATTGAAGGTCCCCGGGTGGATCTTACTCGGTTGCCTGTGCAAACCTGTTGGCCTGAAGACGCGGGTCCTTTGATTACCTGGGGTTTGGTCATTACCCGGGGCCCCCAGAAACAGCGGCAAAATCTCGGTATCTACCGGCAACAGGTTATCGGCCCCAATAAACTCATTATGCGCTGGCTGTCTCACCGGGGCGGCGCCCTGGATTTTCGCGACTGGCAACAACATTATCCGGGAGAACTGTTTCCCATCGCCGTGGCGTTGGGCGCCGACCCGGCCACTACTCTGGGGGCCGTGACCCCCATACCCGATACCCTGTCGGAATATGCGTTTTCCGGGTTGTTGCGGGGAGCCCGTACCGAAGTGGCCCAGTGTTTGGGTAGCGAGCTGCAAGTGCCCGCTAGAGCCGAGTTTATTTTAGAGGGTCATATTGCACCTCAAGAAACGGCCCCCGAAGGCCCCTTTGGGGACCACACCGGTTATTACAACGAAGTGGAAGAATTTCCCGTGTTTACGGTGGATAGAATAACCCACCGTCGTGATCCTATCTACCACAGCACCTACACGGGTCGTCCCCCTGATGAGCCAGCGGTTCTCGGGGTCGCCCTCAACGAAATCTTTGTGCCCATTCTGCAAAAACAATTTCCGGAAATCCGCGATTTTTATCTGCCGCCAGAAGGTTGCTCCTACCGCATGGCGGTGGTTAGCATGACCAAACAGTACCCGGGTCACGCTAAGCGCGTTATGCTGGGCGTATGGTCTTTTTTAAGACAGTTTATGTACACCAAGTTTGTCATCGTCGTCGATGATGATGTAAACACCCGGGATTGGAAAGATGTCATCTGGGCGTTAACGACCCGCATGGACCCCCTACGGGATACGGTGCTGATCGACAATACACCCATCGACTATTTGGATTTTGCCTCCCCCGTCTCCGGGTTAGGTTCCAAAATGGGGCTGGACGCCACCAACAAATGGCCGGGTGAGACAAAACGCCAATGGGGTCGGCCGATACGCATGAACGCATCGGTAAAGGAACGGATTGATGGGCTCTGGGAAAGCTTGCAAATCGAGTAACACAAAAATCAATTGTAAATCTTATGAAAGCCGAGATACGACTAAGTACCTGGCTATAAGTTATCCGGTGTTATGGAAGGGCCTTCGCCGTTGGGAGACGGCGATGGAGCGTACACGGACGGTATTCACAGCGTTCCTGGAATAACACCGGATAACTTAAGACGTTTCACTTAGCGTGAACCTCCAATAGGCAAATAGCTCTAAATCACCAATACTCATTTATAATGACTTACCCAAATCCTAACCCCTCTATCTTCTAATCCTAATCAGTGTAAGGTGCTTTAAGTCCATGTCCTATAAGATCACCGTCAAGCCCAGCGACCATACATTTTGGATGGAAGCGGGCGAAACCGTTTTAGACGCGGCGTTAAGAGAAGGATTAAATTTCCCCTATGGATGCCGTGATGGCGCATGCGGTGCTTGCATGGGTAAAGTATTGGCCGGTACGGTGGTCTATCTAGAAGGAACACCTGCTGGCATTACGCCCCAACAACAAGCCGAAGGCAAAGCGTTGTTTTGCCAAGCCCAAACCTGTAGCGATTTATTGCTCGAGGCGCGGGAGGTGGATGCGGTTAAAGATATTCCTATAAAAACCCTGCCTTGTCGTGTCGTTAGCCTGCAAAAACTAGCACCCGATGTCATGCGTCTTTATCTCAAGCTACCCGCCTCGGAACGGCTGCAGTTTTTAGCGGGACAATATATCTCTATTTTGCTGCGCGATGGTCGGCGGCGAGATTTTTCCCTAGCCACCGCACCCCACGCCGATGAATATCTTGAAATTCACGTCCGTTATGTACCGGGTGGTCAATTTAGTCAGTTTGTCTTTGAAGAGTTACGAGAGAAAGCTATTTTGCGTTTTCAAGGTCCACTGGGAACTTTCTTTTTACGAGAAGATTCCTTACGCCCCATTATCATGATAGGAGGTGGTACCGGTTTTGCGCCCCTTAAGGGCATGTTGGAACACGCTTTTCAGGTAGGCGTCACGCGCCCTATTCATCTCTATTGGGGAGCCCGCGCCCGGCAAGACCTCTATCTCAACGAATTGCCGGAGGGGTGGTTAGAAAAATATCCCAATTTCAGTTACACCCCGGTACTGTCAGCACCCCATTCTAACGATGCCTGGCAAGGCCCCACGGGTTGGGTACATGAAACCGTCGCCAGGGATTATCCTAACCTCAAAAATCACGAGCTTTATATGAGCGGACCGCCCGAGATGATTCAAGCCGCCAAACCGGTATTTTTTGCCCAAGGGTTATCGGAAGGCCATCTCTATTACGATTCTTTTGATTTTTCTCCCGATCCCACTAGGCTCTAGGGCAAATTGTTTCAAAAATAAACCGACTAGCTAGCTTAGAAGCTGTTTTAAAACAGCTTCTAAGGCTAAGAGGCGGCTGATTGAGAGGGTTTACCACCGAGAACTCGGTCGTTGGCCTGTCTGCTAGCAGCACCATTCTGCCCCTTTTCGCTGGAAAGCGTCATATCATCAGTTTTATGACTCAGCATCGGGTCAACTAACATAGATTCCATGGCTTGGTCGGAAGTTAACACAGGGACACCCTCCTTCTCTTCAACCCGCCCTAATAACAGTTGTAAGCCCATGCGATAGCACTGCAAAGCAGTTTCCTTATCGCCGGTTTCTTCAAGCACCTCACCCAACGCCTGATAGGCATCTGGAGTGGTAAAATTGGTTAAACTTTTTTCTAGATAGCTGCGCGCTTTACGGAACTGGCGCGCCCGTTTCGCTAGACGACCGCAGGTCAACAGCAAATAAGGATTATCCTCACGTTGCTTTAGCCAACCTTCAGCAGTTTCCAGTTGCCCAGCAATATTACCCCGTTCAAGCTCGCCAAAACCCACCACTAAGCGATCGCTCCAATGCTGTTTTATCTTTTGCGCTAACAGGATCTCTGCTTCATGGGCTGCGTCATGGTCCCGTAGATATCCGGCATAGTCGATAAGCAGCGCTTCGTCCTGACGCAGTGACTCTGGTAGGCTTCGCCATAGCCCCTGCAAATAACTCAAGCTTTCGTTGTGGGACGTCTTTTTGAGCAGAGCTCGGTAAATTTGCCGTTGCAATTCAGCATAACGCACCTCATCCAGCACATGGCTTTTATTGAGATCGTTCATGATGCCCCGCAGACTATCCCAGTCTTCCAGTTGTTGATAGCTGATAGTGAGTAATTCTAAAGCCCGGGGTTGGCGCTTATGCTGCTCCAACACCGCTAACAGGATATCGCGGGCTTCCACTGGTTTACCATCTTCCAACAGCAGCTCGGCTTCGCTGAGCTTCATGATTAAGGCTTGCGAATCAGACAGTTTTTCTGCTTTATAAAAGTAACCATCGCTGCGCCACTGAGCCCCTAACCGCCGTGCGGCTCGGGCGGCGCCAATATAATGTAAAGCAGGCACCAAGCTGGTTTGCGCACCCTTCATAAAAGAGATTTCCGCTGTTTTCCAATGTCCCTCCAAGAGCTGCGTCATACCCCTGGTTAAAAGCCGCCAACTGCGGCGGCCACGATAGGATCTACTCACCGCCCTTGCTTGACGAGGAACTCGCCACAAACGCACCAAAAAACGCAGCAAAATATAAAGTAGCGCAAATATCGTCAGCAAAAAAACGATCGCAAAAGCGACACTGGTTTCAACCGTCCAATTGCCGATACTCAGTAAGGCGTAACCGGGGTCTCCGCGCAGCACCCAAGCGATACCCGCGGCTGCAAACAGGGCCGCAACAATGGCAATGATAAACCTCATGACTAGCCCCCTTGAGCGCTATTGGGGGCAGTAGGCCCTGACAGAGAACGTAACGGTGAACGATCTTCCATGACTTCCTGAAATGCTTGCAGCGTATTAGAAATATCCGGCAGATAAGGATCTAGCTTGATATCCTGCAACTGTTCCAGCTCATCGATAAACCCAGCGACTTTCTCGTTATCCGTATCGAAATAGGTACTCACCCATTTTCGCGCCAGGGCGTTGGACTCCAAATAGCTAGTCACATCGTTACTCAACAACGCAACTCGCATCGCTTCCAATTCCATACGTAAATTCTGAAATAGAAAATATTCTTCATCGGGTGTCAACAGCGGCAGTTCATCGCTACGCTCGCGCCGCACCACCACAATATCCTTAAGTTGGGTCATAGCCGCCGTGGACGCTCTCCGCCACCAGGGGTCTGATGTTTCTTCCGATGACGCTAACTCACCCAGTTTTGGTTTCACCTTTTGTTTAAGATCGGCCAGTTGGGAATCAATCTGTAAAGGTAATTCATTAAGGCGTTGTTGCATCTCAACAATACGATGGGCTAAAGCAGAACGGTCGGGAAGGTCCAAGCCGCGCAGGGTAGTTATATTTTCCTCGACCATCTGCTGCACCCCTCGAAAGCTATTTTCATCGATGGTTTGCAAACGCTGGTTGGCAGCCGTCAGCGCTTCCACGGCGCCCGCCACATCACGCTGTAAGTTAAGCTTGTGTTGCGCCATGCGCAGTAAATACTCAATTTCTGACAGCACCAGTGCGTTGATATCACCACCCTGAGCGGCGATGATTTTAACATTGTCTATATTGGTGAGTAGATTACGCTGCACAAGCTGTAGATTTTCAATGCGGTTATCCAATTCGGCCATAGCCTTTTGGCGCGCTTGGCGATTCTCTTCCAGTTTTTCCGTCACCGATTGCAGATTAGCTTGCAACATCCCTGTTTCTTGTTGCAGAGCTTGTATGGCGCTCTTGCGGATTTGGTCGGTGTCTTGTTGCGTTTTTAGATCCTCTTTAAGGGTCCGCTGAGCTGTCCGTAGGCCTTGTAAACTCTTCTGCAAACCGTTCACATCGGTCAACAAATTTTGAATATCTGCTTTTTGGATTTCCATACTTCCTTTATACATCTCCACTTCGCCTTTAAAAGTGGCGATATCACCCTGCACCTGTTTAATAGCGTACTGGACCTTATTTAAACTGGTGCGCAGGCTTTGGCCTTCTTGATCTTGCGCTTGGTTTTGGTTTTGTAAGGTTTCGGCAAGGTCGTTTAGTTTTTGTGCTTGGTTTTGCAAAGCGGTGAGATCCGCATTACGTTCTTCCACTATTTGCGTTAATGTCTCTTCTACCCGGGTGTCTAAGTCGGCTGACTCCATTAGCCGAGTTTTCCTATCGGCATCCCACAGGTAGCCTAAGTAGCCCACGCCACCACCGGCCAGTAACGCCATCAGCAGCGCCGCTATAGCCATGCCTTTAGCGCCACCTTTATGGGATTGAACACTCGGGTGAGGAGGGACTTGCGCTGCTGGTGTCTGAACGGGCTGAACCTCGTCCCCGGGAGGGTTATTGATCTCATTGGTGTGGTTGTCCGCCATAATAATTCCTTAGCAAAAGATTTAAATAAAGTTCGTTGCTAAACCGTTGATTTGTTGTTAGTCAGAGAGAGGCCAGTTCAAATAAGGTCTCCACAATAGCCGCATCACTTACCTCCGAGGCTATTAAAGGCGACGATTGAACGCCTAGTTGTAAAGCCGTTTGTTGGCTACGTCTGCTCACCACCACCAAAGGCGTGCGGCATAACCAAGGCTTGGCGACTTCACCCGCCAGTGCAAAGAGATTTTTTAAGCTTTCAGTGCTAGTGATAACAACAGCCTGAATTTGGCCTTTCTTCCAATAGTGTAGCAAGGGATTTATAGACACGGCAGGCAAACTGCGTCGATAAACCCGCGCTTTAATGACTTTAGCACCCCGTTGCCTGAGGGTTGCGTCCAATACCTCACGGCCACCTTCGCCGCAAAAGATAACAATGGATAATCCGTCAACTGCTTGCAAAGTCGGTAAGGTCAATAAAGCCTCACTGTTGAAGGGCGGCGGAGACACCCAGTGGGCTGGCGCCGCACATTGGCTTAACGTCTGAGCTGTGGCTTTACCAATAGCGACACGCTGTAATATGGGCAATTCCGAAAAACGTCGTTCCAGCCCCCAGCGCAATCCCCAGCGCACCGCATTGGCGCTGGTAAAAATCGCCATCTGATAATCTTCGAGGTGATCGATAATGTGTTGCGCCGCTGCTGAGTCATGGGGTTCGCTGATAGCCAAGGTAGGAAAACGGATGGCTTTGCCACCATAGGACTCGATCAACTGGCATAAACCCTCTGCTTGATGAACCGGCCGGGTCACTACAACGCCCATGCCCGCCAAAGATCGGTCTTTATTCATCATCTCCTATTCCTTGAGACGTTAATGGCTCTGAGTTGGCATCATCAGCGTCGATAGATCGCAGAATCCTACCGGCGCCTTGAGCCAACAGATCTTCAGCCAATTGTACGCCAAGACTTTGCGCCGTTTGGGCAGGACCGTGAACTTGGCCCCTTAGCACCTCTTTTCCAGTGGGATCACCCACCAATCCCCTCAGCAACAGGTGCTCGTCCTCCAATACGGCATAACCGGCCAAAGGCACTTGACACCCCCCCTGGAGACGCGCGTTTAAGGCCCGCTCGGCGCGAATACGGGTGTGGGTGGGCGGATCATCTAGCACCCGCAGAAAATTTAGCACGCGATTATCGCCCACCCGACACTCGATGCCCAAAGCCCCCTGACCAATGGCGGGAAGAAAAGTTTCCGGGGGCAAATGACAGCTAATGCGCACCGCAAAACCCAATCGAGTCAGTCCTGCCGCGGCCAAAATGATGGCATCGTAATCGCCTTTATCCAATTTAGCCAGCCGACTATTTACATTGCCCCGCAGACTAACCACCTTTAGATAAGGATAACGGGCCATGAGTTGACATTGCCGGCGTAGGCTAGAGGTGCCCACTTGCGCCCCCGGCGGCAATTGATCCGGGTGGTGATAACGATTGGAGACAAACGCATCCCGTGGATCCTCACGGGCCATGATGACCGGTAAACATAGCCCTTCCGGAAACCCTACTGGAACATCCTTGAGGGAGTGTACCGCCAGATCTGCCCGGCCGTCTAAAAGACCTTGCTCTAATTCTTTGACGAATAGCCCTTTGCCTCCTACCTTGGCCAAGGGACTATCGAGGATTTTATCACCCCGGGTCGTCATACCCACCAGTTCTACGGTCAGTTCAGGATGCGCCTGACGTAGCCTTTGGGAAACAAACTCGGCTTGCCAGAGGGCAAGGGGGCTTTTGCGGGTTGCAATACGGAGTAAATCCTGGGGCATTTTGATTACCAAAAAACACTACAAGACTTACGCAGCTCGTTCCAGAGGACGCCGTGAATATATCCCTATAGGCTTGATGACGGCCTGACCTAACCGTCAACACCTCTTTCACGAGCTACGAAAGTCTTGCTTTGCATAAGTCCTACATTAATAAGATCTTGTAAACCGATAGACCCTGCTGGGGTAAAATTAACTGGGATCAGTTTGGTATAGTAGAGGATTGTCCTATGGATACGTTGCAATGAGCAATACTAATAAAACTTGGGGTGGACGTTTTGCAGAAGGCACCGACGCCTTCGTTAAAAAATTTACCGCATCGGTGGATTTTGATCGGCGTTTATACCAGCATGATATCGACGGCTCCATCGCCCACGCCCGGATGCTGGCTAAAATTGGAGTATTGAGCGAGGAGGATCGGGATACCATCGTGGCGGGGCTGGAAGCGGTTCGTGCTGAAATTAAAAGCGGTGAATTTTGCTGGTCCACGGAGCTGGAAGACGTGCATATGAATATCGAAGCACGTCTCACAGCACATATCGGCGACGCCGGTAAACGGCTACATACGGGGCGTTCCCGTAATGACCAGGTGGCCACCGATATTCGTCTGTATTTACGCGCTGCCATCGACGCCATCATGGCGGAATTAATTCGCCTGCAATACGCCTTAGTGACCCTTGCCGAAGGGGAAGCCGACACCATTATGCCGGGTTTTACCCATCTCCAGGTGGCCCAGCCGGTCACCTTTGGTCATCACCTCTTGGCCTGGCTTGAGATGTTACGGCGAGATTGGCAACGGCTTCAGGATTGTCGCCAACGGGTCAATATCCTGCCGTTAGGGGCTGCTGCGTTGGCGGGCACCAGTTATCCTATAGACCGCCATTTTACGGCACAACTTCTCGGTTTCAATAGTCCCGCAGAAAATTCTCTTGATGCAGTCAGCGACCGGGATTTTGCCATTGAGTTTGTGGCGGCCAGCGCCCTGATCATGACCCATCTATCGCGTTTTTCTGAAGAATTGGTGCTGTGGTCGTCAGCGCAATTTGATTTTATCGAGTTGCCGGATCGTTTTTGCACCGGGTCTTCTATTATGCCGCAGAAAAAAAACCCGGATGTGCCTGAATTGGTGCGCGGCAAGACAGGTCGGGTCAACGGCCATCTGGTGGCGCTGCTGACCCTGATGAAAGGACAACCTTTGGCCTATAACAAAGACAACCAAGAGGATAAGGAACCCCTGTTTGATACCGTCGATACTGTGCTGGCTTGTTTAAAAGCCTTTGCGGATATGACGCCCGCGATCCAGGCTAAACGGGACAACATGTACCGGGCGGCTAAACAGGGTTTTGCAACGGCCACTGATTTAGCGGATTACTTGGTGCTTAAAGGTTTGCCTTTTCGCGACGCCCATGAGGTAGTTGGCCAGGCAGTACGCTTAGGATTAGCCACCAAACGGGATTTGGCAGAGTTAGATTTAGCGGAATTACAGGCGTTGTCACCTTTGATCCAACAGGATGTGTTTAAAGTATTAACTCTGGAAGGGGCGGTGGCTTGCCGGGACCATTTTGGAGGAACAGCGCCAAACCAGGTGCGCGCCGCGGTGGCGCGAATTCAAGCTTGGTTAGAGGAACAGTGCCGGATCCATAGAAAGACGTGTGCTCATGAGAAAATATAAAAAAACAGGTAGCTGCTCACCCTCAAACTCTTCCTGTTGCTCTGGAGTACATTCACCCCCTAAAGCTTTGAGATGTGCTTTTGTTATGTAAAACAGTCAGTAGTGGTGCCTTAACTGAGCAATGAACAGCGAGTCATTTTCAATCTTATACAC
>CAZGON010000130.1:0-11036 GCA_964527085.1 uncultured Candidatus Competibacteraceae bacterium
TG
Organism: uncultured Candidatus Competibacteraceae bacterium; assembly: GCA_964527085.1. Lineage (GTDB taxonomy): Bacteria > Pseudomonadota > Gammaproteobacteria > Competibacterales > Competibacteraceae > CAYRGG01. Next base: position 3 of record CAZGON010000130.1, read on the forward strand.
TCCCTGCCTGATAACTGTAAACCGTCAGATTAAGTCTTGACAACTACATTTTAATGCTTTTTTTGTTTGATCGGTAAAAACTAATCACGGGATTTGCAGCTTGAAACCCTTATTCTGGCTTTAAATTCCAGACATTGATCACGCCATCATCACTGGCAGAGAGTCCATATTTGCCATTGGGACATATAGCCACGCCATAAATCGCGCCGCCTGCATTAAACTGGCGTATAGCACGACCGGTTTTCAGATTCCATAAGGTCACTTCATTATGCGGACCTCCTGATAGGGCTTGGTGACCGTTCGGCCCTATAGCGAGGGCATTTACCCAAAGAGGGGAATCGGCGTCGTTTAAACAGCTAATTTCCTCGCCGCTCGTGATATGCCATCGGCACACAAAAGGCATTCTGCCACCGCTGACCAGCATTGTGTTGGTATTCGGGTCAATGGCGACCGTAGAATGCGGAGTGCTGTATACTTCAAAATGATTTAACTCAGCTCCCGTGGATACCTCCCAAAGCCGCGCCGTTGCATCATAACCCACTGAGACCAATCGCTTGCCATTGTCTATAAAAGCTACTGCCAAAACCCCAAAATCATGACCCACCAGGGGCGGTAACACTTCGCCTGTTTGCGTATCCCAAAGCAAGATGTCTTCTCCATACCCAATAGCCACAAGCCTAGCATCGGGAGACACAACCACAGAAGACAACCACCCTTCTTTAAGTTCAGAGAAAGCATTGAGTTTTGCACCGTCGATAAGCGAGCGTATTTCTAAAACATCAGGACCGGCTACTAGAAAAGCCTGTTTATTCTGTAAAAACACAAGATGGAGGATAGTCTTCTCAAACGTTTCGAAAACCTGAATTTGGTTACTGGTAAAATTCCATAGATGTGGCGTGTCCTTTAAACCTACGGCAAGCGCCTGACGACTGTCGGGGGAACAAGCCACCTCCATAGCTTCGTCTTGGTTCAGACGATGTTTTGCTATGCTGGCAGCGGTTGGTTTTTGAGTAATCCCGCTATAAATGAGTGGCGTAGGATAGGGATCAGCCCATAAACAAACAGAATAGAACACCAATAAAACAAGCAGATAACGCTTCCTAGCGAAAAGTGTTAGCACGATTCATTTCCTCCTAGCCTAGCTTAGTCACTGCTAGCTATGCGACCAAGATGGATTCGCTCATGAATACCGGCAGCGGCCTCGGCTTTGGTAATTCGATTATCATGATTGCGGTCAAGCGCGGCATTCTGCCGGTAGGCGCGGCTATCTTGACTAAACAAAACGCTGTCCGATGGTCGGTCAATGGCGATCGGATAAAACACCGCCATATAGGTATCTTCTACGCTATTCATGCGTCCCGCATATTTCATTAAATAACGTTCAACAAAGTCTAACTGGCGTTCTGCACTCATCTTTGCTAGTTCATCGGTTGAGGTACCAAGCTCTTCGGCAGTGCTGCGAAGGAACTGGATAAGTCCAGTAGCGCCGCTCATGGGATTTTGAATAGCTGGGCTGAAAGTACCCGCGGTTTCGAAGTGAATGACAGCCATTAGGTGGTTGGGGTTTACGCTAAGCCGTTCGGCAATTTCCACAATTTTTTGGGCAAACTCTGGAGAGACCTGGTCTCCATAGATTAGATCGCCATTCACCGGAGGGGTTATTTGAGGGTTTGAAAGCGGCTCTGACTGAGGAATAGTTTTATCCAAAACCGGTAAGTTGATTTGCTGTCCTGAGTAGATCAGGTTTGGATTGCGAATCTGCGGATTGGCTTCTAATAACCCTTTCAGTTCTACGCCATGGCGTGCTGCGATCTGACTTAAGTTATCACCCGCCTGTACGGTGTAAACAGACGCTGGTTCGGTCGTAAGTGGCGCTTGTTCAAAACGCTTTGCCTGATGGGAAACAGTTTTATCCAAAACCGGTAAGTTGATTTGCTGTCCTGAGTGGATCAGGTCCGGATTGCGAATCTGTGGATTGGCTTTCAATAATTCTTTCAGTTCTACGCCGTGGCGCGTGGCGATGTGACTTAAGTTATCACCTGCTTGAGCCGTGTACGTAGACATCGGATCGACCGCATGTAGCGCTTGCTCAAAACGCGTTGTCTGGTTTTGTCGCGATGCTTCAGTTTCCCAACCTTTAAAGGGTGTAAAGACATTGTTGGGTTTGTTATTAATTGTAGTCATGGTTATTTATCCTGAATAAAAAATTATTACTTTTTTAAAATAATTAATCGTCTCCAAGACGACTTATTAATCCAATAACTAACATAGCAAAGCTAATAAAAATAAAAATCCACTATTAGTCGTAATCTGGTCTATAACTAAAGTATTAAACCTAAATAACTAGCACTAACGTTGTATTTTCTAAATCATTTATTTCCTTCAAAATAGGTGCTTCATATTCGAAGCATTTGATTTAGCCATAATCAGTTTATTGGTGTAAACATCATGGATGACGTCACTCATAGTCTTTTAAATCTCGAAAAGCATACTTGCGAAAACATTCAACTAAATAACCAAATCCATCTTGGTAGAGGTTATAAACAACGTTTTCAGATAAATAATCGTATTGGCTATCTCGAGTTATTTCCCTCAAACGCAGGTCGAAATAACCAGTTGATGCGAAGCATTCCTCTCACTATCGATAGCCATCCAAGCCGCATCACCTTAACCGATCTGTTTCTCCGCAACCGTTTGAAACATTTTCTACCAAAAGAAAAACTTACGGATTTACCACTGGAGCTTTACAGCGCTGTTATGGAAGCAGCGTTAGATTATGAATTGAATCTTTTTGAAAAGATGTTAGAAGCCCCTATAGAGATTGCTGGCACTAACCAGCAACAAAGGACTGCAACAGATAACATCACTGTTTTATTTTATTTAAGGTGGGAAGAGTATGATCACCCCATCGAGGGTTACCTTTCCTTTAAACAACCACTCTTGCCACTTTTCCTGAAAGCTTTCGAGAAAATCCCTAAACGAGAACAACATGATTGGGAATTACTCTCGAAAAAAATCCACTTTGAAATTGGGTCTACACAACTTTCAGCAGCGATGCTCCAGGATATTGTGATAGGCGATGTTATTTTTCTCGATCATTGCCCCTTTGTTAAAGAAAACACTGTTTTTATTCCCATTACTTCAGATCTTTTACTGACGGCACAGGTAAAAGAAAATCTTATTATTATCAACGGAAAATGTAAGGAAATCGAAATGGATGAAAAGAAACCTGAATTAATCGATATGGATAACTTACCCATAGATCTTGTTTTTGATGTGGGCGAGCAAAAAATTTCATTACGCGAACTAAAAACCTTGCAGCCTGGTTATACCTTTACCCTTGATACATCGCTAGAAAAACCCGTTACCATTCGCGCCAACGGACATCGTATCGGCACGGGTGAGTTGCTAGAAATCAATAACCGTATTGGTGTTAGAGTGCTAGAACTGTCTGGAAAATTTGATGGATAGTTTGCCTAATCCCTCAATTTTAATGATCACTATGATCGTGCTTGCGCTCGCCCCTTTTATTGCCATCATGGTGAGTTCTTTTTTAAAGATTGTTGTGGTTATATTTTTAGTGCGTAACGCTTTGGGTATTCAACAGATTCCACCCAATATGGCGGTGAACGGATTAGCGATTATTCTCTCGATTTATATCATGGCTCCCGTAGGTACCGATATACAAAGGATAATATCAACTGTTGATCCAATAGACTTGCAAAACCCAATCACTCAACAAGCCCTTAAAGAAGGCGCTGAACCCATTCGCTATTTTTTAAAGGAACATTCAGAAGAGAGTCAACGTAAATTTTTTGCCCGTACCACACAAAAACTCTGGCCACCGGACTATGCAGAATCTATCACGGATGAGAGTCTGCTCATACTATTACCGGCATTTACGTTAACCGAATTAAAAGAAGCCTTTGAGATTGGCTTTTTGCTTTATTTACCCTTTCTTGTCATCGATTTAGTGATTTCAAATATTCTCCTTTCAATGGGTATGATGATGGTCTCGCCAATGACTATTTCGCTTCCCTTTAAGCTTTTGTTGTTTGTATTAGTGGATGGTTGGACACGACTTATTCACGGATTAGTGTTGAGTTACCAATAGCTGCCATGAGTGAACAAGACATTATTTATCACATCGAACAAGCCATGCTTTTGGTGCTGCTCTTATCCCTGCCAACCATTCTTGTGGCAACTGGGGTGGGTCTATTAGTGGCGCTTTTTCAGGCGCTCACCCAAATCCAAGAACAAACCCTATCGTTTGGCATAAAGTTGATCGCGGTTATTGTCACTTTGACGTTAACGGCCCGCTGGCTCGGTATTGAGATGCAGAATTTTACCCTCCAGGCATTTAATAGTATTGCTGGCATTTCCCTATGACGCCCTTTGGTATCGAGTGGCAAAATAATTTGCTCGCCCTCGCTCTAACCCTACCCAGAATGTTGGCCGCCTTTACCGTTTTGCCATTTTTGAACAAATCTGTGCTGCCGGGTTTAGTACGCGGTGGGCTGGTTATCAGTTTGGCCATGATGCTAGTACCGATGGTGGGGACAGGGTTTTCAGGCTCATCACTGACGCTAATGCAAGTGATGGGAATTGTTGTTAAAGAAATTTTCTTGGGGTTGGGCATTGGCTATCTTGTCGCTATTCCATTTTGGGCGGCAGGCACCATCGGTTTTTTTATCGATACGCAACGAGGCGCCACCATGGCAAGCACTTTTGTGCCCCTGCTTGGCGACCAAACATCTCCTCTAGGAACCCTATTTAACCAAATGGTTACTCTACTTTTTATGATCAGTGGTGGTTTTCTTTTGTTTTTAGAAGGATTGTATCAGAGCTATCAGGTTTGGCCATTGCTGTCCTTTTTTCCTCAGCTTGATTTGCACGGCACCACATTTTTTCTTAATCAGCTGGACACGCTGATGTATCTCACCGTTTTTCTGGCCGGACCTTTGATTCTGATGATGTTTCTTATAGAACTTGGGTTGGCTTTAATCGGTCGTTTTGCACCTGAACTCAATGTTTTTTTTGTCGCCTTACCCATTAAAAGCGGAGTAAGCATTTTTCTACTCATTTTTTATACGTATCACTTGGTGCAATTTTTTCAAAATGAGTTTAACCAAGCAAATAGTCTCTTTTTCAACCTTAATAACCTATTTCAATGAGTGAAGATAAAAGCAAAAAAACCGAACAACCGACCCCAAAGCGGTTAAGAGATGCCCGTAAAAAAGGCCAAGTGGCAAAAAGCCGGGAAATCGTTTCAACCCTGTTGCTGTTTTCCGTGTTTATCTTTTTTTGGTTTTCCTGGCCCTACCAGGTTGCACGGTTCAAAGAGATGATTCTTTTGCCCACCTATTTCTATCAAATGCCTTTTGAAGAGGCTTTAAAAGACTTAAGCGAGCTTCTGTTCATGGAAGCGATCTATGTTGTGCTACCGCTGATCGGTTTAGTGATCGCGGTAGGATTATTGGCAAATCTGCTGCAATTCGGTCTATTATTTGCTGCTGAACCCATTTTACCGAAGCTAGAAAAAATCAATCCTATTAGCGGTATAAAAAGACTATTTTCTGCCCGGACCGCCATTGAAGCCGCAAAGTCGGTTTTTAAGGTTTCGCTTATCGCTATTTTGCTTTTTTTTGTCATCAAGAACAGCCTCTCTGTCTTTGTAAACCTACCCTATCGTGACATTGACTGTTTAGCCGATGTAACGTCAGCACTGACTAAACAGGTTGTTCTTTATCTTATGCCAGGTTTTTTTGTCATTGCGGTAGTAGATTACTTTTTTCAACGGGCTCAATACATCAAGGACAACAAAATGACTAAGGAGGAAGTCAAAAAAGAATACAAGGATATGGAAGGCGACCCGATGATTAAAGGTCAGCGCAAAGAATTGCATCAGCAATTTGCTATGGGAAATACCTTACAAGCAGTCCAGGATGCCAGCATTTTATTGACGGGACCAAAAGTTGCGGTTGCCCTTTGGTACAAAAAGGAAAAAACAACGCTGCCTATTATCTTAGTCATTGGTAAAAAGCTACTGGCTAAACAAATGATAGGGATAGCGCAAACAAAAAAAGTACCAATTATTGAAGAGCCATCCCTTAGTCAAAGTCTCGCTGAGCATGGTGTCGCTGGACAACACATTCCAACGGAGTTTGCGCAAGCAAGTGCTAACGTGTTACGTCAAATGATGGATCTATAGCCTTAGCAATAAGGCCATCGCTGCCAAGACCGGAAAGTCCCTCCCCCCTCATCCAATACCAACACTTAAAGGACGGACTTGCGTGGTGTCGACGGCCTGGATGGCCGTCGTCAAGCCCACAAGGACGTGTTCACGGCGTCCTCTGGAACGAGCTGCGTAAGGCCAGTCTAACGTAAAAGGCTTACATCAAATCTGGAATTGCTGATAGCCTTTGGTTGTCTGTCAATAAATAGATAGCTGTAGGAGTTACGCAGTTGGGTTAATAAGGGTTTGATTTCACTGAGAATGTATTTGCACACCGTGCAATCGTGAATTCATAAAAATCAACAACTTAAACTTTCAATTGCGTAACTCCTAAGCTGCAAACCCTAAGTAGAGGCACATACCGATTCACATGAATTCTTTGTGGGAAAAGCTATGGAAATTGTATTTTATAGCCGCCGTTTTCACCGTTGGCGTCGGTTACGGATTTTTAATTCATAAAAACCATTGGTTTCCCTACGGAGTCATCTCACAAGCCTGGCTTGCTGGCGCAGCCGTGTTAGAGATTAATACGGAACTTCACGCTGGACAAATGCCAGCCACTTTCAAATCCTTTGAAGATAATCCTGACATTAGCCCACCTATCCATCATTTTGAGACCCAGCCTCAACCTGTTAAAGATGAGTGGATTCTCGTTACGGGCGGGCCCTATGAAAATCTTGAGCAATGTCCAACGTTTGGTTGCCTAGCGTGGGTCATGGATCGCCAGGGTAAAATTATCCACCATTGGGAAGTTGACCTCGACGCGCTTTGGGCCGAGGCCGACCACATGACCGGTTTAAAAAATCCCTGGAATTTTAAACCCCTTGGCATTGAACTGTTACCCGACGGCAGTATTATTGCCGCCTTTTATAATAATTTCGCATTTCCAGAGGGCGCCGGCCTCGCCAAGTTTGACATTGAAGGAAATTTGGTTTGGATCAAGAAAGACCACTCGCATCATTGGTTTACCACAGACAACAGCGGGCGCATTTATACGCCAGCGCACCATGTGATTGAAACCCCCTTTAGCATCGGTAATACCTCTGCTTCCCTTGATTGTCCAGAGACTCGCGCAAAGCTCGATGTGGTGGGTATCGTTGACCCTCATGGCAAAACCGTCGAGACTTTGCCCCTGATAGATATTTTGGTGGACAGCGGTTATGCCGCGGTGATTCAAGGAACCCAGGACCCCTGTGATCCCCTGCATTTAAACTTTGTCCAATATATAGATTCGGCTACAGCAGCGCGCATTCCAGGCGCTAAAGCGGGCGATCTTTTATTGTCCATGCGTAACGTCAATGCCCTCGCGTTGCTCGATCCTCGCCGACGCAAGCTAAAATGGTTACTTAGTGACCGCACAATGGCGCAACACAGCCCTCGTTTCTTACCGGATGGCTCGTTTGTAGTCTTCGATAACCTAGGCGGTAATAAGTCGTTCGGCGGATCGCGAATCACGCGGCATCAAATTGGTCGAGACAGGGTAGAAACCCTGTTTCCCAGGGCCCCATTACCGCAAAATCGGCAGTTCTTCACCGAGTATGTCGGTCATATCGATGTCCACCCCCAAGGTCATCGTGCCCTTGTCTCCGTTACAGAGACGGGTAAGCTTTGGGAAATCGACCTGTCTACGGGGGAGCTACTGTGGGAATATGAAAAACTCTTTAATGCAGAACATTATCCCGGATGGAAAGGATCTTTGAAGCCATGGGTTCGCGTTGAAAATTTTGGTGGCTATTACGTGGACAAAACGGTTTTTGCAAAGGCATTAGCGGGTACTTCTGTCTCGCGTAAAAATGACAGGACTTTTCGCAAATTTCTTAAAATATCAGGATGAAAAGCAAACTGTAAGTAAACTATACGAGTATTTTTATGATAGCTATTTTCCCTATTCTCTCAATGACGGTTTTGATGAGTATTTTTGCTGAAACTGCCTGGGCTTATGTGGGTCCAGGCGCAGGACTGGGTATGATAGGGAGCCTTATCGCCGTTGTCGGCGCTATTTTGCTGGCCATTCTTGGGTTAGTGCTGTTTCCCCTGCGGCTTATCTTAAAACATCGGCGTAAAGCGGCCAGTTCAGCATCAGCTAAAACCTCGTCTTCCCATCAAGCCAGCCACCATTGCAGCAACCAAAGTTCTGATCCTCAAGCCGATTCTAAGCAAAGCACTGCCGACCAAGCTCAAGCGCCCAATAAGTGATCTTGTGTTAGTAGACTCAATCGAGGCGGTACTGTTCGTCTGCGCTGCTGTTGGATTAGGTGCAGTTGCTGGTCTGGGTTTTGCCTTAATTTGGTGCTGGATAATACCCGTTCACACCCATCGACTGTTCTGGCGCGGCATGGGTGATTTGAGTCGATGCATCGTCACCGTCGATGAGACGGCTGAGTTCCTAGCACTCTATAAGCGGTTGGGGGTCATGGTTGCGAGCTATACGGCTCGCAATGTGGGGGGAACCCTTTTCGGCTGTCTACCGCTGATTGTTTTATTATGGATGGTTGGTCCAGGTCTGTTTACCGCTTGGGATGCCCGGACAGAGGTACTGGCCGTTGTGCCAAGGGAAGCCGGAACATTAGTCACTTCTGACAAAAAGAATACCACAGAATTGCATTTAGCAAAGGGAGGTCCAGTGGTAACCTTAAAAGACGAAGCGCCTCGAATGGCTTTGTGTTGGACAGCAATCCATTGCGCCATCCTGACAGCGTTTAATTTCCATGTCACTCGACTCGATTCTCCGCCACCGCCCGATCTATCCTCAGTTATCGTGCGAACGGATACCGGCGCGTGGAATCCGGCATGGCCTCTTCTCGGTGGTTTAGAGTTTATTTTCTTCGTCGCTTTCGCCTCCATGGTGACCCTGGGTCTTCTCTGGCGAGCCAGGACATGATGCTGCGCAGCCGGGATTTCGCCCTGGTTACCGCCAACCGCTATTTAGGTTCGTTGCTGCGGAATCTAAGTGACGTAGAGACCTTTGCCCTTGGCAAGCGTCTTAATGCCCTAGCCATCGACCGACCGGTGTTTATCACTGGCTTGGCCCGCTCTGGCACCACCATGCTGCTCACACTCTTGTCACAAGCCGACCATGTAGCTACCCATCGTTACCGGGACTTTCCTTTTCTGTCTATCCCGATGACTTGGAACTGGTTTCAATCCCGCTTAAGCACAACAGCCACCCCGGTGGAACGTCCCCATGGCGACCGAATTCACATTACAAGGGAAAGCCCCGAAGCCTTTGAGGAACCCCTATGGCAGACATTTTTTCCCTGGACCCATGACCCTACCCGGTGTCATGTTCTCAACAATGATGCAAACACAGAGGAATTCGCAGCATTTTTCTGCGATCATATCCGCAAGATACTGTTGATCCGCAACGCCCAACGCTATGTCTCTAAGGGCAATTACAATGTGGCTCGGATAAACTTCCTAGTCCAGTTATTGCCGGATGCCAAGTTTATTATCCCGATCCGCGCACCGTTAGCCCAGGTCCATTCTCTGGTTAAACAGCATCAACGGTTTAGTCAGTATAGCGTTGCAGACAAACGTCTTGCCTATTACCTTGCGGCGGCAGGGCATTATGAATTTGGCACACAACGCTGTCCCATGAATCTTGATCCCGCACGAGTCGGCTGGATCGAACAAGCTTGGCGCAATGGCGAGGTGTATCAGGGTTATGCCCGTCAATGGGCAGAGGTGTATCGCTATGTGGATCGGCTACAACGAGAACATAGGGCGCTAGCTCAACGAATACTGATCGTGCGCTATGAGGATTTATGCGCTTTTCCTGCCGAGAAAGTTCAAGAATTGCTGGCTTTTGCGGCTTTGGACGACTCCCAGGGGCGGGTTCGTACTATGGGTGAAACCCTTGCGGCGCCACCCGACGAAACCCTCACCATCGCCGAGCGTGATCGCCAAACCGTTTGGCAAGAAACGGCATCGGTCGCTGAATGTTTTGGTTACTAGCGAAACCATCAAAAACTTCGAATCTGTTCGGATTTTGGCAAACGTATTTACCTGTGCAAAAAAATCATCTTGCCAATTCACCTAAGGTCGCCACGGCCTGCTCGGTAGTTTTGTGCCAGGGTCGCGCATAATTGATCCGAATAAAATTGCGAAATTTACGCTTTGGTGAAAACAGCGGACCCGGCGCGATGCTAATACCCTGTTGCAACGCACTGCGATAAAGACCCATGGAGTCGATGCCCTTGGGTAATTCAACCCAAGCCAAAAAACCACCCTCCGGGCGGGTCAGTCGAGTCCCTTCCGGGAAGTATCGGCTCACTAATTCAATGAATTGATCCCGGCGCCGCTGGTAGACAACTCTAGCGCTACGCAGGTGTCGATCGTAACGATTTCCGCTTAGATATTCCGCTACTGCCATCTGGGGTAAGGTGGCGCTGGCCATGCTGGTTACCAGCTTTAGATGTTCCACTTGTTTAAAATAGCGACCCGGAATAGCCCATCCCACCCGCAAGCCAGGGTCTAATGTTTTGGAGATAGACGAGCACAACAATACCCGTCCTTGCCTATCCCAGGACTTCACCGCTCGGGGACGGCCTTGTCCATAACCCAGCTCACCGTAAATGTCATCTTCAATAAGCGGCACGTCGTGTTTTGCCAGTAGCGCGACTAAAGCCGCTTTATTGTCATCGGCCATACAGTAACCCAAGGGATTGCTAAAAGTCGGTGTTAGAACACAGGCTTTTATGGGCCATTGTTCGAGGGCTAGCTCAAGGGCGGCAAGACTGATACCGCAGCAATTCCCGCTCAAAAAAATAAGTCAATAAGATCAGCGGCTAACGCCGAAG
>CAZGON010000131.1:0-10939 GCA_964527085.1 uncultured Candidatus Competibacteraceae bacterium
TGGGTTTCCTTACCATGAACCTCATCAGATCGGGTAACGATATCCATGTGGGCAGGTTGCTCCCGTAGCGCAAGTTTTAAACCATGGGCCTGTAAACCGGCCCGAGTAAATGCTACAGCGCCATGAATACGGGTGAGATCCAGCTTCCAACGGGGCAATGTTACGTTTCCGCCAGCAAAGTGGACTGCCCCCTGCACCTGCAATGAGCGAATCTTACGCAACGGAATGTTCAAATGCAGGTCGAGGGTGTTGGCGCCTGACACTTGGATATCTTGTACCCGTTTACCGACACCCTTTGCCAGCGGACCGGTTTTCAAAAAATTCACCATTTTCGCCCCCGGTCCTTGCAGACTTCCCTGGATCACCAGGTTTCCCTTGCTCAAATCGGCGATTTGAGCGGTAGCTTGCTGTATATCCACATCGGCTATTTTTCCCTTAACTGCTTTAATTTGTAAAGCACGGTTGCGGAACAAAACCTCACCTTGCAGGGCCTCTACCTGGGGCCAATGACGGGCATAATCGAGGCTAGCATCCCGCAGCTGCAAGCGGGCTTCAAATAAACCCTGCCCCTTATCAAAGGGAAAATCCTTAGCATAACCTTGCAACATCACTGTACCCTCAGTTACGCGACCACCCACGAGGGCTCGATCCAGCCATGCCGAAAGCTTTGGATGCATGAGAGGCGCTGGCAAATAATGGCGCACTTGGCCAATTTGTAGCGCCTGAGTCGTAAGCTTTAGATTCAGATACGGGCTAGCAGCCGCATCCATGAGGGCCATATGGCCCTGCAGTTGGGCCTTCAAGTCCGCATTGTGAAAAGCTAAGCCGGTTGAGGCCAAGTGCAAACCGTCAGCTCCGCGCCACCAGCGTAGCGGACCCATCAGTTTATCTAGGGAAACTGGGTCATGCAGCAACTTGTCTCCGGTTAGCCGCACCTGACGGCTATCTAATTCAACAAGACCACCCTGTTGATCTAGCGTTAAGATACCCTGCAAACCTTGCACACCGGGTATACGTTGCCAGGGTTGAGTGGTTAGATCTTGGAAACGAGCAACCAAGGTATAGTTGTGCAGGGGATTTAACGTTTTCCCCTTAAGGGGTACGCGAAACGCCAATGCTGCAATACGACCTCGTGGTTTCATGGTTACCAGGGGGGAATTTTTCTCCAACCATGGATGAATGAGGGTAGCAATATCGTTCAGACGCAGATTATTGCTATAGCCTTCCAAATAAGGCGATGTTGCGTCAGGGGGGATTTTTAATAGCAGTTGCGCGGCACTTTGCAGTCGCGTCACACCACGTTCATCTTTGCCTTCGAGATGGCCCTGCCAGTTCCAACCCTGCAAACGCCGACGCCAGCTAAAGTCGGCGGAAAGGTTTGGCATTTGAGTCAATAATTTGCCCACGCCTGCTAGCGATGGGGATACCGGAGGGGTTAAATTTTTTACCTGGACGCGCCCATCCAGAGTGTCGACTTTTCCCTGCCGCCAGTCTCCCCAGGCTTCAAAAAAAGTCATCTGACCGCTACCCGCCATCGGCTCTGGAAGAGACCAATTCGCCAGTTCTAGGGCTTCGCCCTGAATATAAAAGCGAATATCTGCCGCCATAACATCATCAATATTACCCTGCCATTCCAGTACCACCCGCCCCCGCCGTCCTAAACGTTTGGGAAAATTCCCCACCAGGACCAGCCGCCGCTTTTGTTTGTCACGGCGTAGCGTGATACGCAGGTCACGAATAACTTGCCCGGGACTTGGCTTGTTGGAGGGACGCAAGGTAATTTGCTGGACTATCAGATCTAAGGCATGCAGGTCTGAAAATCGGCTAGCCAGTTCATCGAGCTGAACCGATAAGGGGTCGGAAGACTCAGGCCCAAAACGCAATCTTCCCGCGGAATCTTGCTCTGCGGTCAGGTGAAGCCCGCTAACGCGTAGTTTGCTAGCGACAACACGCCCTTTCAGGAGCGACTGTAATAAATTTAATTCGATAACACCTTTATCAAAACTAGCCCGAGGCAACTGGTCCTGAGAAACACCTAGCTGAAAGTGGTCCAGTGTTATTCTTGGTTTCCACCCATGCCAGGTGACATCTAAATTTTGAAACTGAACAGGCGCACCGAGAGAATCACTGAGATTTTCTTCTATCTCAACGTGATACTGGGTGACGTAAGGCAGTAAAACACGACTCACCACCAGCAATAGGATGATAAATATTATAAAAACACAACCTAAACTCAGCGTCCATCGTCCCCACTGACGCCCTGTCGCAAACAAAATTTTCATAACATACGTCGTCTGACACGCGCTAACCTGGAACGCTACATTACATTAATACAACATCGTACTGTTCCCGGTTATACAATATCTCTGCTTGAAATTTTACAGGCACCCCGATAAATGTTTCGAGTTCCGCGACGCTTTCGGATTCTTCGTCCAACATAATGTCCACCACTTCCTGAGAAGCCAGCACTAGGAACTGTCGGGCCGCTTCATATTGCCGTGCCTCCCGGAGTAATTCACGGAAGATCTCGTAGCAAACGGTTTCCGCTGTTTTAAGTGAGCCTCTCCCCCCGCAAAGAGTACAAGGCTCGCACAGGACATGCTCTAGGCTTTCCCGAATTCGTTTGCGGGTCATTTCCACCAGACCAAGGGCCGACACCTCACAGATATGGCTTTTGGCCCGATCCTTTTCCAAGTGCTTTTCTAATGCCCTGATAACCGATTGCTTATGTTCCTCGCTGGCCATATCAATAAAATCTAAAATAATAATGCCACCCAAATTACGCAGACATAGCTGGCGAGCGATGGCTTGAGCGGCCTCTAAATTTGTTTTAAAAATCGTTTCTTCAAGATTACGATGCCCCACATAGGCGCCTGTATTCACATCTATAGTGGTCATCGCCTCGGTTTGATCGATAATCAAATAACCCCCGGATTTAAGGGGCACCTTTCTACTCAAGGCCCGCTCAATCTCATCTTCAATATTGTAGAGATCAAAAATTGGCCGATCACCGGGATAATGTTCAATACAGGGAACCATTTCCGGCAGAAATTTTTTCGCAAAATCCATGATACGTTCATAGACGTCTTGCGAATCGATACGTACTTTTTCCAGATTTGCGCTGACAAAATCCCGTAATACCCGCAGCACCAAAGGTAAATCCTCATAGACGGTCGCCACACCCTGGCTGTCTCGGGTACGCTCTTGAATAGATTCCCAGAGCCGTTTTAAAAACTGCATGTCTGCTCGCAATGCCCAGGGATCAGTGCCCTCCGCGGCGGTGCGCACAATATAGCCACCGCCAAACTCGCTTCGAAAGGCATTGATGGTTTCTTTAAGACGATGGCGTTCCTCTTCATCGTCAATTTTTATGGACACGCCAGCCACCTCGGAATCGGCCAAAAAAACCAGGAATCGTGAAGGCAGGGTGATATGGGTGGTTAAGCGTGCGCCTTTTGTACCAATCGGGTCCTTGATCACTTGTACAGTCATTTCCTGACCTTCCCGAACCAGTTCGTTAATAGGCACACTCTGTTCGGCTAAATGGGTGGTTTCCAGCATATCCGGGTTAGCTGTACGCACCTCGCTAACATGCCCGCCGCGAATATCCGATACATGCAAAAATGCCGCTCGCTCTAAGCCGATTTCCACAAACGCGGCTTCCATACCCGGCAATACCCGGCATACCCGACCCCGGTAAATGTTACCCACCAAACCACGTTTACGTTCTCTTTCTATAAAAATTTCTTGCAAGACGCCGTTTTCCAACACCGCGACACGGGTTTCGCGGGGAGTGACATTGATAAGTATTTCTTCGCTACCCCGCCAACTTGCAGTATTTGTTGTCATTAGAATTCTCTATAAGATGGCGTGGACGAATGGCGCTAGCGGAAGTATTTGTCTGTGAGGCAAAACACAATAGTTTACACGATGCGAATATCACATTGCTTAAGCAGTTCTGTGGTTTCAAAGAGTGGCAATCCCATCACCCCAGAATAACTGCCACACAGTTCAGCAATAAAAGCCGCTGCCCGCCCCTGAATAGCATAGCCGCCAGCCTTATCCAGCGGCTCTCCGGTGTCCCAATAAGCCTGGCATTCATCTAAGCTCAAATGCCGAAAACGAACTTGGCTTTCTTGAACCCGCACAACTTCTTGATTTGCGACTATGGCGACAGCACTCAAAACCCGGTGCTCACGTCCAGACAAGCCGGCAAGCATAGCTAAACCATGATCTCGATTACAAGGTTTACCGAGAATCTTACCGTCCAATGACACACAGGTATCCGCACCCAATACGGGGGCTAATGGGTATCTTTGCGAGGAATCATCAGCGCTGCGCCGACACTGCGTTATAACGGCCTTTCCCGAGCGCGCTTTCGCTAGAGCTAGTCGCGCCACATAATCAACTGGCTCCTCTTGGGGCAACGGCGTCTCATCCACCGATATTAAAATAGCTTGGAAAGTAACGCCGATTTGGGTAAGCAGTTGGCGTCGCCGCGGTGAAGCAGAAGCAAGATAAACTTGAGGTTTATGCTCCATCATTAGTTCCGGTGATAACTGGAGATCCTTGTTCCATTATCAAGCTCGGTGATAGGGATGATGACTTAATAAACTCCAAGCTCGATACAACTGTTCTGCCACAATGACACGCACTAACATATGGGGAAAGGTCAGACGAGATAACGACCAGCTGGACTCTGCCCGACTCTGACAGGCATTGTCTAAACCTTCAGGACCTCCTATTAGCAAAGCAATATCGCGGCTGTCGCTTAACCAACACCTCAAACAACCTGCCAATTGCGCGGTATCCCAGAGCTGTCCGGTTACATCGAGTGTAATGATGCGGCTTCCGGGGGGAATAGCGGCAAGCATTCGTTGACCTTCTTGCTGTATTAACTCATCTCTTTGAAGGTTTTTACTGGTTTTTTTTGCACTGATTTCAACCAGCGTAAAACGCCACTCCCGCGGCAACCGTTTTGCGTAGTCGGCGAATCCTGTTTTTAACCAGGCGGGCATCCGGGTTCCAACAGCGATCAGAGAAATACGCATGGTTTTGTTAGTTAAGCAGTGACAGAGTTATCGCGGTTTGCATCACCCGCATGCCAAAGCTTTTCCAGATTATAGAAATCTCGCATCTGCGGACTCATAATATGCACCACTACATCTCCTAAATCCACCAAGATCCATTCGGCTTCTCGCTCTCCTTCTACACCTAGCGGTCTGGTACCTGTCTTACGGCACTTCTCCACAACTTTGTCGGCTAGAGCTTTGACCTGACGGGTGGAGGTTCCACTGGCGATGATCATAACATCAGTAAAACTGGAGATTTTGCTAACATCTAGCACCTTGATATCGAGGGCTTTGAGTTCCTCCAACGCTTCTATGACGACCTGCTTTAAAGCATTATGCATATTTTTGATACCAATTTACCTCACAATGAACAAGATAATAGATTTTAAGGCTGATATAAGCCCTGACTGCGAATGTAAGCCCAAACGACATCTGGTAGCAAGTAGCGGGGCGAGTCTCCCTGGGCTAACAAATGACGAATTTGAGTCGCAGAGATATCCAACTGAGTGACCGGTTGGAAAACAAGATGGCCGGCAATTTTTCCTCGCAACGCTTCAGGGTCATTGCAGCGATAGCGCACAATCAGGTCAGTCAATTCTTGCGAAAAGGATAACTCACTGCCGGGACGATGCATCACAACTATATGGGCAAGCTCCGGGATCTCTTGCCAACGATACCACGTAGGTAAATTTACAAAAGCATCCATTCCCAGCAGCAAATAAAGGGGTGTTTCCGGCATGTCCTTACGTAAGGACGCTAAGGTATGCCGGGTATAAGATGGGCCTTCTCGGTCCAGCTCGCGATCATCCACCACAAAACCTGTCTGGTCTGCAATAGCTTGCTCCACCAAAGCAAGACGCTGCTCAGCTAGCGCAACAGGTTTTTCGCGATGGGGAGGTTCCCGGCAAGGAATAAAACGTATCTCTGAAAGCTGCAAGGCTTGCAAGACTTCTAACGCTGAACGCAGGTGACCGAAGTGAATGGGGTCGAAGGTTCCTCCCAAGATACCGAGAGGATTTGTTGGATCACTTTTTCGGTTCAAAAGTTTGGCTCTATCCTAGCGTAATAATAAAGTGTCATTAACGACGCACATGACCATCGCCAAGGACAATAAATTTTTGCGTTGTCAGCCCCTCTAAACCTACCGGGCCGCGCACATGCAGCTTATCGGTGCTGATTCCGATCTCAGCGCCGAGGCCATACTCGAACCCATCGGCAAAGCGCGGTGAGGCATTCACCATCACTGAACTGGAATCCACTTCGCGCAGAAACCGTCGTGCTCGACTGTAATCGTCAGTAACAATAGCGTCGGTATGACGAGAACCGTGCTGGGCGATATGGGCCATGGCTTGATCCAAATCATCCACTACCCGAATAGCCAGAATAGGCGCCAAATACTCGGAGTCCCAATCTGCTGGTAGAGCGGCATTGATAGTAGGCAAAATATCCCGCGTGCGCTGACAACCCCGCAGTTCCACCCCTAACTCCTGGTAAATTGTGGCCAACCGAGGCAGTATCTGCTCGGCAATCCCGGCAGCCACCAACAGGGTTTCCATGGCGTTACAAACCCCGTAGCGGTGGGTCTTGGCATTCACAGCAATGGCTTCCGCTTTAGTGAGATCAGCGCGGTCATCGATATACACATGGCAGATACCATCCAGGTGTTTGATGACCGGCACCTGAGCCTCACTGCTGATACGTTGAATTAATCCTTTGCCACCCCGAGGCACGATGACGTCCACATAGTCGGTTAAGCGAATCAGCTCACCCACCGCTGCGCGATCCACGGTCTCGATGACTTGGATACAGGCTAACGGTAACCCTGCTTGTTGTACTCCTTCGCTAAGACAGTGAGCAATGGCGCGATTGGAGTGAATGGCCTCGGACCCACCCCGCAGAATTACTGCATTGCCCGATTTTAAGCATAAGCCGGCGGCATCCGCAGTCACGTTGGGACGGGATTCGTAGATAATACCGATAACCCCTAAAGGTACCCGCATTTTTCCCACTTGGATTCCCGTGGGGCGGAATTTAAGGTCGGTTATCTCCCCTACAGGATCCGCTAATGCGGCAATTTCCCGCAGACCCTGCGCCATCTGACTGATGCGGCTTTCTGTTAAGGATAGCCGGTCTAACAGAGCCGCATCGAGGCCATTTGCTTTTCCTGCCGCCATATCCTCGCGATTGGCCTCTAATAGCAATGTTTGAGCAGATTCTAAGGCAGTTGCCATGGCGCAAAGAGCGCTATTTTTTGTCTCGCTGGCAGCACTGCCCACGAGACGCGACGCGGCCCGCGCCTGTTGGCCAACCTTGACCATATAGTTACTGATTAAGTCGCTATTGGTTTTCGCATTTGCTGTCATGCTTATCTCACTTTGTTCCGATTCCAACTTCTGGCCCAATCGTTTGCCTACCATATAATGAGTGGCCTGCCAATTCTAACGTCAACAGCAACAACTCATCCCAAGGATTGCCCTTTTCAATCCCTTTAATAACACAATCTATGTGATGGCAGCGTCCCAATAACTGTCGACATGCGGCACTGGATAAACGTCGCAAGGCTTGCTGGAGGAGCGACTTACGCTTCTGCCAGACACCATGACGGGTTAGCGCGGCCCCTATAGATTCTCCCTGCTCTAGCGCATAAGCTAGCTTTGCTAACACACGTATTTCTCGGTGCAACGCCCAAATCACTAAAACCGCACTCAATCCCTCAGCGCGCAAACCGTTTAAAATCCGTACTGCCCGGCCCGTTTGTTCCGACAGCGCCGCATCCACTAAATCATACACACTATAGCGTGCTGTGTCGGCGACCGCAGCTAGCACTTGTTCTTCAGTAATAGGGCCTTGACCAAACAACACCAGCAGCTTGTCAATTTCTTGCGAGGCGGCCAACAGATTACCTTCTACTCGCTCAGCCAAGAGGGCAACCGCCTCCGCTGTTGGCTGCAGCCCTAAACCTCCCATACGCTGTTTGATCCAGGCGGGTAATTCGCGCACACCCACCGGCCACACAGGAACTGTCATACCCCCTGTATCCAACCCTTTAAACCAACGGCTATTTTGCGCAGCCATATCCAATTTACCGCAGACAACCAACAATATCGTGTCTTCAGGAGGACGCGCAGCATAAGCCTGAAGCGTCTTACTACCCGCTTCGCCTGGCTTAGTGTCTCCTAAACGTAGCTCCAAGAGACGCTGTTTGGCAAATAAAGAGAAACTATTGCTGCTCTCCAAGACCTGATCCCAACCAAATCCCGGTTCTACCATCCAGCATTCCCGCTCGCAGTACCCTTGCCTACGCGCTGCTTTGCGAATCTCGTCGGCAGCCTCTTGAACCAGCAGCGGCTCGTCACCATAGACCACATAAATAGCGGCTAGATCACGGGCTAAATGGGTTTTGAGTTGCTCAAAGCGAAGCTTCATCAGAGCGATGGATTGTCTCTAAACGGCGCACAATAGTTTGCGCTGCGCTGGATTCCATTTCTCGCAGGGTTATGGCTTCTCCCTCTTGACGACCCAGCACCTCGGATTCAGCATAAATAATATCGCGCGAGAGGCTAAGCGTATCCATAGCGAGCAAGGGACGCCCATTAGGCTTGGCAACCCGATAATCGACCTCTAAGGTAAAGGTATATTCTCGGGTGTCTCCGATAGAATCCGATGCCACAACGCGGCGGCGAATACGTTGGTCAAGCAGCTCGATAACGGCTGTCGCCCCTAGCGGAGTTTCAGTGACCTCCACACCATTGGCTACCAGCAGGTCTTCGAGGGTCCGTCTTAGACTGCTAGGTGGCGCACCCGGCGGACGATTGCTACTTATATAGATTTTTGCTAATTCCGGTGGTAGATCGGCTTCGCCACGCAGCTTAAAACCACACCCGGTCATGACTAAGGCTAAGGCAATGATTACAAAAAGCTGGCAGTGCTTTGCAAAATTCCCTACCCACAAGCGCTTACTTAACAAAAGTGTCCACAGCCCACGTATAAAGCTTATACATTCAATAGGCAACAATATTGACCCAATTAGACATTTAGGATAAATCTTATTTAGCAAAGTAAGCATGAGTCTTTATTAGCAAACAATATTTATTAACTTGCCAGGCACGACCACTATTTTGCGTATGGCTTTGCCCTCGACAAATCGCTCTACGTTCGGCGCTTTCAACGCCAGTTCCTCCAAGGTTTCTTTGCTAGCATCGGCGGGGGCTTCTAGTTGCGCACGCACTTTTCCATTAACTTGCACCACCAGAGAAACACTCTCCTGGACTAAAGCAGTCTCATCTACCTCTGGCCAGGGTGCATTGCAAATCACCCCCTCATAACCCAATTCTTGCCACAACTCATGGGTAATATGGGGCACAATGGGAGACAGCAGCCTTAACAGAATACTAAAACCTTCTCGGCGTACAGCATTGGCTAGGGTGTCCTGTTCAGTCATCTGAGCAAGACTATTGAGTATTTTCATACCGCCAGACACCACCGTATTAAATTGATGGCGTTCAAAATCGTAGTTGGCCTGACCCAGGATTTCATGGATCTCACGCCGGACCTTCTTCATGGGCGCCGCCAAGGTTCCCCAGTTAGGCTCTACAGGCGCTGTTTTTATAGTCTTTGCGTATTTTTCGGCAAATACCCATAACCGTTTTAAAAATCGATGGGCCCCTTCCACCGCTGCATCGGACCATTCCAGGGCCTGATCAGGGGGCGCCGCAAACATCACGAACAAACGCACCGTATCGGCCCCATAATGATCGATTAGGGTTTGCGGGTCTACCACATTACCCTTGGATTTAGACATTTTAACCCCTTCCTTGAGGACCATGCCTTGAGTCAACAACCGGGTAAACGGTTCGTCACACTGGACCAAACCTTGATCCCGCAATAATTTGTGGAAAAAACGCGCATATAGCAAATGCAAAATGGCATGTTCCACCCCACCGATGTATTGATCCACCGGTAACCAGTAATGGGCGCGCTCGTCCAGCATGGCTTGATCATTGTCGGGACAGGTAAAACGGGCATAATACCAGGAGGATTCCACAAAGGTATCAAAGGTATCAGTTTCCCGTTGAGCCGGTTCCCCCTGATGAGGATCGGTAGTCTCATAAAAAGAGGGCATTTTTTTCAAAGGCGACACGATACCTTCGAAAGTAATATCTTCGGGAAGCACCACCGGTAAGTCTTCCGACGGCACTGCCGTAGACCCACTAGGGCCGTTGATGATGGGAATTGGCGCACCCCAATAGCGTTGTCGGGAAACCCCCCAATCCCGTAATCGATAGTTGATTCTGCGTCGCCCCGCAGCCTGGCTTTCGAGATAATCGGCGATGGCATTGAACCCATCTTGAAATTCTAAGCCATTGAATTGTTGCGAGTTAATCAATATGCCTTTGTCGGTAAAAGCCTCTTTATGCAAGGCAATCTCTTGCTCTGCATCAGGCGCGATGACCTGAACAATAGGCAAACCGTATTTGCTGGCAAATTCGTAATCCCGCTGGTCATGGGCGGGCACCGCCATTACTGCGCCGGTCCCATAACTCATCAGCACAAAGTTAGCCACCCAAACCGGTATGCGGCCGCCGGTGATAGGATGGATAACATCCACACCCAACGGCATACCCTTTTTCTCCATGGTTTCTAAGGTGGCTTCCGAAACCCCGCTGTGGTGGCATTCTTCCAAGAAAGCCGTCAATTCTCGATTATCAGCGGCGGCTCGTATCGCCAGGGGATGCTCCGCCGCCACCGCCATATAGCTCACACCCATCAAGGTATCGGGCCGGGTGGTAAAAACCGTTAATGTTTCTCCATCTTCAGCCAGGGTAAAATCCACCTCCACGCCTTCGGAACGACCAATCCAGTTCCGC